>DATNFD010000066.1:0-3352 GCA_035606555.1 Occallatibacter sp.
GCACAAAGTTCGACTGCTGCCTCAATGTATCCGGCAGCCGCTTTTCCCGCAGCTCCCGATTCGATTCCGGGCTCAATGTGACCACCAATATTGTTGAGATGAAAAATTACGGGGCCAGAAAGGTCGTCGGGAATCGCTTCACCTTGCCGGATGATGTCGTACCCGCATTGCAGGTCGAGAGTGCGGGCGGTGTGGGCCAGTAGTTGAGCATCGCCAATGATGAAGGGAACACAGATGGCTCTGATTTCATCTTCAGCGACTGCCTTGAGGACAACTTCAGGACCGATACCAGCGGGATCACCCATAGTGATGGCGACCCTTGGCAACGAACGCCGGCGCTGACCAAAGGCTGAGCTATTGGCGAACTGGCCCATTAGTTGAGACGACGCATACGTCGCGTATGGCGAAGGTGGGGGAGGTCCATCTGACAAACGACACGGAACTTATTCCGCTGGTGGCGCTACGCGTTCGTCGGCCTTGTACATGTACTTGATATTTCTTTTCAGTACCAGGAGGTTGGGTGCTGCCTGACGATTGACCTTAATCGCGCCGCGATCGTACCACTCCATCGTGCCTTCGATTTCTTCGCCATCGGTGAGCACGATCACCATCGGGGTGTGAGCATCAATCTGTTTCTTGTAATAAAAGATCTCGGCATTGGTTTCCATCGGCGGCGGAACGCGTTTACGAACTTGCACGGATGATTGCTGCGCTGGACGTTGTTGAACTTCCCTTCCCCCCTCGCCGCCTGAGTTACGTTGGAAACCGCCGTTTGATCTCTCTCTCGCCGGCGGCGTTTCGCGAGCCTTGCCTTTAACTTCTGCAAGTGTGGTTCTAATAAGTTTACGATTCACTGGATCGTTACCTCCAAAACATAGGACGGGTTGATCGATCGCGCTGAGCACATCATGTGAAGGGAAGAGCTAACGGAGATCGATAATAAACACTCGCAGGCTGCGGCCACTCGAGGAGATTGGAAATTTTTGCTCGTAATGGAAAAACCTGCCAGGGAATGGGCACATGCTACACAACCATCTAGGAAAAAGCAAAGTGAAAACAATATGAGTTGTCGCTCATTTGAAGAAAAAAAGAGAGGCTTTTTAGCCTCCCTTTTAGTAATCCAAAAGCTGTGTGCTGCTTTGTTAGTCCGCTTTTTTGCGAATGAAAGTGGGCACGTCGAGATCGTCCGCGCGAGCGCTCATCATGGGACGCGGCAAGTCGTCCAGAGGACGTGGCAGCGTGCGCGGCGCCGTTGCGGGCATCGTGGAAGTCGATCCCGCAGCAGCTACCGAGACCGATTCACGATCGAAGCCGGTGGCAATCACAGTGATCCTCATCTGGTCGCGCATCGCTTCGTCGATGACAGCGCCAAAGATGATGTTGGCATCTTCGTCGGCAGCCTCGCGAATGATCGTGGCAGCGGCGTTCACTTCAAACAACGTAAGGTCTGAGCCGCCAGTGATATTGATCAGTACGCCCTTGGCTCCTTGGATGGATGCCTCTTCCAGCAGCGGAGACGAGATCGCCTGCTGCGTCGCTTCTATCGCGCGGTTCTCACCAAACGCGTGACCTGCGCCCATCAAAGCCATGCCCATACCGGACATGATGGCCTTCACATCGGCGAAATCCAAATTGATTAAACCAGGCACCGTGATCAGATCGCTGATGCCCTGCACTGCCTGACGCAAGACATCATCGGCGATGCGGAACGAATCAGATAACGATGCGCCCTTCTCAACCGTGTGTAGCAAACGCTCATTCGGGATCGTTATTACAGTGTCGACGCATTCGCGGAGTTCTCGTAGCCCATGATCCGCTTGCTGCATCCGACGACGGCCTTCGAACTGAAACGGCTTCGTCACCACAGCAACGGTAAGGCAGTTCAACTCGGTGGCCAGCGAGGCGATGATTGGTGCTGCACCTGTGCCCGTGCCTCCGCCCATCCCTGTAGTCACGAAGACCATGTCCGCACCTTCAAGCACTTCGATGATCTTGTCTGTGTCTTCGAGCGCGGCTTCGCGGCCAATGCCTGGATCGGCTCCCGCTCCGAGGCCTTTAGTAAGACGGCTGCCGAGTTGGATCTTGATTGGCGCGCGCGAGCGTTTAAGCGCCTGCAGGTCGGTATTTGCTACTAAAAACTCAATGCCTTCGATGCCGGCTTCGATCATGCGATTGACCGCATTACCGCCGCCACCCCCAATGCCGATAACTTTTATGCGTGCGCCAGTGATCGGGGGATCATCATCAATGAAGATATTAATGCCATTTCCGGGTTTACGAGCGTCCGGTGCCATAGTTATTTCCTCTCTCCCGAAACGGGAAGGCTTCCAAGGCCCTTTTCTTCTATATTGGGTAGCTCGTGCCATCGGCGTCCATATCTTGCGGACAATATCTTGTGCAACCGGGGCGAGAGCATACAACAACTTGTCAAAAAATACTACCAAAACGATTTCGAAACTTTGACACGAAGTGTGTCAACTTTCCGGTTGAACCACGCCGACTCATGCCGGCGCGCATTTCACTCGCCTGCGCGCGTGAAGCAAGTAAGGACAATCCTGCTGCAGCGGCCCATGCGGGACTCTGGATGTCCTCCACCAAGCCACCAAACCGATCTCGTTCGGGGAAACCAACACGTACCGGAGCATCAAAAACTTGTTCTGCGATTTCGGTCATGCCACTTAGAAGTGCTCCGCCTCCAGTTAGGACCACACCGCTGGATAGCTGACGTTCCCAGCCGGAATCCTTTATCTCATCGGCGACGTGCATCAACACTTCTTCCGCTCGGGGCTGCAGAATGTCGCAAAGGATTTGTCTAGAGAGCTGACGGGGCGCACGGCCGCCGACAGAGGGCACTTCGACCAATTCGCTACGCTCCATTTCACTGAGCGACGTACTGCAAGCGCTTCCTACGGTCCGTTTGATTTTTTCGGCCTCGGGTATCGGCGTGCGTAATCCGAAAGCGATGTCGTTCGTGAAATGGGAGCCACCCAAAGGAAACACCGCTGTGTGTTGCACGGCACCGCGTTGGAAGATCACGAGGCCTGTGGTTTCAGCACCAACGTCGACCAGAGCTGCGCCGAATTCCTTGTCGTCTTCGGACAATGAAGCCTCGGCAGCTGCGAGTTGCTCCAGCACCATATCGGCAACGATCAAACCGGCCCGATTGACGGCATTGATGGCATTTTGCCTGGCGGTTACGGGACTGGTAACAATGTGAACTTTGACCGCCAGCCGAGCCCCAATCATTCCCACCGGGTCATTAATTCCATCCTGGTCGTCGACGATAAACTCCTGCGGTAGACGGTCGACGATCTCACGGCCCGCGGGGAGTTGAATTGCACAAGCTGAATCG
>DATNFD010000067.1:0-6314 GCA_035606555.1 Occallatibacter sp.
CGCTCGAGCCGACCAACAGGGCGTATGCGATCGCCAAAATCGCCGGCATCGAAATGTGCTGGTCCTACAATCGTCAGTACCGCACACGTTTCCTCTCTGCGATGCCGACCAATCTCTATGGCTCCGGCGATAACTACGACTTGCAGAATTCCCATGTGCTGCCGGCGCTGATCCGCAAGATGCACGAGGCGAAGTCGCGCGGCGTACCCGAAGTGACCGTTTGGGGGACAGGTAATCCACGAAGAGAATTCCTCAATAGCGACGACATGGCGGATGCATGCGTGACGCTGATGAACGTGGAAGACCAAATCTTCGACGCCCACACTACCCAATACCCGCCTTTGATCAATATCGGGTGCGGCGAAGACTTGACCATAAAAGAACTGGCCGAGTTGGTTGCAAAGACAGTCGGTTTTACGGGTTCGCTCAAATTCGATCCTTCCAAGCCGGATGGCACGCCACGCAAACTGCTCGATGTCGGACGGCTGTTTGCCTTGGGTTGGCGCCCATCGGTTTCACTCCATGCCGGCATAACAGCAGCCTATGCCGATTTCCTGCAACACCAACGCGTAACGGCCTGAACCATCCTTTTTGCTTGATTTCGTCGGGGTTTGCCTGTCTAATGGCTGGATGTTCAATCGTTGAACACAGCTGATGCTGACCGACGAATATCGATACCGCATTCTGAAGCTCCTGGAAAAAAATCCAACCGCAAGCCAGCGCGAGATTGCCCGTGAGCTTGGCGTAAGCCTTGGGCGGGTCAACTTTTGCCTGCAGGCACTCATAGAAAAAGGGCTGATAAAGGTAAACAACTTTCGCAAGAACGAAAGCAAGCGCGCCTATCTTTATTACCTTACGCCGAAGGGCATGAAAGAGAAGACGAGAGTTACCGTACGTTATTTGAAATTGAAGCTCGACGAATACGAAAGCCTGAAGCGCGAAGTGGCGGAGCTTCAGCGCGAGGCGGGAAAGCTTAACCAGTCGGTGCCAATGAGAAATGGCAAGTAGCCAGCGGGAAATGGTGATAGAAGCTGGTCGAGCCGAGCGGCATTACTGGCGGGATCTCTGGACTTACCGCGAGCTGTTCCTGTTTCTCGCCTGGCGCGACATCCTAGTCAGGTACAAGCAGACAGCGATTGGAATTGCCTGGAGCCTGATTAGACCTGTCATCACGATGCTTGTATTCACCGTGGTGTTCGGCCGCATAGCGATGTTGCCGTCGGAAGGAGTGCCTTACCCTGTTCTGGTCGTCGCAGCCATGTTGCCGTGGTACTTCTTTTCCACCGCGGTGACCGAGGGTAGCAACAGCCTGATCCAGAACGCGAACGTTGTTTCCAAGGTGTACTTCCCCAGGTTGATTGTGCCGATCAGTGCCGTGGCTGTGAGTCTGGTCGACTTTGTCATCTCACTGTTGCTGCTGGCGGTGTTGATGGCGTGGTACCAAATCATGCCTTCTGCGCGGGTGCTGTTCCTCCCCGTTTTTCTGGGTCTCGTTGTAATTCTCACGGTAGGACTGACGCTCTGGTTGGCGGCACTGAACGTGCGGTACAGGGACTTTCGCTACGTCGTTCCCTTCCTGATGCAGGTCGGGATGTTCTTGTCGCCGGTCGGATTTAGCGGCGTGGTGGTGTCCGAGGGCTGGCGCGCTGTGTATTCGCTCAATCCCATGGTCGGAATCATCGAGGGTTTTCGCTGGTGTCTCTTGCCCGGCTACGATCTCGACATGAGGGCAGTGTGGTTCGGAGCGCTCATTTCGTTTCTCATTCTCGGAGCCGGAATAAATTATTTTCGCCGGACCGAGCGCTCGATTGCCGACGTAATCTGACCATGGGTTGGTCGATCAAGGCCGAGGGTTTGGGTAAGGATTACGTGATCCGGCATGAGGCCGGGCATCGATATGTAGCCTTGCGGGATGTCATCAGCGACAGCATGCGTGGCTTGTTCGGCATGCGCAGAACCGCGGGCGAGCGGCCGGCATCGACGCGCGAACGCTTCTGGGCGCTCAGGGATGTTTCCTTCGAAATAGACCAGGGCGAGCGGGTCGGCATCATCGGCAGAAACGGCGCAGGCAAGTCCACCCTGCTCAAGATTCTGAGTCGAATAACGGATCCCAGCCTGGGAAGCGTGCGACTGCGCGGGCGGGTGACAAGCCTTCTGGAGGTGGGCACGGGTTTTCACCCCGAATTGACCGGGCGCGAGAATATTTTTCTGAATGGCGCAATACTGGGGATGACGAAGATCGAAATCAGGCGAAATTTCGACCAGATAGTCGAGTTTTCCGAAGTTGAGAAATTTCTCGATACCCCCGTAAAGCGCTATTCATCGGGGATGTATGTCCGGCTTGCGTTTGCGATTGCGGCTCATCTTGAGTCTGAGATCCTCATCGTCGACGAGGTGCTGGCAGTCGGCGACACAGCATTTCAGAAAAAGTGCATCGCAAAGATGGAGGAGATCGGACGCTCGGGTCGCACGGTCCTCTTTGTCAGTCACAACATGGGTACGATCGCCGCCTTGTGCAGCCGTTGCATTCTGTTGGCCGCCGGCGAACTCCAATCGATCGGTCCGACGCTCGATGTCATCGCTGAATACAACCGGGTAGCGGAACTGCATACGACGGTTGATATCGAGCCCTCGATGAGGAATCGGGGGGACGGACGCGTGCGGTTCCTGTCGGTTTCGATCTCGAACAAGAGGAATGAGCCGCTGAACTCCTTCCTGATCGGCGATGAAATCAAACTGGAATTTCTCGTTGAGAGCAATCTGTCGGAAGAGATTTCTTTCTGGGTCATCATATTCGACGCCACGGGCCGGCCGCTTCTGAGTTCCCACCAGAGGGATATTGAAATAGTCCGGATAGGTCGAGGCAGGTTTCGCCTCGAGTTTCTGACTTCCGGCATGGGTTTGATGCCGGGAAGCTACACCATATCCGCCGGCGCTTTCGACCAGCGGTTGACCTTCCTGGAATGGGTCGACAATTGCCAGCAGTTTGAAGTCTTGACGTCTTTTCAGGATGGCGTTGCTTTCGATGGCCGCTGGGGTGCCGTGAACCTCCCCGCGCAGTGGAGCCTTTCGCCCAGTGGCTAGCAGAAGGGTATACCTGCCTTCCCCCAGAGAGCCTTCCGGGGCGACTTGGCTGATTAACTGCCTGCTCGAACTTGGCATCAGGACTTTCCGCTATTCACCCGGCGGGATGTGGCGCCGCGAAAAGGGCCGCTGGCTTCTCAATCCCCATGAACTCCTGCTGCGCAAATGGTTGCCTGCCCTGAGCGACCACGAGAGTTTCGATTTTCGCGGCGACATCGAAGTGCAATGGATGCACGAATGGCGTTCGGACAAGTATGCCGACTCGCAGATCATCTATTTCGTCCGAGATCCGCGCGACGCGATTTACTCCCGCTACAAGCGCGAGGGTTCGCAGTTGACCTTCGCCGAGTTCGCGGCGTTTCCGGATGTGAGCACCTTGCTTGACAAGGTCGTCAACTGGAAGTTGTTCAACGAGGGATGGCTCTCTCACCCGCGGCTGACCGTGGTGCGCTTCGAAGACTACAAGGCGGATGCCGAGCGCACGCTCCGCCAGGTCCTGCATGCGCTGGGCCTCGAATATGGTCCGTCCGACATCGATCGAGCGGTGCGCAATTCGACCTATGATCGCGCCGCTGCAGCAGAGCGCACCTATCGGGCCGAGCATCCGGATGATATCCAGATCGTCAATCGCTCTGGCCGGCCGATGGAGTGGCAGACCGGGATAATCGATCACAACGTTGTTGCCCGCATCGAAAGCCTTTGTTCCGAGCTTCTGGAACGGCTGGGATATCCTTCGCCGGCTTTGGAACGTCATGCGATTTCGCTCAAGCGGCACCTGTCGCACTTGCGATTCTTCGGATCGATCGTTCTGAATCGTGCCGCAATCGAACGAGCCCACGATGATCCGGGCGCACACGATGCTTTCCGTCACACCATCGAATTCGCCATTGCCTTGAATTCCGATCTTCTTACCAGGGCAAGTTTGCCTCCCCACGAACTGGCGCAGTTGAAGGCAAGTCTGCGCGAATATCTGGCCGGCCTCGGCCACGAAGTTGAAGACAGTTTTGTCGGGGCGGCGCCCTCAGCGGCGCCGCCGGACCCGGAGGTGATGCCGCTTGTGCGCCTGAAGCGGGGCTTGTTGCGGCGCGCTCGCCGGCTGATCGGCTCGGGAGCCTAGCAGATGAAAGTGAAACCGGGCAGAGTCTTTTGGTTCACCGGTCTGTCGGGCGCCGGCAAGACGACTATCGGCAAGCTATTTTTTGGGCTGCTGCGCGACCACAATCCGTGCTCAGTATTCCTCGACGGAGACATCCTTCGCGAAGTGTTTGGCAACGACCTCGGCCACTCCCGCGAAGAGCGCCTCAAGAGTGCGATGCGTAATTCGCGATTGTGCAAGACGCTCTCCGACCAGGGTATCGACGTCGTGTGCGCGACGATCTCGCTGTTTCGGGAATGCCAGGAATGGAACCGCGGCCAAATGCCTGGATATCACGAGATCTACTTGCGCGTTCCGATGAAGGTGCTGATCGAGCGGGACCAGAAGCAACTGTACAGCCGCGCGCTGCGCGGCGAGATGAAAGATGTCATGGGCGTCGATCTGCCGGTCGAGGAGCCGGTCACCCCGGAGTTGATTATCGACAATGACGGCAGGAACACACCGGCTCAAATCGCGGCGATGCTGTCTGCAAAGTTCGGCCATATCAATTTCACATAAGGAACCATTGTGGAACGCGGAGATTTTACGAGTTTGGCCAAGGACTATATCCACCGTACCGGTTACTCTGCGAGAGTGCTCGGCGCGATCGCTGCGTACATCGGCGCATTCAGGGAAGGATTCACGGTTGCCGACGTGGGCGCAGGCACAGGAAAGCTGACCGAGAATCTCTGCGAACTCGGATTGCGCGGATACGCGGTCGAGCCCAATGATGCGATGCGCGGTGAGGCCATTCGCCAAGGAACGACGACAGAGCGATTTCGCTGGGCCGCGGGAACCGCGGAGCGCACCGGATTGTCGGACCGTTGCGCGGACTGGGTGTTGATGGCCTCGTCCTTTCACTGGACCAAACCGGAACTCTCTCTACCGGAATTCCATCGCGTTCTGCGGCCTGGCGGCTTCTTCACGGCGCTCTGGAATCCCAGGGATCTGGAGAGCAGCGAATTGCACAAGCGGATAGAAGCTCGGATCCACGACCTCGTGCCAGGCATTACACGAGTGTCGTCGGGTTCCGGGAAATATACGCAAGGGATCGAAAAGACCCTGATGAGCACCGGCCACTTCGACCGGCTCGTTTTCCTGGAAGCGCCGCATCAGGAGTTGATGACGAAAGAGCGTTATCTTGGCGCGTGGCGCTCGGTCAATGATATCCAGGCACAGGCGGGGCCCGAACGATTTGCAAAGATACTGGACGCAATCGCCGAAGAGATCCGCGACCTGGACGTTGTCGCTGTTCCCTACAAGACAAGAGCATGGATCGTACAGGCAAAGTAGGGTTGCTCTTCGGCACCAAAGCTGAAACGCTGGAGCGACTTGCGCCGCTAATCAGGTCGGCATCGGTCCTTCCGCAAGAGCGTTTCACGATCGAGACCTGGCGGCGAGACGAGGCCGGAGTGCTCGCGCGCGTCTCGGCGCGCGGCTGGTTCGATAAACCGGTCATCGTGCGCTCGTCGACGCTGGCCGAAGATGCGGCGGGTGCGAGCCGCGCTGGACAATTCCTTTCTGTGGGCGATGTACGCGGCAAGGATGCGCTGAGGGCGGCGGTATCTCGCGTGATTGCTTCCTATGGCGAACGCGACGTCCACAATCAGCTATTTGTGCAGCCGATGCTCGGGAATGTGGCGTTGAGCGGTGTGGCGTTCAGCATAGACCCCAACAACGCCGGGCCCTATTTCGTGGTGAACTATGACGACAGCTCGGGTTCGACGAGCACGGTCACTTCGGGAGAAACAAATCAGGTAAGGACGCTCTACTTCTGCAAGCATTCGCCGGGCAAGGTTCCGGAAAACCTCGCTGGCGTCATCGATCTGGTGCGCGAACTCGAAAAGCTGCTCGGTTCGAATGCGATCGACGTGGAATTCGCCCGCACCGCTGAAGGCGAGCTGTTCCTGCTCCAGGTGCGTCCTCTGGCGACGGCGGTCGAGCTTTCCGCGGAAGGTGGATCGCACCGCATCGCCCTGGAACAGATTCATGCGCGTCTCCGCGCGATGATGCGCCCGCATCCGTACCTCCACGGCACACGCAGCGTGTTCGGCGTCATGCCGGACTGGAACCCGGCGGAAATCGTCGGCGTGCG
>DATNFD010000068.1:0-4449 GCA_035606555.1 Occallatibacter sp.
CCCGCTGGCGGAGATTCATCCGTGGGCGATTCATGCGGCGGTGAACGCAAATTGTCTCGCCGCGCAGAATGGCGATGCTTACTGGGATTTCGCCGACTACATTCATTCCAATCGAGGAGTGATCAATTCGGAGAAGGGTCGCGACAATCAGTTTGCGGCGCTGGACCGCACCGCAGTGGGAACCGCCGGCAAATTTCACTTGGACGTTCCCAAGCTACAGGCATGCGTGAAGGACCCGAAGAGCGAGCAAGCGGTGAACGCATCCGAGAAGCAAGGCGAAGCGCTCGAGGTCAGCGGCACTCCGACAATGTTTATCAACGGGCAGATGCTCGACGGGGCGCGCCCAGTGTCTGAAATCCGCGCGGCCCTGGATGGTGCGTTGAAGCGCGCCGGCGTTGCGCCACCGACACCGGTTCCGACGCAGTCTGCGAGTCCGTCCGCCACCGGTGCCGCCTCGGCGAAGCACTGACAAGGGGGGGAGTTGAAAGCGATCTACCTTCAGAACAGTTTTGTTGCCGCAGCCATCGTCGGGGTACTCCTGATGACCGGCTGTTCGATGAAGCCGTCCGGCGACAATGTGGCGGCCAGTGTAGATGGACAGAAGATCTACCGCGCCGATTTGGAGAAGTACTACCAGTCGCAAACCGCCGGCTCCAACCAGCCGCTGAGTGACGAGCAGGCCACCAGTCTGCGGCTCAGCATCCTGCGCGAGCTCATCGAGAACGAAATCCTGATGCACCGCGCGGAGAAGTTGGGCCTGCTGGCCACCGACGATGAAGTGGATCGCAAACTCACCGAGATCAAGTCTCCTTACACGGTGGAGCAGTTCAATCAGCGTCTGCAAGAAAGCAAGATGACGATGGATGACTTCAAGCGGAACATTCGTCGCGCGTTGACGGCGGACAAGGTCCTGCACAAAGAAGTCACGTCGAAAATCAGCGTGACCGAGCAGGACATCAAGGACTACTACAACGCGCACCGCGCGGAATTCAACCTGATTGAACCGCGCTACCATCTGGCGCATATCATCGTGACCACGACGCCAGATCCACAGGGCGGGAACGCCAACAAGGCACGCAATGAAGCGGAAGCGCGGAAGAAGATCGAGACGGTACAGACGCGGCTCGACGCGGGCGATGATTTTGGATCGCTGGCGATGGCCTTTTCCGAAGACAGTTCTACAGCGCCGAACGGTGGTGACCTGGGAATTATTCCTGAGTCAGCGCTGAAACAGACGGATCAGGCAACTCGCGACGCGATCATGAAACTCAAGCCTGGACAATACACCGGCATTATTCCTCTGAACAACGGCGCAGCGAAGCAAACGGGGGCTTTTCGAATCGTGAAGCTGATCGCCATGGAACCGGCAGGTCAACGAGACCTTTCGGATCCACGCGTGGAGCAGGAGATCCGGACGGCCTTGCAGGACCGCCGGGAACAATTGCTGAAGGCAGCGTATTACGAAGTGATGCGGGACCAGGCCAAGGTTGAGAATTACTACGCCGAGAAGGTCCTCGCCAGCATGGGATCGTCGAAGTAGTTTATTCCACGACGGCCACGACCTCTCCGGCATTCACGGCCTTGCCTTCCTGAACGAGGATCGAGCTGATCTTCCCATCCCGTGGCGAGCGGAGTTCGTTCTGCATCTTCATGGCTTCGATGACCACAATACCCTGACCTGCCTTAACCTGAGCACCTTGCGTTGTCAGTATGCGCACAACTTTGCCGGGCATCGAAGCCTTCAGCCGCTGAGGGCCAGCGGTGCTGCCGGAGGTCAGTTGCCGGCTTCGCCAGGAGCGAGGGTCGGCAATCGAGACTTCATAACTGTGTTCGCCTACCGTTATGGTCTGGTTTGGGCCTTGGCGTACTAGATACGATTTCCCATCGCGCAGGATGGAGAGCACCCCAGGCGCGATGGACCGCACGTCGATGTCGACAGAGCGGCCGTCCACGCGGCAATCCCATGCGTCTTGCGCCTGGGTTAATTCGAGTTCATGAGTCTTACCGCTGATTAAGACCTGGAACCGCATGTTAGCTCAAGGCCTCCTCCCGCGCGGCTTGTTTCCAAGCGGATGGTCCGGAGTGAGGCTCGTCCGAGTTCTTGCTGCTCGTTGCGCCTCCCGTGAGAGCTTGAAAGATCCCGGCCCCAATCACGGCAATCTCTTCCTCTCGCCTCGGTGGAGCATGTTGCGGACGCGACGCGAAACGGGACAAAAACCCGGTATTGGCTTTACCCGCGAGAAATTCCGCGTCCTCAAAAACGTGGCGAAATAGGGGCAGATTGGTTTTAATCCCGCCCACGTAGTATTCGTCGAGGGCCCGACGCAGGCGCCCAACGGCTTGCTCTCTGGATGCGGCGTAGCCGATCAGCTTTGCCAGCAACGGATCGTAATCCACCGGGACATTCCATCCCGGGTAGATACCGCTGTCGAGGCGAATCCCGGGGCCTGAAGGTTCCGTGAGCGACGTGATCTGGCCCGGGCTGGGGAAGTAATTGTTCTCCGGATCTTCGGCATAGACGCGGCACTCGATCGCATGTCCACGCAGATAGATATCCTCTTGCCGGAAGGGCAGCGGCTGGCCTGCAGCGATTCGAATCTGAAGTTGCACGAGATCCAGCCCCGTAATGAGTTCGGTGACGGGGTGCTCAACCTGGAGCCGCGTGTTCATCTCAAGAAAGTAGAAGTTGCCGTCCTCGTCTGCGAGAAATTCAATCGTCCCGGCATTGGTGTACCTGACAGCCTGCGCCGCACGAACTGCAATCTCGCCCATGCGCTGCCGCATTTCCGGACTGACAGCAGGCGACGGCGCCTCCTCAACCACCTTCTGATGACGTCTCTGAATGGAGCAATCGCGCTCGCCTAGATACACCGTGTTGCCATGCTCGTCGGCGAGGACCTGCATTTCGATGTGCCGAGGATTGACGATTGCCTTTTCAAGGTAGACCTCGTCATCCCCAAAGGCGCGGCTGGCTTCGCTTCGCGCGGCCTCGAAAGCGGATGGGAGATCTGCGACGTTGTCGATCAACCGCATCCCTTTGCCGCCACCTCCGGCTGCGGCTTTCAGCATCACGGGGAAACCCAGCTTCGTTGCTACCTGCTCTGCTTCTTCGGCTGACCGGAGTCCTTTTGCCGTCCCCGGGACGAACGGAACGTCTGCTTTCTCCATGTTCTGCCGCGCACGCGTCTTTGATCCCATGGCTTCCATGGCGGAGGGTGGCGGGCCAATGAATTTGAATCCAGCTTTGGCGCAGGCCCGAGCAAAATTTGGATTTTCAGAAAGAAAGCCATAACCGGGATGAATGGCCTCTGCGCCCGACTTCTTCGCTGCATCCAGAATTCGTTCGATATTCAAGTAGGATTCGGCAGCCGGCGCAGGCCCTATGGGATACGCTTCATCCGCACGCTGTACATGCAGAGCGGCGCGGTCTACATCCGAAAAGACCGCAACCGCCGCAATGCCAAGCTCATGGCACGCACGAATGACGCGGACGGCAATCTCACCGCGATTCGCAACCAAGATTTTCTGGAACATTTTCATTGCAGCAGGGAAACGCAGCATTCTAATTCATACGGCAAAAGAAAAGCCTCTCGCATTCGAGAGGCTTTGAACTTGGGTGCGTGACGGACTACTTCGAATTGTCGAGCGTAATCCCGCCGGTACCCGCCTGGGCCTGCTTTTCGGCCTTGGCTTTCTTGGCGGCCATGGTCTTGTCGACCCACTCATCTGCAGTTTTCAGATCGGCCGCGCGCTCGTCCGGATTGTCGCATTCGCGGTCTGCCTTCTCGCGATAAAGCAGGTTGATATACGCCATGGCGTCGTCGTAGTCCTGGCGCAGTTGAACGGCCTTATTCAGGTTGTCCAAGCCGTCCTGGATGATGGCGCCATGCTGATCGCGCAGCTGAGCGCAGACTTTCTTGTCTTTCATTGGCTCATCTGGTTTTAGTCCCATTTTCGCGCGCTCTTCCATGCGCGGCTGGTAGGCCTGCGTCCAATCGATTACGCCAATGGAGTAATAGGCTTCTGGATCGTTGGGATCGAGATCAATGGCCTTGTGGTAGTACTCCTTCGCATCGTCGAACTTCTTCATCTGCAGATAAAGATAGGCAATACCCTTGATGCTATTAACATTTTTCGGGTCTTGCTCCAGCACAGACTTGTACTGTTCGATTGCATTATTCGCGTTCTGGAGATTGTCCGGCGAATCGACTCCGGGTATGTATTGCTGTGCATAAGCGGTCGCCAAATAAAGCTTGGCATTCAATAAAGTAGGATCGTATCCGACCGCGCGTTTAAAGTCCTCGATTGCCGTGTCATACTTGGCGTTCTTATAAGCATTCACGCCTTTGTTCAGCTGATCGCGAGCACGGAGCTTGTCGCAACCGCTCGTCGCGAGCACGGCCAGAGCTGCCGCCCCCATCACCAGTGCTTTCAGGCTTGTTTTCATTG
>DATNFD010000069.1:0-38079 GCA_035606555.1 Occallatibacter sp.
TCGGGTGAGAACAGCGCGGTGCGCTCATCAGTTTCGGCGGCCTGAGCGGTGTTGGTGCGGGTTGCGGTTGCGTCGCTGCGATCAAAGGTGTCCGTGCGGCCGTCAACACGCTGCGCTGAACGCTCGTCGGTGTACTCCTCCTGCTGTGCAGGTTCGTCGGCATGCGCCAGGGCCGCCGTGGAAAGTCCGCTGCTGCTAAAGTTCTCTTCTCTTCTAATCTCTGCCATAAATTCCTCCTGCTGTACTGAGCCGCGGATTCGCGGCTATTCAAATCTACGGATTAAATCAGTCGCGTTCTGATTTTCCTGCTCCGCTTCGCGTTCACTCGCAGAAAAGGTCGTCAGCAGGTTGAGATGAAGGGGCGGTGCAAAGGTTGCCCTGTGGAGAGCTCTCATGGGGTTGCATGCGAAATGCTGCACATTCTGGCAGTTCTGCCGCAGACACTGTCTGACGGAACGAAAGCGCAATCCTTCAGACCGACCTTCGGCCCATGTCCTTGGTAATACCTGGCGTGTGATAAATCACATGACAATTCATAAAACGGGGTCACGATTGAGAAAACCCACAGGTACGAACCATGAAGACCTTGTATTGCTTGTTGCTTGGTTGTGTAGTCGTGCCATCTGCTAACTGCGGTGCTCAGGACATCCGCTCGCGGATGGATGAAATGAAGACCGCCTACATCGCGTCGGGAAGCATCGTGGTGCTCGATGGACAAACGCTGATCATCGAGCCGAACATGCCCGCTCCCATCTGTGCCCTTCCGCGAAAGGAAGACGGAAAGATCAACTGGTACCGCTACGCCTTTCCGCTCGCGTCCATCACGGTTCCGCTGACGGCGGTGGATGAAAATATCGTGAGCGAAGATCGCGTCTTCACCGATCCCGCTGCCCCACAGGCGTATAAGCCCGGCGATCAGGGTGATTCGACGATGATCGTGGTGGTTGGCATGCCGGGAAAGAAATTCCCTGCACTTGTCTACGATCGGGATAAGCTCGAGCACCTGACCCCGGGTCCGCATAGTGCTTCGGACTACGGCCAATTCCAGGACCAGGTGGAGGCGTTCGGGCTGACATTCGCCGACAACATTGCGGCTCGCGAATTCGTGACCGCATTGAGAAATGCGGTGAGGCTGGCGAAGACGCAGGCCATGGCGGCTCACCAGCCTTAGGTGTTGGCAAGAGTCTACGGCAGTTCGCGGACCCAGATGTTCCTGAAGCTCATGGGCTCACTCTTGTCGCCGTGCGCCTGAAGCTTGATCGGCGCTGTATCGTACTTCTTATAAAACGGCTTACCGACATAGAGCGTCTGACCTTTCAGCTCGAAGTGATTTTCGACCAGCACGCCATTCAAAAACACTGTCGCGTAGGCTGGCGTCTTCACAGACCCGTCGTCATTGAACGTCGGCGCAGTCCATACGATATCGTACTGCTGCCACTCGCCGGGCTTGCGGCTGGCGTTGGCCAGCGGAATCGCCTGCTTGTAGAGACTGCCGACCATGCCGTTCACATAGGTGGAGTTGTTGTAGCCATCGAGTACCTGCAACTCATAGCCATCATCTCCCGGGCCGGTTGAAGCTAGAAAGATGCCGCTGTTTCCTCGGCCTTGTCCGGTGCCTGTAATGCTGGCCGGGATCTTGTATTCAACATGCAGCTGGTAGTTCTTGAAGCTGCGCTTGGTTTCGATGTTGCCGCCCTTTTTGTTCACGGTCATCACGCCGTCGTGGACGTCCCAAGATGCAGCTTCGTGGTCCTTCACATTGACCCATTGATCGATACTCTTGCCGTCGAAGAGAACGACGGCGTCAGACGGGGGAGCATTGCAGTCGGCGGCCGGGGTGACGACCTTTGGGACTGGCTGCCAGACCTCAGTCTCCTCCGGCTTTGGCTTGGCCTGCGCAGCGGGCTGCGCATTTGAGGGAACAGTCACGGCAAGGATAGATGCACAAAAGATGAGCTTGGAAACGCGTGTCAGCATAACGACCGGAGTATACACTACGCGTTTGTTGACTTTGGGTTAGCACTCCATACCGAAGCCTTCGTGAATGACGCACATGCTTGTGAGAGGCATCAGTATCTGGTCATAGGCAGAACGCGCACCTGCATCCATCGTGTGGATCCGATCAAGCAGGTTCACGATTTCCTGCTGGTTGAAGTAAGAAATCGATGCCATCGTCTTGCCGCGCAGCAAATCCTGCACATAGATGTTGAAGGTCTGGTCCGGATTGAGCGTTGCCGGCGGGCTAAGGAACGGATGCTTTTGGCGCTTGTAAACCGTATCGGTGATCACGTCGCGCACAGCCTCACGCAGGACATATTTTTCGGTTAAGCCGCGAATTTTCATATTTACAGGCTGTCGGCAGATGCACTCGACGACGTGGTGATCGAGAAAGGGTACCCGGCCTTCGATGGAGTGCGCCATCTCCATCCTGTCCCCGAGCATGGTGAGAATGTAATTG
This sequence comes from Occallatibacter sp., assembly GCA_035606555.1. Taxonomy (GTDB): domain Bacteria; phylum Acidobacteriota; class Terriglobia; order Terriglobales; family Acidobacteriaceae; genus Telmatobacter. Next base: position 2,459 of record DATNFD010000069.1, read on the forward strand.
GCGAGTACCGACTTGCCCCATAGATACAGCGACTGGTTCAGTGCGTCACGGCCTTTCAACTGGCCGGGTATATCGAGATCCGAGAGCAGCTGCAGATAGCTTTCGCGATGTTTGAAACGGCAGCTAAAATCTTCAGCGAGCAGCGGCCGAGACTTCACGGCACGCGATGAAAATGTCTCGCACCAGGAGGGGACGTAACCCAGAATCCGACGAACCGCTTCGAGATTGCCGACATCGCCATCCGGCAGCAGCAGACCACGCGAGACTGCATTGTTCTCGTTGAGCCATGCCAGCAGCTGCTCGATCTCCGCGGGATCCTGACCTTCGCGATTATAGAGAAGCATGTCCCGGCGGAAGTGCGCGTAGCCGCCGAGGATTTCGTCGGAACCTTCGCCGGTGATCACCACCTTGTATCCAGCGTCGCGAACCGCCTTGCTCAGGAGGAACTTGGCGACTCCGTGCGCGTTGACGCATAGCATCTCCGATTGCAGGATGGCACCGGCGAAGTTCTCGGCGAGATGGTTCTGGTTGATAGGAATGGTGCGGAATTCCGCTCCGGCTAGCGCGGCCATCTCCCGCGCAATCGGCCCTTCATCGTAGGCCACATCATCGAAGGTCAGTGTGAAGGCGCGGATGGGTTCCGGATGGTGACGGGAAGCGAGGCCGAGCACTGCACATGAATCAAGGCCGCCGCTCAGGTAAACCCCGACCGGGACATCAGCGCGCAGGCGGATGCGAACGGCTTCTTCCAGCTCGTGGCGGAATTCGGCAATGTAGTCGGCGTCGGTTTTGTGGGTGCTGGTTGCGCCGGCAGCAGGGTAGTTGAAATCCCAGTAGCGCGTGATCTGGAAATGCTTTTCAGTGACGAGAAGGTAATGGCCAGGCGGAACAAGAAACACGCCATCGTAAAGAGTGCGCATCTGGTGCCCGCCGAAGGTGAACGACTGATAAACACTCTCCTGATCCCAGCGCGCAGGAACCCCGGCAGCAAATAGGGCCTTGACCTCCGATGCGATATAGAGCTTCTCATTGTGCCATGAGTAAAAGAGCGGCTTAATGCCGAATCGATCGCGCGCGGCGAAGAGGGTGTGCTGCTTTTCATCCCAGATGACGAATGCAAACTCACCACGAAGCTGATGAAGGCAATGCACGCCGACTTCTTCGTAGAGGTGAAGGGCGATCTCGCTGTCGGATCTGGTTCTGAGATGGTGGCCCCGCGATTCAAGTTCCCGCTGAATGGCCTCGTATCCGTAGAATTCGCCGTTGGCAACGAGGTGCGTGCGGTCATCCTCGCTCGCGATGGGCTGGTCGCCGGTTGTGAGATCGATAATGCTCAGGCGGGCGTGTCCGAGGCCGACACGTCCGTCCCGGCTGATCCACTGGCGCTGTCCGTCAGGGCCGCGATGGTAGAGGGTCTTCGTGGCGCGTTCGAGAATTGCCGGCGAGACCGGCTCGTGCCGTGAGTAGAGCGACACTATTCCGCACATCTTGCGTGCTCCTGAATTTCAAGAGTGATGAACGCCGTCCTTGTTCTGTAGGGAAGGGGGGCAGCGCGAGAAGGATACGCGGCTCAAGCTTCCACTTGCAATGAAAATCAAACGATGGGATTGCTGCAAACGAGGAATCGATCAGACCGCCACTGCACAAGCCGCTCTGCGGCGCGTGGCTCGACGAAAGTACCAAACACCTGCGCTGTTGATCGCGAGGATGACTATCGCAACCTTGGCAGTAAACGATAACGAGTTCTTCACCTCAACGACAGGAAAGGCCGATAGAACTATGTAAAGTAGCGTCATCACAAATCCTGAAGCCGCAGCGATCCGCACCGTAATCGGAGGTTTCTCACCACGCCCAGCAAGAGGAATGGCAAACATGACCAGATAGGTGAGCGCCCAGCAGATGATGCCCGTATTGTTCAGAAACTGAAATGCCTCCTGCGCGCCTACTCCGAAATGGCCGAGCAGGGTCAGAGTAAATGTCGCTCCCGCAACGCAGATGATGGAGCCAACCGGCGTTTTGAATCGAGGGTGAAGACGACTAATCCATCCGGGAAGCAAGTGATCCCATCCGGCGACCATGGGAAGGCGAATTACGGAGTTGAATAGGAGGCTGGTCCCACCCACACCGCTGACGATGAGCAGCACGGCCATCAAAGGGGCGACGATACCAGCCAGCACCGTTCCCTGTGCCCCACGCAGTAACGCCTGCGTTGGAGGGGAGATCAGATCGAGATCGGCAGGCTTGGTGAATGCCAAAACTGATGCCGTTCCAAGGATGTAGATGAAGGCGATCAGCGGTCCTGAGAGAAAGATTGAACGTCGAAGAGTACGCGCCACCTGGGGATTGCGGATCTCGCCTGCAAAGATGCACATCCCATCGAATCCGCAAAATGCCCCGAACCCCATCTTTGCTGCGACATTCAAATTCAGCAGTGTGACAGCCGGGAAAACGAGTGCGGCCGGTGCGCTGACAGCATTGCCATGAATCCATCGTGGCACTGCAAATACGAGCATTGCTCCAATCATTACTACGAGGATCAATCCAGCGAGATTGTGGATCCACTTGGCAAGGGAAAGGCCGCGCGTGGTGATCAGCGCCATTCCCCCCATCACTGTCGCACTCACAGCCGCGTTGATTAACTTGCTTTCGGCAATCCAACCGCCAGCCGGCCCTGCCACATATCCGATGTTGTCGGTCAGCATGGAAAGCATCGAACCAACCACAAGTACGACCGTCGCCCACAAATTGAGGGCTACGAGAAAGCCTGCCAGTTCTCCAAAGCGCAGCTTGGCCCATTGATACATCCCGCCCTCAAGTGGCATTTCCTTGCTCAGGTGAATCACCACCATGCCGGATGGTATGTAGAAAAGAAAGACCGCAGGAATCCAGTACATGACATGCGCCGAACCGAGAAGTGCAGCTGTTCCGAGCCACTGAATGCCAACAATATAGAGAGCCTGCGATAGGACCAGATCGCCCAGACGCAGTTCTTTTTTGAGCTCGCTGCTTTGAACTTCTACAAGGCGCTCGGCTTCGACGAACTGCTGCTGCAGATCCGCTCGTTCCATTGGACTTTCCTTCAGGTTTCCTGGACCTGTTTAGAAACCTGTCGATAGGCTGCTGACTTGGAGGAATGCGAAATGTATAACAGATTGCCGCACGGCGGGATAGTGATTTCGCACCAGAGCGACGAATGGGGGTTGATCCGCTGCAAACGGAGATGGCCTTCACTGGATTGTGAAGGCCATCTCTCACCCGGTGCTCGATCAATCCGGATTCTAGTTTGTGCGAAGCGCCACAATCGGGTTAATGCGCGAGGCGCGAAACGCAGGAACATATCCGGAAAACGCAGCGATGACGAGCAATAGCAATGCCATGCTGCCGTAGGTGACGATGTCCCATGGCGAAGTATTGAAGAGCAGCGCAGCCATCATTCGTGCACACTCGAGGGAAGCACACAGTCCGATCGCCACGCCGATGAGAGCGAGGCGCATGGTGCTGAGAAGAACCCGCTGTCGAACCTTGCCGGCGGAAGCGCCGAGCGCCATGCGGATGCCGATCTCCTGCGTCTGCCGAGTCACCGTGTACGAAATGACGCCATAGATTCCCAACGCCGCGAGAAGAAGCCCGAGAACAGCAAACGCGACCACGAGCAGCATGAAGAATTGCCTGCCGGATACAGCGTGATTCACCAGAAGACGAATAGGCTTGAATTCGGCTGCAGGTTGCTTGGGATTCATTTCCCGCAGCGCGGCAAGCACCGGACCGGCGAGAGATGCCGGATTCATCCTCGTGCGCACAACAAGCTCCGCGCCATTAGGTCCCGCTTGAGTCATGGGGTAATAGATCTGCCAGCCTGTATCGCCATCAACGTTTTCTTCATGTACGTCGTCCACGATTCCGACAACGTGGAGGTCGGCGTCGCTGCCATTGGAGAGAGACTGCCCAACCGCATCTCCGTTCGGCCATTTCGCAAATCCAGCGAGGAACTTCGCGAAGCTCTTGTTGATCAAGACGACAGGCTCGCTTTTGGGGCCATCTGACCAGGTAAAATCGCGGCCACGGATGGGGGTGCCCATCGCGCGCATGTATCCCGGGCTGATGACATAGACCAGCGGGCCTGAGTCGATCTTTTCCGGACGTTTGACGCCCTTCGGAAATGGAAGTCCCCATGCGCGATTCTGACGGAGGGGAAGATAGTCCACCATCCCGGCGGCTTCAACACCCGGCAGTGCGCCTACTCTTGAGAGAATCTGCTGGAAGATAACGCCGCGTTTCTGAGCGGCTAGATCTCCGTTTTTGTCATTCGGAACGGTGTCGTTGTAGTCCACCTTGATAGCCGCGGCATGATCGGGCTCGAAGCCCAGGTCGACATTCAGGACATTGATGAAGCTGCGCAGGAGCAGTCCGGCGCCCACGAGCAACATGCAAGCCAGCGCTACTTCTGAGACGACGAGAACAGACCGGGTACGCTCATGCTTCCGGCTTGCCGTAGCGCCTGGACCTGCGTCCTTCAACGATTCGTAGACGTTGCCGCCAGCCATGCGGAGCCCCGGAACGAGGCCGAAAAGCGTCGCGGAGAAAATGGCGATCAGAGCCGTCCATCCAACTGCCGCACTGTCCATATGCAGCGTGCTTAGCAAGGGCAGAGCGATCGCTCCCTGGTGAGCAAGCCACTGCACCAGAATGACGGCGAGCATGAATCCAAAGATTGCGCCCAGTCCCGAAAGGACAAGGCTCTCGGTCAGCAATTGCCGCACGATACGTCCGCGGCTTGCGCCGAGCGCCCCGCGCATCGCAAATTCCTTCGCGCGGGCGGCGGCACGCGCAAGAAGCAGGTTGGAAAGATTGACGCAGGCGATCAGCAGAATCGCGCCTACTGCCGACCACAGCACTACGAGAGAACGACGCAGTTTGCCGCTGATGTAATCCTTGAGCGGTACCGGCACCACCCCGTCCTTATAGTCGCCGCAGCTTCTGGGCTGCTTGTTGTTCCAGCACATATGCGGCGCGACGCGCGCTGCTTCGTCAACCGCTTGCCCGAGCGTTACTCCGGGCTTCATTCGGCCGATCATGGTGATGATGTTCCCCCAGTCGCGAGGAGGCCCGTAAAGATTGAGTGGCGTGATCGCGTCGACCTTGGTACCGGGTGCAAACACTGCCCCGAAGTCGAACGATTCCGGCAGCACTCCGATGACCGTGGTCTGCTGTCCATTCATATCAAACGCCTTGCCAACGATGTTTGGGTCAGAATTGAACTGGCGCTTCCACCAGGCATTGCTCAGCAGAATCACGGGAGCCGCACCGTTCCGCGCATCTTCAGGCCGGAACACGCGGCCCATTTGAGCATGCACGCCGAGTAACTGAAAGAAGTTCTGAATGACGTCGATACTCGTTGCGGGAATGGGGGCACCACCAAGATTCAGACTCAGGTTGTCGGGTCCAGAAAACGCAAAGTACCCAGTCACGTCCTGATAAGACCGGCTGCCAGTGCGGAACTCATCGTAAGCGTCTGTTGAGTAAGTCGCGCACGAGAGGCCGCACTTAGCAGGTGGAGGAGCAATCCAGACAAGCTCGTGCGCATTGGGGAAGGGCAATGGCCGCAACAACAAAGTGTTCACCACACTGAACACTGCAATATTGGCTCCGATCGCGAGCGCAAGGATCAAGGCGGCAACGATGGTGAAGCTCGGGTCGCGCCAGAGTGTACGGAGCGTGTATTTGAGATCCTGCTTGAGAACATCCAAGGTCATAAAGCCTCGTGCTTCACGTTGTCTGTAGCGGGCCTGTTCCATCCCGCCCATGCTGATAAGGGCAAGACGACGAGCCTCAATGGGTTTCAAACCTCTTGCAATGTTGTCGTCGATAGCCATCTGCAGATGGGCCGCGAGTTCGGCTTCCAGGTCGTTATCCAGAGGTTTTCGTCGGATGAAGGCCCAGAGCCGTTTGAGGAGCCGTAACGTCTCGCTCACGCATCCGCTCCTTCAGCAGAGTCTTCCATCGTAAGCACCCGTTCCATCACGTCCTTGAGGCGCTCCCAGTAGCGAGCGTCGGCAGCAAGCTGTCGCTTGCCGGCCGCAGTGATCGCGTAGAACTTTGCTTTTCGGTTGTTGTCGGAAGTTCCCCAACTCGAAGAGATCCAGCCACGCTGCTCGAGACGAACGAGCGAGGCATAGATGGTTCCCTGGTTCAACAGCACTTCGTTGGCACTCACCTGTTCTATGCGGCGGGCGATTCCATACCCATGCATTGAGCCCATCACGGTAAGCGTTTGAAGGACCATGAGGTCAAGCGTGCCTTGCAGCAAATCCAGTTTTTCAGGCGACATTTTTCAGGTCATGTGGTACAGCCACAGAAGTATGCCACACTCCTGTGGGCACACCACATAAATGTGACGAGTTTGCAGGTCGGGGCAGCAGTTGCTCAGACAGGCAACATCAGCAGGGAATGTCACCGATTTCAGATTGCACGGAAACCTTGCGAGTTGGTAAAGGCTTTGTGCTGTGACCTGGCCCCGTTCGATGGCTCGCACGGCGATGCTCGCTCCAATGCTTGCCGACATGGCGCCCGCACCCTGATCGCTGCGATCTGTACGGAAACTAGACACGCTAAATCACTCATCCGATGCAACCTAAGTAGCATTGCCCCTCTTCAGGAACGCCACTAACGTGGTGAGGAGAGGGGAACTTGTCCGCCTCCTCCGCGCTATTTCCGGGACGAGAAAGTAAGATCATTCTCCTTCCACTCCAGGTCGCTTTCTTCATCCTGGTTACTGCAGCGATGGTGAGCTCGTTCATCGCGATGCACAGGCGTAATCGCCGCTCCTGGCATGGAATTGTGGCACGCATGAGTCCCGAGTGCAGGCTTGCGTGGCGCAAAGGGCCGGACGGGCTCAAGGACGTGATTGCAATCTGGGCGAAGACACCATCGGCAGCCTTCCGCGATGCCGGCGTGCTGATGGAGATGGCAGAATATGCAGAACGCAATGCTCTTCAATCCGATTCAGCGTCCATCCGCTTTTTCCGCAACGCAGCACTCGAGTTGCGGCTTGCCGCTGCGGGAGCGGTGATCCGCCATGCTTGCTTCCGTTGATCAACTCACAGCTAGGTGAGAGCGCGATCCAGGTGAACATATCCGCCGTCGACGATGAGATGCTGGCCCGTCGTGTGCCCCGACTGCGTGGGCGAGAGCAGGAAAACTGACGCGGCCGCAATCTCCGAGGCTAGGGTCATGCGGTGACCTAACGGGATCTTGTCGGTGATGCGCTTCAGTTCAGCCTCGGGGTCGCCGAGCGTATCGAGCCACCGTCGATAAAGCGGAGTCATCACCTCGGCGGGCAGCACGGCGTTTACCCGAATGTTGTACTTCAAAAGCTCGGCGGCCCACTCGCGTGTGAGCGCAAGCTGTGCACCTTTGCTTGCCGCATAGCCTGAGGTGTTTCCCTGACCGGTCAACGCCACCTTGGAGCTGATGTTCACGATCGCTCCTTGCGTGCGCTTGAGCGAAGGCAGAGCATAATGAGCGAGAGCGTAATAATGCATTAGGTTCTTTTGAAGGCTCTCGACGAACCGATTGACACTGCCGTTTTCAAGGCCCGCGCCATCATTCACCCCGGCGTTGTTGACCAGCCCATAGATTTCACCGTGCTGGTTCTGAATCTCCTCAATTGCAGTTCGGCAGCGATCAAGATCTTCAAGATGAGCCTCGACGAAGTGGCAGGATGCCGAGGCAGCCTCCATCTCCGCCATAAAGGCCTGCACGTTCTCAGAGGGCCGTCCGAGCACCACAACCCGCGCTCCTTCTTCCAGGCATGCGCGAGAAATTCCGGCGCCGATGCCCGCGCCTCCGCCCGTGACAACAATCAGCTTGTCTTTGAGTCCCAAGTCCATACTTATCGCTTCTCTCCGCTCTGGCGGCCCGCGCTTTCATCATGATTATGCGGGATTTCAGTGACCTCTCGATTGTTGCACGCTCGCTAGTCCTCAGGGCTCGCAACTGCACCGCTGAGTATGCATGAAGTGGATCCGAATTTATGGTAGTCCGTGAACTCCGTCTCGTTCAGATGCCTTTCTGCGCCTATCCGATCGATCTTCTCGATCAGTGCACTGTGAAAGTCTGAGAGCGCAATGCTCCAGAGCGGACACATGTACTGCTTACCGATGATGACGTGGCCGTACTGCACTGCCATGCCGATCTGGTGAAGGGAACATCCTGATCCAGTGTGGCGTCTAGCGTGATCCGACCGATTTCGCCATTTTGCCGCTCGGTCCCAGACTTGTTTCGGTTCGGATGTAATTCAGAGTTCTTGCCGTCAGCTGCTCAGCGAGGGTCACGTTGCTCAGCCGGTTCGCGATTTCTTGGTCAGACAATTTGGCCGAACGCTCCGAGGTGAGAAATTGCTCGAGCTGTGCTACCGTCACAGCCTTTGCACCACGACCGGAAGCGCGAAAAGGCAGACGCATAGGAGAATAGCAAGAGTTCGCACCGTTCTTTTGCCTCCAGTGCACGCCTCTGGATCTTCGACGACCCTAGCTCATTCCTGTCATCACCAGCATGCGGGGCTCGGTCATCTCTTCGATCGCTGATCGAATGCCTTCCCGGCCGAGACCAGAATCTTTGACGCCGCCATAAGGCATTGGATCGAGACGCCACGCCGGCGTGTCGCCCACGATGAGCGCTCCGACTTCGAGTTCGCGATAAGCGGTGAGAATGCGGCCGGCGTCGCGCGTAAGAAGGCCAGCCTGCAGGCCGAACCGGGAATGGTTTACTTCTGCCAGTGCTTCTTCGAAGTCGGTGTAGGGCTCGACAATGACGACCGGCCCGAAGACCTCTTCATCGCGGATCTTCATGCCTGCCTTTGTTCCGGTGAGGATGGCTGGTGTAATGATGTTTCCCTGTCGCTCGCCGCCGGAGATCAACCGAGCTCCCGCTGCCACTGCTTCCTTGATCCATGACTCTATGCGGTCGGCTTCGCCTGTCCTGATGAGTGGTCCCAACTCGGTTGCTTCATTCGAGGGATCACCGGCAACAAGCTTATCCGCTATCTCAACAAGCTTCCAAAGGAAGGTCTGGAAGATGTTCTTGTCCACAAAGACGCGCTGAACGCTGATGCAGGACTGGCCGGCATAGCCGAATGCGGCATGAGCAGTACGCTCCGCTGCGCTATCCAGTTCGCGGTAATCGCCATGAATGATGAGCGCCGCATTTCCCCCCAGTTCAAGCAAAACCCGTTTTCTGCCGGAGTGAACTTTCAATTCCCAACCCACCTTGGCGGAGCCAGTGAAGCTGACCAGCTTGATGCGGTCTTCCTTCTCGGCAAGCCAGGCTGTGTCTGCATTTTCAAGTGGTAGAACTGCAAGCGCCTCCTCAGGCCAACCTGCTTTGAGAATCACTTCGCCGAGGGCGAGCGCAGTGAATGGGGTCTGAGGCGAAGGCTTGATCAGGACCGGGCATCCGGCGGCAATTGCGGGGGCGACCTTGTGGGCCACCAGGTTGAGTGGAAAGTTGAAGGGTGTAATGGCCAGAACCGGGCCTACAGGAAAGCGCTGGACGAGCCCCCACCGATTCTCGTTGCCTTCAGTCAGATCGAGCGGAATGGTTTCGCCGCCCAGTCGTGCAGCTTCTTCCGCCGCCGTCTTGAAGGTCAGAACAGCGCGGTCCACCTCGGCCCGCGCAAGCCGTATCGGCTTAGCGCTCTCGGCAGCAATGAGCTTCGCAAAGCGATCCTTCTGCTCGATCAACGAGGCGGCAACGTCTTCGAGAATTTCGCGGCGTTTCCAGCGCGGCAACGCGCGAGTACGTCGGAGACTCGCGACAGCATGATTCACTGCTTCGCGAGCGTCGGCTCGTGTTGCGATCGTGACTTTGCCAACGAGTCCCTGGTCCCATGGGGAACGGACTTCGAGAGCTTCTCCATCGCTCCACTCTTTACCACAAAGAAGAAAACCGGTCTGCGTACCAGGACGCATTTTCATGATCGACGGGACTCCGCGCGAAAGGTTTCCGATCGCTACATGCAATGTTATTCGAAGCTTGTCATTCGATAGACTGATTTACAGATGATCCATGACGGAAAAACCAGAAAGCTTCCCTTCGACCCGGCCGAGGCCCTCGCGCATCTTCGTGCAAGCGATGCGAAGCTGGGTGCCCTGATCGACAAAGTCGGAGATTTCAATCTTCGGCTTGATCCCTCCCCCTCGCCGTTTGAGTCTCTACTCGAATCGATCCTTTATCAGCAACTTCATGGGAAGGCTGCAGCGACCATTCATCGCCGCGTTCGCGAATTCTTCCATGGCGATCCGACGCCGCGGCAACTGCTTGACACACCCGACGGGCCTTTGAGGGCGGCAGGCGTATCGGGAAACAAGATCAAGGCGATGCGTGATCTCGCGGCCAAGACTCTGGATGGGACGGTGCCGAGTCACAAAGCCATTCTCAAAATGCCCGATGCGGACATCGTCGAACGACTTACCGAGGTGCGCGGCATCGGGCCTTGGACCGTGGAAATGCTTCTGATTTTTCGCCTGGGTCGCCCGGACGTTCTCCCGGTGACCGATTACGGAGTGCGCAAAGGCTTCGCCCTCACGTTTCAGCGGCTTCCCAAAAATCGTCCGCTGGAGGCATCGGACCTGCCGAAAGCGGATGTACTTTTCCGACGCGCACAGCGCTGGAGGCCATTCCGGTCGGTAGCGAGCTGGTACATGTGGCGCGCATGCGACCTGGCGAAAGGCACTCCGCCTGGCGGCAGGGCAGTCGAGCCGAAGAAGTAGCGCTCCCGAGTGCGTCATGCATCGAGGCTGAGATGGAGAGGCACTCGCGCATTTCGCCGCGCTGGAGCCTACAATAATCAAGCACGACATTTTCAACTTACCTGCACCGGGAAGGCATGGCAGCAGCGAAACGCTACATCTGCATTCATGGGCATTTTTACCAGCCCCCGCGCGAGAACCCCTGGCTCGAGACCGTCGAGACGCAGGACTCTGCTGCTCCCTATCACGACTGGAACGAGCGAGTCTGTGCGGAGTCGTATGCGACCAACGGCGCGGCCCGCACGGTGAACAACAAAAACCAGATCATCCGGATCGTCAACAACTATTCGCGGATGAGTTTTAACTTCGGGCCCACACTGATGAGTTGGCTGAAGGGGAACGCCCCGCGCACCTATCGCATGATTCTCGACGGCGAGCGTCGTAGCAAAAAAATCAACAACGGGCACAGCTCAGCAATCGCCCAGGTTTATAACCATGTGATCATGCCGCTCGCGAGTCGCCGCGATAAAATCACGCAGATTCGCTGGGGTATCGCCGACTACGAGAGCCACTATGGTACGGCGCCTGAAGGCATGTGGCTGTCAGAAACTGCGGTTGATTCTGAGACCCTGGAGTTGCTGGCGCAGCACGGCATCAAGTTCACGATTCTTGCGCCCAGCCAGTGCAAGCGCGTCCGCCCTCTGAAGCAGGATGCCACGGAAACCGATCCTGCATGGACGACGCCTCTGGGGAATTCGGTCGATACAACACGGCCGTACGCGATGCGTTTTGAGTCCGGCGTTTCGATTGCGATCTTCTTTTATGATGGTCCGACTTCGCGCGCAATCGCTTTTGAAGGCCTGCTGAACTCGGGAGAGGCATTTGCAGCGCGCCTCAAAGCGGGATTCGAGGAGAACGCGCAGCCGCAGCTCGAGAGCGTTGCTACCGACGGCGAGAGCTATGGCCACCATCATCGCCACGGCGAGATGGCCTTGGCGTATGCGGTCAAACTGCTCGAGCAGGACAAGACCGTCAAGCTCACGAATTACGCAAATTTTCTCGAACAGGTTCCGCCTGAATGGGAATGCGAGGTCGTCGAGAATACTTCCTGGAGTTGCGCTCATGGTGTGGAGCGATGGCGCTCCGACTGCGGTTGTAACGGCGGTAAGCCTGGTTTCAATCAGAAATGGCGCGCCCCCCTTCGCGAAGCACTGGATGAGCTGCGGGATGCGATTGCGAAGTTAACCGAAGAAGAAGGATCGAAGCTTTACAAGGACGTGTGGACGGCGCGCGATGCCTACATCGACGTGATCCTCGATCGCAACGAAGACGTGGTAGATCGATTCCTACTGGCTCATCAAAAACGCCCGTTAAATGCGACCGAGCGCGTCCGTGCAATGCAGGTGATGGAGATGCAACGCCATTCGCAGCTCATGTATACGAGCTGCGGATGGTTCTTCGACGACATTTCCGGTATTGAGACGGTGCAGGTGATTGCGTATGCGGCTCGCGCTCTCCAACTGGCGCGTGAACTCTTCGGCGATCTTGCGGGCTCGCTCGAACCGGCGTTCCTGGCGCGGCTTGCCGAAGCGAAATCGAATGTCGTAAGCGCGGGTGATGGCGCGCGCATCTACAAAGAAAAAGTGTTGCCGCTGCAGCTCGGCCTCGAACAGGTAGCGGCACACTATGCGATCAGCAGTATCTTCTCTTCTTTTGCGGAAGAGACGGAGCTTTTCTGCTATCGCGTGCGGCGCCTCTCATACGAGGTATTCACGTCTGGCCGCGGCAGGCTCGCCCTGGGCCGCGCTCACATCACCAGCGTCATTACCGGGAAGGCGCAGGCGTTCAGCTTTGCAGTTCTGCACTTCGGCGACCAGAACATCACTGCGGCGGTGAAGCCGTATGTCGATGAGGATTCAGACCAGTTCGACTCGTTCGTTCAGCAGGCTTCAGAACAGGTTGTGCGCGCCGACTTCCCCGATGTAATTCGACTAATCGATCGCTACTACGGTCACGTCGACTACTCGCTCACTTCTCTCTTCAGCGACGAGCAGCGACGCATCGTGCAGCTTATTCTCAACTCGACGCTCTGGGATATAGAGAGCTCGCTCACCAATATCTACGAAGATCACGCCAGCCTTCTCCACTATCTGTCGCAAGCGGGGCTGCCAAAGCCCCCGGCTCTTACGCTTGCGGCTGAATTTGCTATCAATGCCGGTCTGCGGCGCGCCCTCGAGGGTGAGCCCATCGACCAGGCACTGCTGCGATCGTTTCTGCAACTGGCCAAGGCCGACAATGTGAAGCTCGATACGATGACGCTTTCATACATCGCTGATCAGCGCATGAAACGCGCAATGGTGGAGCTGCAGATGTCCGCCGGTTCGCTGGAGATGCTTGAGCGCGCGCTCGCACTGGCACACACGATCACCGAGCTGCCTTTTGATCTGAATCTGTGGCAAGCGCAGAACATCTGGTACGAGATCCTGCGCACATCAGGGTATGCGCTTACCTCGCAAGTTGCCGATGACCGTCCTCGATGGGACAAGAATTTCAATGAGCTGGGCAGATGTCTCTCGATCGACACTACAGCGATGACTGCGCCGGACCACCTGGTGGAAGTGATGGGAGACTGACTTCCTCGCCGTCAGCTCCGTCCTGTGATTTTGATGTGCAGCTCCCGCAACTGCTGATCACTGACCGTAGTCGGCGCATCCGCCATCAGGTCGATGGCCTTCGCGGTCTTCGGGAAGGTGATGACTTCGCGCAAGCTCGGCGCACCGGCCAGCAGCATCACGATACGGTCGAGCCCGAGCGCAATCCCACCATGCGGAGGCGTGCCATACTCCAGTGCATCGAGGAAGAATCCGAACCGCTGCTTTGCCTCGTCTTCGGAAATCCCGAGTGATGTGAAGATTTGCTGCTGCACGTCTTTGCGGTGGATACGAATTGATCCCGATCCCAGTTCGAGACCATTCATCGCCAGGTCATAGCAATCGGCGCGCACCGACGCCGGATCTGTGGTCAGATTCGCCATGTCGGCTTCATAGGGTGCCGTGAATGGGTGATGCGCCGGCATCCACTTGCCGCTGGCGAGGTCGTACTCGAACATCGGAAAGTCGACGATCCAGATTGGATGGAAAGCTTTCGAGCCGTCCAGCTTGTTGCCACTCCGTGGGTCCGCGTTTTGGACGAGCTCATCCGTGAGCTGAAATGCCTTGTGCCTGTCGGCGTATTTCTTTGCCAGTTCGCTGCGGAAGTTCCCGGCTGCGAAATACACGTTGATCTCGCGCTCGCTCAACCGGCCTTCAAACTTGGTATCGCTCGCCTTGATGTGGTGCGCGGGATCGCCCGCCACGACAATTACGAAATCCGCCTCCTCGGCACTGGTCAATTCGCGAATCTTGTCCACAGACTCGGGGTAGTCTTTTGCGAGGCGTTTGAAATCATCGATAAACTTCGCCCCCTTCTTCTGGTCGAAGAGCGGATGATTCTCCTCGCGTTCCTTACGGCTCAACTCGCCGACCTTCGGAATGCGCAACGCGATCACGGGAAGAGCCGGGTCGATCTTCAGCCTGCCCAGAGCTTCCTCAGTGAATGCCGAACGTACATCCGTCAGCCCAGGGAGACGCAGATCGGGTTTGTCGGAACCATATTGCCGGATCGCCTCGTCATAGGTGATCCGGGGGAAAGGCGTGGGCAGCGAAACACCCGCTGCACCCCATGCGGCAGCACAGAATTTTTCCACTACACCGAAGACGTGCTCGCGCCGCGGGAAGCTCATTTCCAGATCGACCTGGGTGAACTCCAGTTGCCGATCTGCACGCTGATCCTCATCGCGGAAGCACCGGGCCACCTGGAAGTAGCGGTCGAATCCAGAAATCATCAGGATCTGCTTGAAGATTTGGGGCGACTGCGGCAGAGCGTAGAACTCGCCCGCATGCACACGACTTGGCACCAGGAAATCGCGGGCGCCCTCGGGGGTCGATTTGCAGAGAATGGGCGTTTCGATCTCGAGGAATCCCTGATCGCTCAGGCTCTCGCGGATCGCTCGGGTGATTTCGTGGCGCAGCCAGAAATTGCGCTGCATCTCGGCGCGGCGAAGATCGATGTAGCGGTATTTAAGCCGCACCTCTTCATTCTGGATGGCCTCTTCGGACGGGGAAAACGGGGCCAGCTTCGTATCGTTAAGGACGCGGAGCTCGGTGGCTTCAATCTCAACTTCGCCGGTCGGCATCTTGGGATTGATGGCATCTTTGCCGCGCAGCCGAACCTTGCCCACGGCAGCGATGACGTACTCCGGACGGACCTGCTCGCCCTTCAAGTGGCCTTCAGGCGTAAGTTCCTTGTCGAGAACAACCTGCGCGATCCCGCTGCGGTCGCGGACGTCGAGAAAGATGAGGTTGCCGTGGTCGCGGCGCCGGTTCACCCAGCCCATCAGAACTACGTGTTCGCCTGCGTTGGCGGCACGAAGTTCGCCGCACATGCGGGTGCGTTCAAGATTGCCTAAAAAGTCGAGCACAGCAGATTTCCTTTATGCGCCTTCGGCCTGCGACAAATGTGCCGCCAGCTCCGCGCGCGGAACCTTGGTCTGGATTCCGGTTGAAAAGTCCTTCACCGTTAGGATACCGGATGCCAGCTCATCCTCTCCCATGATCACGATCCGGCGAGCCGTTCGATCTGCCGCATCGAACGACTTCTTCAGCCGGAACGAACCGTCTCCGAGTTCGATCGTGAGTCCGTCCCGGCGCAGTGCACGGGCCAAAGCCAGCGCCGCCGGATTCACCGCTTCGCCCAGCGGAGCGATATAGGCATCAGCTTTCTCGGGCTTGGCTGCTTCGAGTGCCTGGAGGGTCAGCACCAGACGGTCTTCACCCATGGCAAAGCCTATCCCCGGAGCTTTCGGTCCGCCGATCGCCTCGCTCAGGCCGTCGTAGCGTCCGCCGCCCAGCAGGGCGTTCTGAGCGCCAAGTCCACCATGCGTAAACTCGAACGTGGTGCGCGTGTAGTAGTCGAGCCCGCGCACCAGCCGGTGATTGCGCGTATAAGGCACTCCCGCCGCATCCAGTGCTGCAGTTACAGCCGCGAAGTGGGACTTTGAGTCTTCATCCAGCGAGTCTGCGATTTTCGGCAGCGTATCAATGATGGGCTGATCTTCGGGAACCTTGCAATCCAGCACGCGGAGGGGGTTGGTCACCGCACGGCGCTGGCAGTCCTCGCACATTTTGGGCGCAACGGGGATGAGCGCCTGCCGCAGGGTCTCGTTATAGCGTGCGCGATCTGCCGAAGAGCCGACGGAATTGAGTTCGAGGGTCCAGCCGGTGATGCCGAGCTCATCAAGCAACGTAGCCAGCATCTCCAGGACCTCGGCGTCTCGAAGGGGGCTTTCGCTCCCGGCCGATGAGGGTCCGATCACCTCAGCGCCGATCTGGGAGAACTGCCGGTAGCGTCCCTTCTGTGGCCGTTCGCGCCGAAACTGCGGACCGATGTAGTAGAGCTTCTGCAATTGGCCGGTTTCGCCGAGCTTGTGTTCGATATAGGCGCGCACGACACCAGCGGTATTCTCCGGCCGCAGTGTCAACAACTGGGGTTTCTCCGACTGCGCTCGGGCCCGATCCTCCCAGGTGTACATTTCTTTCGAGACGATATCCGTCTCCTCGCCAACGCTTCGCGAGAAGAGGGACGTATCTTCAAACACCGGCGTCCGGATCTCGCCGAAGTTGTAGCGGCCAAAGACGGCGCGTGCCGTCGCCTCAATCCGATTCCATAGCGCGGTTTCAGGCGGCAGAAGGTCACGCGTGCCGCGCACGGCTTTCAAAGTGGCCATATCCTTTTCAGTTTAAATGGCCGCGGAACTCGGCTTTGAGTGCCCTGTAATCGAACTCAATGCATCTTCCGGTGATCTGTTCTAATCCAAAACGCCATGGAATACAGACTTCTGGGAGGCTCAGGCCTCAAGGTTCCCGTTCTCAGTTTTGGGGCTGCCACGTTTGGCGGCGGCAACGAGTTCTTTAAAGCATGGGGCAACACGGATGTTGCCGAAGCAAAGCGCCTGATCGACGTTTGCCTCGAAGCGGGCGTGAACCTCTTCGATACGGCGGATGGCTATTCAGACGGGCGTTCCGAAGAAATCCTGGGCAAGGCGCTCGAAGGTCGGCGCGACCGGGTTTTGATCTCCACGAAAACGTACTTCCGCATTGGCGACGGGCCAAACGATGCCGGAACGTCGCGATGGCGCATGCGCCGCGCCATCGAAGCCAGCCTCAAGCGGTTGCAGACCGATTACATCGACATCTACCACATGCACGCGTTCGACGCTCTGACGCCGATTGAAGAAGTGCAGGATACGCTTCAGTCCTTTGTGCGCGAGGGCAAGGTTCGTTATACCGCGGCTTCGAACTTCTCAGGATGGCACCTGATGAAATCGCTCGACGTTGCCGATCGCTACGGATGGCCTCGCTTCGTGGGCCACCAGGTCTACTATTCGCTGGTTGGGCGTGACTACGAGTGGGAGCTGATGCCGCTGGCCCAACAGGAAAAAATTGGCGCGCTGGTATGGAGTCCGCTGGGGTGGGGCCGGCTCACTGGAAAGATTCGCCGCGGCAAGCCGCTTCCGGAAGTGAGCCGCCTGCACAAGGCGTCCGATCCAGGACCGCACGTCTCCGACGAGTACCTGTACAGAGTCGTTGATGCGCTTGACGAAGTGGGGGCGGAAACCGGCAAAACCATTCCGCAGATCGCGCTGAACTGGCTGCTGCAGAGGCCCACTGTATCGACGATCATTCTGGGAGCGCGCAACGAGGAGCAATTGAAGCAGAATTTGGGATCTGTGGGTTGGAACCTGGCTCCCAAGCAGGTTGCCAAACTGGACGCCGCCAGCGCCGTACAGCCCGCCTATCCTTACTGGCACCAGAGGAACACGCCGGAACGAAATCCGCTGCCCGTATGAGGACGGTCTCACTTCCGGGGGCGGGATGATACGCATGCCCACGTAGCTTCAAAACTGAGAAGCAGGAACGCCATCCGGCTAGTCTCGGGAGTCGTCCGCCCAACTATCTATCGGCACCGGTACCCCAGCGGTGGTGTTTTTTGAAGACGTAGTGTCCGATCATCCAGCCGAATGCGCTGCCCACAAGTACGTCAGACGGAAAATGCTGCTGGCCCATTACCCGGGTGATGCTCACGCCGGTGGCCGCTCCGTAGAAGAGGAGCTGATTGAACGGAGATGGATACTCCTCGGCAAGCACCGCCGCACTGGACCAGGCCAGCATGGTGTGATTGGATGGGAAGGAGCCGTCAGCTCCGACACTCGTCTGGAAAAATTTGCCCCTTGCTCCGTCGGCGGTGGGGCGTTCGCGCAGGAACATGAGTTTCATGCCCTGCTCGACAACCAGGCTGTCAACCAGCGCTTCTCCGCTGAGGATTCCAGTCTCCCGCGCGTGCTCGCTGTGCCCGAGACGGCCCGCGGCATACATCACGACCGGGGCGGCGATGAACGGGCTTACCAGTACGTTGGAAGCCTTTGTCGCCTGATCATTCAGGTTTTTGTCGTGCGTAACCTTTTCGCTCATCACCTGGTGGTCCGTGGTGATCACCACGGCAGTGACCAATCCAAGCGGAACTAAGTATCCGAGTTCCTTGTCACGAATACGTGCAGGGCTGGACCATATTGCACCCTGGTCCTTCAGAAGGTTCAGCGGCGTCTCACGTACCGTCACGGTTGGCTGAGGCTCAGGAGCATTCGGAATCGGGGTGCTTTTCGCCGGCGGCCAGGTCTGCGCTCGAGCTGCCGTGCACAATCCGGCTGATATCAGAGCCGCAATGGCATAGCGAGAGAGAAAAGAGCTGGGCTTTCGATAGATATTCACTTGGACTTGTTCCAGTATCGCTGACGAAGTTCCCTATGGAATGGCTCAGCTCCTGGATCCCGCTACTTGTCGGCTTCCGCGAGATAGATTTTCACGTAGTCCAGATAGTTTTGCGCGTACTGCAGAATCAGTTTGCGATCTTCCTCGCCCAATTCGCGCCGTTGCTTGCCGGGAACACCGGCCCACAACGTTCTTGGCGGAACAACGGTATGCTCCGGCAGGACCGCTCCGGCTGCAATGATGGATCCTTCCCCGATTCGGCAATCATTCAGAATAGTCACCCCCATTCCGATCAGTACGGCGTCTTCCACTACGCAGCCGTGGACGGTGGCATTGTGGCCAATGGTCACCCAGTCGCCCACTGTGACCGAATAGAGATAACGCTGCCCGTGAAGAACGGAACAATCCTGCACATTGGAATTCGAGCCTACTCGAATGGAGTTCACGTCTCCTCTCAGCACAGCATTCATCCAGACGGAGGAGTTCTCGCCAAGCACCACATCTCCCAGCACCTGGGCGGACATATCGATGTAGCAGCTGGCTGGAATCGTGGGCAGTTGCCCCTGGTACGGGCGAATCATGGTATCGGAACCCTCCGGCAGTCAGTGTACTTGACCCGATTGTCAGCTCTCACATAAACGCAGTCCCGGAATTATTTCTCCGGACGAAAGCGCTTCCGCGGAGTTAATTTCGGCTGCGAAACCTAAAGGATTCATATGGCTAGGGTCTTTACCAAGTTGAACCATATCGCTGCTTCCGTTAGTATGGTCTCTGGGCCTTTCTGGCAGGTTTGGAGGTGGGACCCTTTGGCCGAGGTTCGCTTGCAGGAAGGCGAACCGCTTGAGAACGCACTGCGCCGGTTTAAACGCAAGGTACAACAGGAAGACATCATCAAGGAAGTGAAGCGTCATTCCTATTATCTGAAACCCGGCGAGAAGCGCCGTGTCAAAGCAGCATTGGCACGCAAGCGGAATCGCAAGAAGGCTCGTAAAGAGCAGGATTAAATTTTTCGAACAGATGTCGTGAGATGTGCCGCCCATGGCTCTTCCGCTTTCCTTCGAGGTTGAGCCAAGAGAATCGTTAGAGAATGGTCGGCACATTTACGACTTTTTTATTGCAGGTTGCGCTAAGCTGAGCGCAACATTAATCCTCCCGGTGCGGAGATTTGTTGATCGCCGCTCACTTGTATCGCGGCCCGGGCCCTTGTTGTTTTAAGGACTAGCAAAGACAGGGATACGGGACCGGCGAGTTCTCATGATGATGGCCGATGCCACCTTCTCCCTTCTTTGGGGAAGCCGGCCATGGAATTTGTCGATAGGGTTTTGAAGTGTACTGACTGCGGGGCTGAATTTGTGTTCACCGCGGGCGAGCAGCTGTTCTTCCACGATAAGCAATTCAAGAACGACCCCAAACACTGTAAACAGTGCAAGGCGAAACGTGCGAGCGGTGGGCGCGTGCGGGCGGAAACCCGTACGACCTGCTCGGAATGCGGCACGGAAACTACAGTTCCCTTCAAGCCGACACAGGGCAGACCCGTTCTCTGCCGTGCGTGTTTCCAGAATCAGATGAAATCCACGCCGTCGGCCCCGTCCAAGTCCCCGACCGCTCTGACAAACTGATTGCTCTTGCTTCACAGAGTCGTTCAGTGCTGAAGGACCAAAGCCTTTCAAGAGGGCTGCCGGGTCCCCGCTCATTTTGCCTTATTCAGCGCCCGGTGTCCGATATCCCGCCGGTAGTACATGCCTTCGAAGTGGATCTGAGCCATTGCCTGATAGGCACGGCCTAGCGCCTCCTGAAGCGTATCTCCGGCTGCGGTCACTGCCAGAACCCGACCGCCACTCGTTACGAGTTGGGTGTCCGTTCGCGCTGTCCCCGAATGGAAGACTTCAACTCCCGGCACTTGCGCGGCGTTGCCCACACCGCTGACTTGCAGTCCTGTCTTATAACTGCCGGGGTAACCTGCCGAGCTGGCGACGACGGAGGCGGATGCTCCGGGTGTCCAGCGAAGCTCCGTCTCTGCCAGACGGCCCTCGATACATGCCTCAAGCGCATCCACTAGATCCGACTCAAGGCGGACCAGAATGGCCTGCGTCTCCGGGTCACCGAAACGAGCGTTGTACTCGAGCACCTGCGGGCCCTTTGCAGTCATCATCAGTCCGCAGTAGAGCACTCCGGTGAACGCAGTATTCTCTTCAGCCATTCCCCGTACCGTTGGCTCTGCGATGTGATGCAGAATCCACTCGGTCATCGTGGGTTCCAGCATCTGGCTCGTCGAGTACACACCCATGCCGCCCGTATTCGGGCCGGTGTCGCCTTCGCCGATGCGTTTGTGATCCTGCGCCGGCACGAGCGGGGCTACATGCTTGCCATCGGTCAGGCAGAGGAAGCTCAGCTCCTCGCCCTCGAGAAACTCCTCGATCACAACCTGCCGCTCGACACTGCCCAGCAGTTCGCCATTGAAGAGCCCCTGTGCGGTTTCCAGCGCAAAATGGAGCGTCGGGCAGATGATGACACCTTTGCCTGCCGCCAGCCCGTCCGCTTTCACCACAATCGGCGGATGGAAGTGCTTCAGAGATTCTTCAACCTCCTTCGCACTCGTACAGACCGCATAGCGGGCCGTAGGAATCTGATAGCGCTTCATGAACTGCTTGGCAAAGGCCTTGCTCGATTCAAGCTTCGCCGCTTCGCGCGTCGGTCCGAAGATGCGGTAGTTGCGTTCGCGGAAAGCATCCACCACGCCAAGAGACAACGGGAGTTCCGGACCCACAATCGTCAGGTCCGGCCGTTCCGCTTCCGCCAGGCGCACCATGGCGTCTACATCTTTCAGGTCTACAGGTACGCAGCGCGCCACCTCCGCAATACCACCGTTGCCCGGGGCGCACACCACTTCTGTTACACGTGGGCTGCGGCTTGTTGCCCATGCCAGCGCGTGTTCGCGACCACCCGAACCAAGGATCAGGATTTTCATGGGTGCAATACCTTCCAAACGGCTTCGCTCGAAGCCGGAAAGACAATCGTCGGCAATCGGGCGGCGGTAAGTCAAACACAACCACAGTCGTGGGGCCGTTCGCCTGACGCAGAGAACGATCCACCTATACTGGTCCGTAGAGTATTTATCCCTCGCTTCCATGGTTGAACGCCGCATCAAGCCGTACGATCAGCAGGTCGCCGAAGACGAGCGGCGCGAGGAGCAGCGACGCGCATTTCGCCGTAACCAGGTCTTCGGGCTGTTGATCATAGCGACAGCGATCGTGGTCTGGTGGCTGTTCCACACGAACCCGAAGTGGGTTTTTCCTGCCGGTTGGTGGAGACCGTGACGCCAGTGCTCAGTGCTAAGTGGTCGGTGATTGGCAGTCGAATCGATCAAGTCGAGGGAGCTGATGAGCATGGCCGATGAGGACTCGGTAGCAAAGGCGCTGCCGCTGGCCGTCGTCCTGCTCGGCCCTACGGGCAGTGGAAAGACGGCACTCTCTTTGGCTCTCGCCGAACACTCCAATGGGGAAATCATCAGCTGCGACTCCGTCGCCGTATATCGTGGCATGAATCTCGGCACAGCAAAGCCCAGTGCCGAAGATCGAACACGCGTTCCACATCACCTCATCGATGTTGCCGACCCTGATGAGGCATTTACGGCTGGCGAATACAGCCGGAGGGCACGCGCTGCCTTAGGCGAAATTGCGGCCGCTGGCAAACTCCCGATTGTGACCGGCGGGACAGGGCTCTACCTGCGTGCGCTCACTGAAGGGCTGTTCGTGGGACCTGCTCGCCACGAGGATCTCCGCGTTCGATTGCGGAAAAGCGCAATTCGGCGAGGCAGCGGCTGGCTGCATCGCATCCTCGGCCGGCTCGATCCTGCGTCTGCAGCACGCATTCACGCCAACGACACTCCCAAGCTCGTTCGCGCAGTTGAGGTTTGTCTTGCTGGGCGCAAACCCATGTCAGAGATGCTCACGCGGGATCCACTCACCGGATTCCGGCTGCTTCGAATCGGGCTCAATCCGCCGCGAGCCGAACTGTACGACCGCTTGAACGAACGGTGCGGTGAAATGTTCGCGGCAGGCCTAGTGGACGAGACGCGCGGTCTGCTGGCACGCTACGGTCCGGTCAAATCCCTTGACTCCCTCGGATACCGTCAGGCCCGCAGCGTTCTCGACGGAAGCGCGACGGAGCAGGAGGCACTCGCGGCCACCCAGCAGGGCCATCGCAACTACGCTAAACGCCAGCTCACATGGTTTCGCCGCGAGCCCGACGTGCATTGGTTTGAGACGTTCGGAGATGATCCCGAGGGTGTGCGGTTCGCCACAGAACTGGTGCATGCGAATCGCTAGTTCCACCCTCCACATCCAATCAATAGCGGCATTTAAACTGAACAGTGGTGTGCGCGCCACTCTCGCATAAAGTGAGTGCGCAGAATTGGAGTTCGTTCGTGCCAGACACACTCTACGATGTTGCGATTATCGGTAGCGGCCCCGCTGGATACACCGCTGCCATCCGTGCAGGACAGCTTGGGTTGAAAGTGGCGCTGATTGAATCCGCAAAGGTGCTCGGCGGAACATGCCTGCATGTCGGTTGCATTCCAACCAAGGCCCTGCTGTTCAATGCAGAGCTTTGGGATCACCTGAAGCACGCAGCCGAGTACGGCATCGATAACGTCGACGCCCGCACCCTGAACTGGGATGCCGTCCAGAAGCGCAAAAGCTCCATCGTCAGCAAGCACACCAAGGGCCTCGAGTTCCTGATGAAGAAGAACAAGGTGACGGTGATCGCTGGCTATGGTCGGCTCACCGGCGGGGCCAAGAGCGGCATCCACACTGTCGATCTCACGGGCGCTGACGGTGGAGAATCCGAGTTGAAAGCGAAGAACATCATTCTTGCAACGGGCTCCGATGCCAAGATGATCTTCGGTCTCCAGCCGGATGAGCGCGTTCTTACGAACATTGAGATCCTTTCAATCGCGCAAGTGCCAAAATCGCTGATCGTGATCGGCGCAGGGGCAGTAGGCGTTGAGTTCAGCTCCATCTTCCGCAGCTTCGGAACGGAAGTGACGCTGGTCGAGTTCCTGCCGCGCATCATGCCGCTGGAGGACGAAGACATCTCAAAGGAATTGACCCGTGTCTACAAAAAGCGCGGCATCGACATCAACACCGGCGCAAAGGTGGAGAAGATTGAGAAGACCGACACTGGCGTCAAAGTTACGTGGACAGGCGCAAACGGGAAGCAAGTTGAAAAGGAAGCGGAAAAGGTTCTTGTTGCTGTGGGTCGTGCGCCGCGCATCGCCGACGTAGGAATCGACAAAACGAAAATCGAAGTAGACCGCGGATTCGTAAAGGTACACGAAGCCGGGGAAACTGCCGAGCCTGGCATCTACGCCATCGGCGATATCGTTGCCGGATTTCCGCAACTCGCACATGTGGGCGCGATGAGCGGAATCGTTACGGTAACGAAGATTGCTGGCCGACCGTATCGCGGAGTGAAGCGCGAACGAATCCCGGCCTGCACCTACTCCGACCCGCAGATCGGGTCTGCCGGACTGACTGAAGCGCAGGCAAAAGAGCGTGGGCTCGAGATCAAGGTTGGCAAGTTCCCCTTCGCCGGCAACTCCAAAGCCACCATCGTCGGCAGCCACGATGGTTTCGTCAAGATCGTCGCCGACGCCAAATACGGCGAGATCCTCGGCGTTCACATCATCGGCCCACAGGCAACGGAGCTTATCGCGGAAGCTGTTGCTGTGATGGAACTGGAGGGCACCGTCGACGAGTTGATGTTCACCATCCACGCTCATCCCACAATCAGCGAGGCCATGCTCGATGCGTATGCTGCTGTCGAAGGCATGGCCATTAACGCGTAACCGAGCTCGTCTTTCAGGCCCGCAGATGCGCAGTAAACTTTCAAAGTTGGTCTTGAGGAGGGCATCAGATGAAAGCGTTGGTGAAAGCGCGGTCCGAGCGCGGGTTGTGGCTGGAGAATATCCCCGAACCTGAGGTGGGGATCAACGACGTCCTCATCCGTGTGAAGTACACCGGGATCTGCGGCACTGACGTCCACATCTACAACTGGGACGAATGGGCCCAGAAGACCATCCCTGTGCCTATGGCCATCGGCCATGAGTTCGTCGGCGAGATCGTTGCGGTCGGCTCGAACGTGAACGACTTCTTTCCGGGCGACATCGTCAGCGGCGAAGGACACGTGGTCTGCGGACGGTGCCGCAACTGCCTCGCCGGTCGCCGCCATCTCTGCAAGGCCACTCAGGGAGTGGGTGTCAATCGCCCGGGCGCTTTTGCGGAATTCATTGTTCTGCCCATGACCAACATCTGGCGGCATCACGCCGGAGTCAACCTGGAAGTCGCCGCCATCTTCGATCCCTTCGGCAACGCGGTACACACCGCACTTTCATTTCCGGTGCTGGGGGAAGACGTGCTCATCACCGGTGCAGGCCCCATCGGCATCATGGCGATTCCAGTGGTCCGTCACGCGGGCGCACGGCATGTCGTCATCACCGACCTCAATCCATTCCGGCTTGAACTCGCGCGCAAAATGGGCGCAACCCTTGCCGTGAATCCTGCTGAAATGCCGCTCGGAGAAGTGCAGAAGCAGCTCGGAATGACAGAGGGATTCGATGTCGGTCTCGAGATGTCAGGCAATCCGCAAGCCCTCAGCGACATGATCGCGAACATGAGTCACGGCGCCAGAATTGCGGTTCTCGGAATCCCAGCAAAGAGCGCACCAATCGATCTGCGTACCATCATCTTCAACATGCTGACGATCAAGGGCATCTACGGCCGCGAGATGTACGAGACCTGGTACAAGATGTCCGTGATGCTCGACTCGGGCCTCGACATTTCACCCGTGATCACCCACCGCTTCCGCTATGACGAATACGAAAAAGGCTTCGCTGCCATGACGTCCGGCAACGCGGGCAAAGTGATCCTCGACTGGTCCAGCCTGGGCTAGAGATGTCTGAAAACCTGACTCGTTTTAGAACCGATAAAGCGCCAGGCCCGAACACGTCTTTACAGCCCCGCCTTGCTTTCCACGAACGCCTTTACCTTCAGATCAACTCCACCGGCGCCCTGAGGGCCGGAAAGGTCATGCTCGACTGGACCGCCCGGGGGCCGAGTTTCACTATCTAGGCTCGTCTTCTCGAATAGGCACCAGAATTGATGCGAATCGGTGCTATAATAGGTGCAGAGGAGGACCGACAATGAGAGCTACAGTATCCCTGGATGATGATTTATTGAAGAAGGCTCACGAGTACACGGGGCTGGCCGAACGCGCAGAATTGCTTCGCGAAGCATTGAAAGCTCTCATCGCACGAGAAGCGGGCCGAAGACTTCTTGCGCTCGCCGGAGCCGCGCCGGACATGAAGAAGATTCGAAGGATGCGAGTGGAACAGTGAGATGATTCTGGCCGACACTTCAATCTGGGTTGAGATGTTTCGGAAATCGAAGTTCAAGACGGAGTTGGCCAATCTAATCACAACTGATCAACTCTGTACCCATCCGTTCGTTGTTGCGGAATTGGCGTGTGGCTCGCTGCCGAATCGGAAGAAAACGCTCACCTACCTGGATAGCCTGAACACACTACCGCTGATCCAAATTGCGGACGTGCGAGTCATGATTGAAGCACGTAACCTCTGGGCCAGAGGTATCGGTTACACCGACGCGCAACTCCTCGCGGCGTGTCTGGCAACTCCTGGGACACAGCTGTGGACTGTCGATAAACGATTACTTGCCGTGTCGGAAAGCGTTGGGATTCGCGCGAACTTGCCTTGAGAATTCTGTTGCGAAGGCGTTCTAAAACGAGTCTCTTGCCTACAACTCCGTCGACTTGCTTTCCACCAGCCCCTTGGCCTTCGCGATGAACTCGCTCAAGGGCATTGATCCCTGATCGCCTCTGCCCCGTGCACGCACTGAAACCGCACCCGCAGCCTCTTCTTTATCGCCAAAGACCAGAATGTAAGGGATCTTCTGATTCGCAAGGTCACGAATTTTAGCGTTCATCTTCTCGTTGCGTGCATCGGTTTCAACGCGGAACCCGGCAGCTTTCAGCTCCGATTCCACCTTGGCCGCGTACGCCGTGTGGCGTTCGCTGATAGGCACCAGTCCGATCTGAACGGGTGCCAGCCAGAAGGGGAACGCTCCGGCATAGTGCTCGATCAGCACGCCGAAAAAACGCTCCACCGAACCGAATAGCGCACGATGCACCATCACCGGCTGATGACGGTTGCCATCCTCACCCACGTACTCCAGTTCAAACCGTGCCGGCAGTGTGAAATCAAACTGCACCGTCGACAACTGCCAGAGCCGCCCGAGAACGTCTACGAGCTTGATGTCGATCTTAGGCCCGTAGAATGCCGCCTCGCCTGGGATCGTCTTAAACGCAATGCCCTTTGCTTTCAGCACTCGCTCCAGCGAGCCGATGGCAAGATTCCAGTTCTCTTCCGAGCCCGTGTAGTTTTTGCGGTCGTTCGGATCCCAGATTGAAAGTTCCACTTTGAATTCGTTGAAGCCGAACGTCTTCAAAACCGCCTCAGCGAATTCAATGCACCCCTCAACCTCGCTCTCAATCTGGCTGGGCATGCAGAAGATGTGCGCATCGTCCTGCGTAAAGCCGCGCACCCGCAGCAGCCCGTGCATCGTTCCGGAGCGCTCGTAGCGGTAGACATTCCCGAGTTCGGCATAGCGCTGCGGTAGATCGCGATAGCTCTTGGGTGAGTTCTTGTAGACGAGAATGTGGCCGGGGCAATTCATCGGCTTCAGCCGGTACTCGGCATCGTCCAGTTCCATGGGCGTGTACATGTTGCCGGAGTAGTAGCCGTCGTGGCCGCTCACCTTCCACAGTTCGCGGCGCATTACGTGCGGCGTGTAGACCATCAGGTATCCGCGACGGAGGCACTCCTCGCGCATCCAGTCTTCCATCACCTTGCGCACCATGGCGCCTTTGGGATGCCAGAAGATCAGGCCCGGACCGGCAAGCTCCTGAATTGAGAACAGGTCAAGCTGCTTGCCCAGCACACGATGATCGCGCTTCGCCGCTTCTTCCAGACGGGCGAAATGCGCGTCCATATCCTTCTGCGAGAAAAATGCCGTTCCATAAATGCGTTGAAGTTGCGGATTCTTCTCATCACCCAGCCAATACGCACCCGCAAGAGTCGTCACCTTCACAGCCTTCACGCGCCCCGTCGAAGGCACGTGCGGGCCGCGACAAAAGTCCACGAACTTGCCGTTGCGATAGAAGCTCACCCGCGAACCTGGTTCCGTGAACCTGGTCACGAAATGGGTTTTCATGAAGTCGCCGTCTTTTTCGAACTCCGAAAGCGCCTGTTCGCGCGGCTCGTACTCGCGAACAAACTTCTCGTCACGAGCTACAACCTCCGCCATCTTCTTCTCGATTGCGGCCAGGTCATCCGGCGTGAACGGCTTCTCACGATAGAAGTCATAGAAGAACCCTGAATCCGTCGCTGGACCGTGTCCCAGCTTTGTTTCGGGGAAAAGTTCCAGCACCGCCGTGGCCAGCACGTGCGCGGCAGAGTGGCGCACTACCTTCAGCGCTTCGGGATCGTTTTCCTTGAGCAGTTCGAGCTTCGCGTCCTCGTTCAGGGGCGTGGAAAGATCGACCAGGCGCGGTGCCGAATCATCCTCGGCAGCGTACATTGACGCCTCTTCTGACTGGCTCCCACCGCTCAGCTTCTCCTGAACGGCTGCATTCACCGGGGTCAACCGCGCCACCACAGACGCCGCCGCCAGCCGCGGCGATATGGAGTTGGCGATTTCCAGCGGCGTCGTGCCTGCTGGAACCTCTTTGACCGACCCGTCAGGTAAATGAATGGCGATAGATGACTTGCTCATGATGAAAAACCTGTCTCCCGGTTTTGGGAATCGCGAAAAATGCGTTGTTTAACCTTACAGGATAGTTGCGGTAGGCCCTTTGCGTCGAGCAACATAAGTTGTATCGAACGTGCGCGGAGCGCAATGTGCAACTTGTTCCTCGCTTCGGAATCTGACTACCCATGCGCTGGCTGACTCTTGCTTTGTGGATCATCGGCTGCCTGGCAGTGGGCGGCCTCGGCGGTCGCTGGACTGCACCGGAGATCCCCGGCTGGTACCGCACCATTGCCAAACCTTCGTTTAATCCGCCAGGCTGGATCTTCGGCCCGGTCTGGACGACGCTTTACATCCTGATGGCAATCGCAGCTTGGCTCGTCTCTGCGGCCCCCGATTCCCGGGTCCGCACTCTCGCCGTCGCGCTATTCATTTTCCAGCTCGTGCTCAACCTCGCCTGGAGCTGGATCTTCTTCCACAAGCATGCCATCGGACCGGCTGCGGCTGAAATCGTCGTGCTGTGGGTTGCGATCGGGGCTACAACTCTGGTCTTCAGCCGTCTCTCGATCGTGGCGGCGTGGCTGATGGCGCCCTACTGGGCATGGGTCACCTTCGCCTCGGTTCTGAACGCGACCCTCTGGCGGCTGAATGCAAAGGCCGGCTAAGCCCAACCCTGCTTGCGATAACCCAACCTCCAGGAATACCCTAAGTACATGCATCGATGTCGCTAGCGCCGTGCTGGTGTCTCCTGCGACTTGTCGTGTGCTTTTCCGCCTCCCGGCCCTTCTCTTCTGAATCTGCTGCAAGCGGCACCACAACCCCACCCTGAATCTCATTTGCCTGCTGGGCCATCTGCCCAGAATGAAGGAGCTATCGCATGGCGCGTATCGCCGCAGATATTACTGAACTCATCGGACACACACCCCTCGTCAAACTGAACCTGGTCGCCGCCGGACTCCCCGGTACCGTTGTCGCCAAGCTCGAGAGCCAGAACCCCCTCTCCAGCGTGAAAGATCGCATCGGCTTCGCCATGATCGAAGATGCGGAGAAGGCAAGCAAAATTTCTCCCGGCAAAACCACGTTAATCGAGCCCACCAGTGGCAACACCGGCATCGCTCTTGCCTTTGTCGCAGCAGTCAAAGGTTACAAGCTGATCATCACCATGCCTGAGACGGCAAGCACCGAGCGTCGCGTGCTCCTTCTCGCGTTCGGCGCCGAAATCGTGCTCACACCCGGCCCCAACGGCATGAAAGGCGCCATCGCCAAGGCAAATGAGATTCTCGCCAGGACTCCGAATGGCTACATCCTCCAGCAATTCGACAATCCGGCGAATCCCGCCATCCACCTCAGAACCACCGGCCCTGAAATTTGGGACGATACCGATGGCAAGGCCGACATTCTCATCTCCGGCGTAGGCACCGGCGGCACCATCACCGGAGTGGCCCGCTACATGAAAGAACGCAAGCCGGAGTTCAAGGCCATCGCTGTGGAACCGACTGACAGCGCCGTGCTCTCCGGAGGCAAGCCGGGACCGCACAAAATCCAGGGCCTTGGAGCCGGATTTATTCCCAGCATCGTCGATAAGCACCTCATCGACGAAGTGATCCAGGTCTCCAACGATGAATCCATCGCCATGGCCCGCCGACTTCCGCTGGAGGAGGGCCTCTTTGTAGGAATCAGCTCAGGCGCAGCCGTGGTGGCGGCGCTAAAGGTGGCTGCACGTCCTGAAAACGCAGGCAAGTTGATCGTTGTGGTGCTCCCGAGCTTCGGCGAGCGTTACCTGTCCAGCGTCTTGTTCGACTCGCTGCGCCAGGAAGCCCTGGCATTGCCCACTCACCCGGTCACCCTGTAACGTCAGCAGAAAGGCCCTGCCGATGTTTACCCGGATTCGCGAAGACGTTCGCTCAGTGCTGGAGCGCGACCCCGCTGCGCGCTCCCGGCTCGAGGTCTTCCTTTGCTATCCGGGATTGTGGGCGGTGTGGTTTCACCGCATCTCCCACCAGCTCTGGCGCATGAAGCTGCGCCTCCTTGCGCGGATACTCTCTCAGTACGCCCGCCTGCTCACCGGTGTCGACATTCACCCAGGCGCTTTGCTTGGCCGGCGTCTCTTCATCGATCATGCCACCGGCGTCGTGATCGGCGAGACCGCGATCGTGGGCAGCGACGTCACCCTCTATCAAGGAGTCACCCTGGGCGGTACCGGAAAAGGCCAGGGCAAGCGCCACCCGACGCTTTGTGATGGAGTCTTTGTCGGCAACAACGCCAACGTGCTCGGCAACATCACCATCGGCCAGAACTCCCGCGTCGGCGCCGGCTCGGTCGTCCTTACTGATGTGCCGCCCAATTCCACTGTCGTCGGCGTTCCGGCCCACATTGTCTACCGCAACGGCCAGCGCGTCCTCATCACCGACCCGCATGACGTTAAGGATCCGCTTTCGGATGCGCTCATTGCGCTTTCCGCCCGGGTGGAGGAACTTGAAGAGAAACTTGGCGCGCACGTCCGGCAGCTGCAACCCTTTGCTACGGAAGAGGCGGAGCGAACCGCCTATCGCCAGGAGCTCAACCAGATCTCAGAGTATGTATCGATGGGTGAGGGAATCTGACTGGATTGATTCTCGATCCAACATCCAACTTCATGAACAGCGGCAAACGGCCGGAATGCTTGACATATGTGTTCGCGACGCGCAACATACCACGGGTCATGGGAAGCCGGCCAAGACACCTCACGACCCGTGGCCGCCTGCCGCTTTTCCAACACTTGCCCCTTGGAGTCAAGCAGCAAACCTACCCCTCCAGCCTCCGACTTTCGTAACGTGACGGTCAATAACACGAAATGGTAGTGCGTGAGGAAAAAGCCCTTCAAGGCCTATCCCCGGCCCAGCATCCGCATGATATTCGCCGGCGGACGTCCCGCTCTCAATTCCCCCGCCATGAATTCCATGTAGGGATTGATGTGCTTGAAGAAGTGCTTGTACCCAGCGCATAGGTAGTTCAGTCCCGGCTCTCCGTCCGGTGTGGTCAGGAACCGGTGTTTCGGGCACTCCCCATTGCAGGCGAAGCGCACCTCGCAGCTCCGGCACATGCGGGGCAAAGAATTGAGTTTCGCTTCGCCGAAAGCCTTCTGCTCAGGCGAGTCAACCAGTGACTCCAAACCGGCTTCCATAATATTGCCTAGCTTGTTCTCCGGATAAACGAAGTGATCACACGAATAGAGATCTCCGGTGTGCTCCATCGCCAGCGCCGAGCCGCAGGTCTTCCGAAAAACGCAGAGGCTCGCATCCATGCCCATCCAGCTTTCCAGCGCAACGTCGAACAACTGTACAAAGGTTCGGCCTACGTCCTTCTTGACCCATTCATCGAAGATCTGCGAAAGAAATCTGCCGTAAGCCTCCGGCTCTACCGACCAATCCGTTACAGCTGCCCCCCTCTCGAATGACGGCTTGATCAGCACGAGGCCATTGCCGTCTGCATCTGCTGCCTTGCGCTCCACAATGGGGATGAACTGGATGAAACCGCTTCCG
The DNA here is from genome assembly GCA_035606555.1 of Occallatibacter sp. Taxonomy (GTDB): domain Bacteria; phylum Acidobacteriota; class Terriglobia; order Terriglobales; family Acidobacteriaceae; genus Telmatobacter. The sequence continues at coordinate 34,414 of DATNFD010000069.1, forward strand.
ATTTGCTTCAAAAACCGGTAAACCTCCAGCGGATACTCGGAATTCTTCCGATGAACAACGGTGAGGGTGTTGAAATCCACCTCGTGCCGTGTCAGTGTCTCGATTCCACGCATCACGCGTTCGAAGGTGGGTGCTTGTCCCTTGTCTACGCGGTAGCAATCATGCAGTTCCCGCGGGCCATCGATCGAGACACCGACCAGAAACCCGTTCTCGGCAAGGAACTCGCCCCACTCATCGTCGATCAGCACTCCATTCGTCTGCAGAGCGTTATGAATCTGCTTCCCATTCGCGTAGCGCTTCTGCAGTTCAACCACGGTGCGAAAGAAATCCAGTCCCAGCAGCGTGGGCTCGCCCCCCTGCCAGGCGAAGTGAACCTCATCCTGAGGCTGCGACGCGATGTAGTCGCGTATGTAGCGCTCCAGCACCTCGCCTGACATTCCCCATTTCTGGGTGCCTGGATAGAGTTTCTCCTTCTCGAGGTAGAAGCAGTATTTGCAATCCAGATTGCAGATCGGCCCGATCGGTTTGGTCATGATATGAAAGGGGGAATGCGCCATCTCGGCCTCTGCTCGCTCCGATGATACGCGTCCGTGCACCAGTCGCGGCGACCACGAGGCAGGGAACTACTTCTGCATTGACCTCGCACTGCGGATAGGTTTATTACTGCCTTGCCTGGAAAGAGGAATATGGAGACTCGTCGAACCGTTCTCAGATACATGGCAGGCGCCGCGGCATCAGTCTGCGGCATCGACAGCCTCGAATCCTTCGCCCATGGACTCGGTCAAGAGGGGGATCAACCGCAGAAGCCGAACATCGTATGCTTCGTGGGCGAAGGCCTGCGCTGGGACGAGTTCTCCTCAGCGGGCAACAAGATCCTTCACACCCCGAACATGGATCGCATCGGCAGCGAAGGCTGTACGTTTCATAACGCATTCGTTGTCAATGCCCTCTGCCTCCCTTCACGCGCAACCATGCTTACCGGCATGTACTCCCACACTACCGGAGCCGTGTCGAATGTTGCCGGAAAAATTCCCGCAAAGTTTCCCTTGGTCTCGGACCTGCTCCAGAAAGCCGGCTACGAAACCGCTTTCCTCGGCAAGTCGCACATCGAAGGCGCGCTGATGGAGCACAACTGGGACTACTACTTCGGCTTTGTCGGTCAGGCGGACTACTACCGCCCCGTGATCACCGAAGGAGTCCGTGGGAAGTACAGTCCGGCGAAGCTCTACGAAGGACAATACGTCGATACACTCCTCACGCAAAAAGCTGTCGAATGGCTGAAGCAGGAGCGCACAAAACCCTTCTGTCTATTCCTCTGGTTCTATGCACCGCACGCGCCGTTCTACCGGCCCAAAGACATGGTCAACGACTTCAACGGTGTCCCGATCCCCAAGCCGTCGACCTTCGATGAAGACCTCAAAGGATATCCCGGCAAGCCGCGTGCAGTCGCCGATGCAGACAATAAAGTCGGCTATTCCGAGGTTTTCAGCGACGATCCGCGCTCTCTTGAAGAATTGGTGAAGGACCACTACGCCGGCGTACAAGACAACGATCGGAATGTCGGCGCGGTGTGGCAGGAACTCGAACGCCAGAAAATTACCAACCACACCGCCATCCTGCTCAGCTCCGATCACGGCTTCTTTCTTGGCGAACATCACTTCTACGACAAGCGGCTGATGTACGAGCCCTCAATCCGCGTGCCCATGATGTTGCGCTATCCCGGAAAGGTGAAATCAGGAGCGACCAGCGAAGAAATGGTCTTAAACCTCGACATGGCGCCCACTCTTCTCGAGATTGCCGGCTTGCCTGTTCCGTCCGATATGCAGGGCAAAAGTATCCTGCCGCTCGCTGAAGGCAAACACGACCTGCAATGGCGCAAAGACTGGCTCTACGAGTTCTACGAGTATCCCGGCTTTGAGAATGTCCGCCCCTGCCGCGGGGTGCGCACTCAACGATACAAGCTGATCCACTTCTTCCTCGAACCCGAAGAGTGGGAGCTCTACGATCTGAAATCCGATCCGGACGAAAGCAACAATCTCTACGGCAAGCCAGGATCGGAAGAGATCACAAAGCAGCTCAAAGAACGCCTGCAGGCGCTTCGAACCGAGACGAACGACACCCTTGTGTACAAGCCAACGGGAATTCCCAGGCACTTCAACCTGGGCACGACCACCGAGTCAGGACTCACCAGAAGCAATCAGAAGTAGCCGTCAGGGAACTTCGCTCTGTTGCTTCAGTGCACATCTACTGACCGGTCGCCTTCGTACTCCATGATGTGGAAGTAAGCCTCCCATCCTGTCCACGACACCGGAGCAGGCAGCTTAGCCATCGGATCGTTCAGGTGCTCGACATAGGCCTGCACCAATTCGCGTGTGCGGTAAACGCCCGTAAGCCAATCGCCCCGGTACCAGTTCTTCCATTTGCCGTACTCAGCCAGATGCATCGCAGCCTGAATCGCCTCGAGCGAGACATCCGCTTCGTGCGCTTCCAATTCGGCCTTCTGCACATCTCCGGCCTCATCATCCTGCAGCGCCTGCGCAATCAGCCCCAGAGCGCGGTTGCTCTCGCGATTAATGGTGATCATCGTCAGCACCGCGGCCTGGTAGTAGTCCCGTCGCTCTGCTGAAACCAGCATCTTAGCGGCCAGTGCATCCTGCCACACCGCATCCCACCGAGGCTGCGCCTCTTCGCACTGTTGCACATCCAGCGCCAGCAGCGCCTTCTTCTGATCCGCGGAGAACTGCGGGACCAGCCGCGGCAGCGTCCACTTCGGCGACTGGCTGGGCACGCTAGCCACCTGCCCTTCGCTTAACCGGTCAAGCAGCAGCCGTCGCATCTCGGTGTGATAATGCTGATCGCCATTCTCCCTCGGCACTCGGCTGTATTCAGGACGCGGCGGTGGCGCATTTCCGGCAGAAGTCAGACCCGGCAATGGCACGTTGCTTCGCATCGATGGCGCAGCAAAATACTCCCGGTAGACAGCAGCCACTGCATCGGCCGCCTTCGCACCAAACTCCTCCGATGCCCATTGCTTGTAGAACTCAATATCCGCGTCCTGCCCGGAGGGAGCGCCGCCCCATGCAGCATCCATCACCGCGCGGGTGGTCATCGCCACCGGCCGGATGTCGCTGGTGTTCACGAGGAAATATGCATTCGCCCCAGCTTTGATGTATCGCCCCAGTTCCTCGTCGATCACCGAAACCGGAACCATTTCCGAGAGCTGATTTGCATTGAAGTTCATCATGGCAACGTGAAAGTACGCGCCCTGCCCAGCCGCGACCCTGCCGTTGTCCTGCATGTCCCCGTAGCCGGTGTCCGCCCAGACCAGCGTCACCTCCGGCGGAATCTTCAGCAGGCCCTTCTGCATAAGGCGCGCGCCCTCCTGCCAGAGATCGGTCACAAACTGCGCCTTGGGATGCTTCGCGCGCACGATCTTCATCTGCTCGGCGATGGCGTCGCTGATCCGCTTACCCAGCAGTTCATCGTTATCGCGCACGCTGGGATCGAGCGCCGCATAGCTCGAATCCGACAAGCCTCTCAAACCAACACTCCACAGGATCTCTTCATCCGGCTTGTATGTCGCCACCGCATTTGTCCACGCCCGCTCCAGGATTTCTGGATGCGTCGAGAAGTTGTACGGAACGTCCTTCGGCCAGCGCGCCACAT
>DATNFD010000070.1:0-19779 GCA_035606555.1 Occallatibacter sp.
CCCAGCGGCTCCACTCCAGGGTTGCGGCAGACTGCACTTCTTTGAAGACGTGCGGCAGGGTGGGGTCAGGTTCCGGAATCTTAATCAACCCGTTCGCACCCCAGCGCGTTGCGTCTTTTCCAGCGGGTTTCTTGATGAAACCATGCTCCAGCACAATGGGATGGGCCGCAGCATTGATGTAGTGAATGAAGGCTCCGGGACTTGAGATACCCGACGATGTCACCGCATCCTTTGCGCCCGAAGCGATGCCCGAGTTCGACGCAATCGCCTCAGTGTTGTCCTGGAAACGCAGAGTGGTCTTTTTGGCTGAAAGTGGAGGAAGCTGCGCGTACGTCCTGAAAATGTAGATTTCCGCACGCGCGAGGATTGCTTTCTGCTTCGCCGAGTCGGGAGCCGGCGTCTGGGGTAGATCATATGACGGCGGCGCGAGCTGGGCGCTTCGCGCCTCGAGCACGTACATCTGCTCGGTAGTCAATGGCCCAGGCGCCAACTTTGCCAGGCTGATCATCGCTCCGCGAGTGAGCTCTTCGTTGAGTTCTACCTGCTGAAGAGCGGCGGCAACCTCGATATCCGATTTCTTATCGATGTGAAGAGAAAGGAGAAGATCCTGAAGCTGCGCCACAGTGACTTTGCGGCTGGACCAGCCCGGGTGTGCGGAAAGGAGCAGAAGCACGAGCAGGAATAAAGAGCCGCGTTTCATTGTTCTATTTCTCTGCGTACGAAGGTGGCGCGACGATCCCTTCGAGATCGCCGCGCACGCAATGATCAGGTCTACTTGAGCTGATAGTTTTTGTATTCGATGGTGAACAGCGTGTCGCGAGTCGAGAATCTGCCTGCGGCCTGCGAGTCGCCATTGGGAACTACTTCGGTGTTGATTACCGTCCTCATCGGCAATACGAGGCTCTTGTCGCCAACCTGTGCCGGCCCGTAATCGATCCGGGTATCTTCCTGGTGCACGACGTCCGACTGCTTCAATTCAAGCTGAGTGATCATGCGGACCACGATCCCGGTATCGGGGTCGATGAAGAACTCGCCATGGTACGGAAGTCCGTTTGCCTTGAAGTGACTGCTATAGTCCGTCGTGGTCTGGAAGTTTCCCGTTGCTCCGCCTGACCCGCCTTGAAGGCCGGAGGTAGATGCAGAACTGAAACGAGCGACTCCCGTCTGATCGACGTTCGGGAAGCAGCAGACATTGGCGTTGAGGTGAGACTTTTTCTTTGGAACCTGGAATGTGAAAACCGCAGCCGGCTTGCCATTGACATCTTCCCAGCGGGCCCAATTGATTGTCCCGCCATTTTGAGCGTCCTGGAAGACGGTTGCCACACTCGGTTCAGGTTCCTGCATGGCGATCATTTTATTGGCGCCCCACTTCGTCTTGTCCTCAGGCAGTTTCTCGATACCGTGATCGCTCGAATAGGCACTTTCGGTTGAGCCGATATAGTGGACGAACTGGAATGGGCTCACAAACCCAGAGCCGACCGCAACCTCCTTGGCGCTCCCGGCCAGACCTGAGCTGGGCGCGGCAGCCTCCACGTTGTCCTGAAAGCGGAGTGTGGTCTTGGTCGCGCTGAGAGCGGGCAGTTGTGCCCAGGTCTTCGCGGCATACACGGCTGCTTTGTCGAGAATGGCTTTCTGCGCAGCAGCATCTGGAGACGCCGTTGTGGGCAGATCGGCCGCGGGAGGCGGCAGAAGGGCACTACGCGCTTCCAGCACGTAGATTTGTTCGGTTGTCAGTTGTCCGGGGGCATAGGCCGCAAGATCGTTCATCTTGCTGCGCGATAGCTGTTCACTCAGTTGAACCTGCTTGAGGGCCGCAGCAACATCCGCATCAGACTTCTGCTGGTCGTGCAGCGACTTCAGCATGTCGGTGAGTTCGGCGACCGACATCTTCTTCGCGGACCAGGCGGGAAGCACGAAAACGAACAACGCAAGAATGCAAACAAAACGCTTCATCTGCATAACCTTCTCAATTGGAGACAGTGATAGTTGCGCATGAATTCTACAGCATTCCAACGGATCGGCACGGAACAACATGGCGGCATCGAAGCAGAGCCGCTCTCGTGAAAGCGGACAGCGCTTCAGCGGCATTAGATCACTAAAGGTTCCTGATGGAAGGACGGATAAGGGAGGCAGCAGGTTTCGTGAAAAACCGATTTACGCCTAAATTGCGGTAAATCAAGCTTGAAATGAGATTAAAAGGCGGCTTTTTTTGTTTGGCCGCCCGGGTACCGCGCTGAATTCCAGCGATTCTATGGCTGCGGTTGCGGCAGGGGAAGTTTTTTACGCTGTGGGGGCTGATCAGGAGAGTCTGTCGTCCTCGGGGTTGTTGAGACGCTATCCGCAGGAGGAGCCATGGTGGCAAGCTCTGATTTGCGATACTTCGATGCGCTGACGTAACCGTGAATGTGGTCCTTGCTGACCTCGTTGATCACAATTTCAATCGGCTGCGGAGTGTCAGGAGTGTAGAACATCAGTGGCTGATACAGGTTGACATGCTTTTGCGACAGGTTGCGGTCATCGACCATCAATTCGAGGTCGGCATACTGGTGCTTGTTGTTGGCTTTCTTCAGGCGGATTTCAACCGGGCCTTCACGCTTGAATTGCCTGGATTTCGCGAGATCGAACTCAGCGTAGTTGCGTTCGCCCTTTTTCTGGAGGAGGACCAACTCGTCATGGGTATGCGCGATGGAGCCGGAGAGCTCAGTGCGCGTGCTGGCGAGGGTTCCTTCGAGATCTTTGCGATTCTGCTCGATGACTTTGCCCTGCGCATCAAGCTGCGCCTGGAGCTTCTTGTAGCGCGAGTCCACCCTTGCGTGTGGCTTGGACGTGGGTCGAGGAGCGGAGACCGCGCGAGAAGGAGCTTGTGGCGAAGGAGCTGTGAGCGACGCCTGCGCAGCATTGACCGCGGCGAGTTCATTCACCCGCGAGGCCAGATCGCTGAGCTGACGCTGCGTGGCATTCAGTGCGGCATTCTGCTGGACATTTTCAGCAGCAAGTTCGCTTGCTGCGCTGTGTTCGTGGATGGCGTACCCACCGAGAGCAAGTGCGACCACAGTCCCTGCGGCATACATGGCAACGCGGCTGCGAGAGATGGCGGGAAATGGGGAAGCAAGGTCGTTCATGGCGCCTCCAAGATGTGGGGGTACCGCTGTTCGACTTTGGGATTTGCACGTCGAGGTCCAGACTGGCCGAAAAGGTAAGTAGCTGGATCGAGTAGGAATGGCAACCGAGGCCGGATTTTGCAGAAGGAAAGAACTTCCGGAGTCCGTAAATTCTACCTACCTGAAGACCGCCGACTCAGGCGCTTTCGGCTGCAACGCGGGTTGGAAGGGGCGCACCCTGCAAAGTAACGAAAGTGCGAGGCTGGCAGCATGCTTTGCTGAGTCGGGCCAGGTCCGTCTGCATCTCGCGGTCGGCGCTAAAGGAGGCCAGTGTTGCATCAAGAATCGCCAGTGCTCCTGAATCCGATGGGCGTTCGATGCTGTAGTGCATCCACTTCCCTTCCCGGCGCGCGGACACAACGCCGGCTCTCCGCAAATAGGCGAGATGCCGGGAGATCTTTGGCTGGCTCTGGCGCAGGATCTCGACGAAATAGCAGACGCAGACCTCACGACCGTTCATCAAGTTGAGCAATCGCAGGCGTGTGCGATCAGCCAGAGCGGCAAAGAGCGGCGTGAGATCGGGGATGGACGCGGAGCGAGGCATAAAAAATGATTATATACGCCTTGACAGATATATGTAGGTCAACATATATTCGTTTGAGCGTATATGAGGAGACGCGATCATGGATGCTGCTACGACAGTGAAGGACGAAGTCAGGCAAAAGTATGGGAGCGCTGCGAAAGCTGTCGCCGAAAAAGGAAGTGTGCAGGCTTGCTGCGATCCAGGACTGCGCTGCTGCGACCCGATCACGATGAATTTGTACAGCAGTGATGAGAAAGGCGCGATACCGGAGAAGGCAGTGCTGGCGTCCCTGGGATGCGGCAACCCCACGGCACTGATCGAACTTAAGCCCGGTGAGGTGGTGCTGGACCTGGGATCGGGTGGCGGTATCGATGTGCTTTTGTCGGCGAAACGGGTCGGACCCGCGGGCAAAGCGTACGGTCTGGACATGACGGACGAAATGCTTGCCCTTGCACGGGAGAACCAGCGGCAGGCAGGCGTGGAGAATGTCGAATTCCTCAAAGGTGAGATCGAGCACATTCCGCTGCCTGACAACACCGTCGATGTTGTGATTTCAAATTGCGTGATCAATCTGTCGGCGGATAAGGACCGCGTGCTGCGCGAGGCGTTCCGTGTTCTGAAGCCGGGAGGTCGATTCGCGGTATCGGATGTCGTGGTGCGCGGGACAGTTCCTGACGAAGTACGCAAGAGCATGCTGCTGTGGGTGGGATGCATCGCCGGGGCGCTGGAAGAGAACGACTATCTCGCAAAGCTGAAGAGCGCGGGATTTGAAGATGTATCGATCGAGCCCACGCGGGAGTACGACGTCGAAGATGCGCGCCAGTTCCTGATGGAAGCGGGAGTGGACGTGGATGCGATCGCCCCGCTGGTCCACAAGAAATTCATGAGCGGCTTTATTCGCGCATCGAAGCCGAAGGCCGCGTGCTGCGGGCCGGATTGCTGCACGTCCGTGACGATTGGACAAAGGGCTTAGTACATGGCTGAGCACTACAACGTATTGTTTCTGTGCACGGGAAATTCGGCCCGCTCCATTTTGGCTGAGGCAATTCTGAACCATAAGGGAAGGGGCCGATTCACTGCTTACAGTGCCGGCAGTCATCCAACAGGACAACCAAGGCCGGAGGCACTGCGGCAATTGGAATCGGCTGGAATTGCCACGGCTGGGTTGCGGAGCAAGTCCTGGGATGAATTTTCCGGTCCGGGGGCTCCGCATCTGGATTTCGTCTTCACAGTGTGTGACAACGCTGCCCGGGAGCAGTGTCCCTACTGGCCTGGGCAGCCGATGACCGCACATTGGGGCATTGCAGACCCTGCGGCCGTGAAAGGTACGCCGGAAGAGATTGCGCGGGCATTTCGGGATGCGTTTGTCGTGCTCGATCGACGAATCGGACTCTTCACATCGCTGCCGCTGTCTACCCTCAAGGAACTCGCCATCAAGCAGAAGATCGACGAAATCGGGCGATCATGAAATCGAAGAGCAGGTTGTCATTTCTCGATCGCTATTTGACAGGATGGATCTTCGGGGCGATGGCGCTAGGCGTTGTTCTCGGCTGGCTTGTGCCTGACGTTGTGCCCTTCCTGAACAGATTCAGCGTTGGAACAACATCGATTCCTATCGCCGTGGGATTGATCGTGATGATGTATCCGCCGTTCACGAAGGTCCGGTACGAGGAACTGCACAAAGTATTTCGCAATCGCAAGGTGCTGGGCCTTTCGCTGCTGCAGAACTGGGTGATCGGGCCGGTGCTGATGTTTGCGCTGGCAATCATCTTCCTTCGGGGATATCCGGAGTACATGGCCGGGCTGATCATGATCGGGCTGGCCCGGTGCATCGCCATGGTGATCGTTTGGAATGAACTGGCGAAAGGGGACACGGATTACGCCGCCGGTCTGGTAGCGTTCAACTCCATCTTCCAGGTGCTCTTCTATTCCGTGTATGGGTGGGCTTTCATCACCGTTCTTCCGGGCTGGTTTGGACTGCGGGGCGCAGTTGTGGACGTGACCATCGCGGAAATCGCAAAGAGTGTGTTCGTATACCTTGGTATTCCGTTCATCGCTGGCTTTCTGACGCGTCTGGTCCTGGTGCGTGCGAAAGGACTGGAGTGGTATGGACGGAACTTTGTACCGCGCGTGGGCCCGCTTACTCTCGTCGCACTGCTATTTACCATCATCGTAATGTTCTCGCTGAAAGGCGGATACATCGTCAGGCTGCCGTTCGATGTGCTGCGGATCGCCATACCGCTGCTGATCTACTTCGTCGTCATGTTCCTGGTGTCGTTTTATCTGGGACGAAAGCTGGGAGCCGACTACTCGAAGACGACCACGCTGGCCTTCACAGCAGCTTCGAACAACTTCGAACTGGCAATCGCCGTGGCGGTTGCGGTGTTCGGAATCAACTCCGGCGCTGCGTTTGCAGCGGTAATTGGGCCGCTCGTTGAGGTTCCAGTGATGATTGGCCTGGTCAACGTGGCCTTCTACTTCCAGCGGCGCTATTTCCCCGAGCCTCATGCTGTACCGATCGAGCCGGTGTGCGTCTCCTCGAGCCGAGTCCTATAAGCGTGCTTCAGCCGTCAATTGGTCTGCGTATCGGCCTCGAGCGTTAGGATGAACTCGTGAAGGTTCTCAGCGCAGAAGAGATGCAGGCGTGCGATCGGCTGACGACGGAACGATACGGTGTGCCGTCGATCGACCTCATGCGCGCGGCATCGGCAGCGGTGGACGCATTTGCCCGCGAGATCTTTCCCCATGCACGGCGGGTCACGGTCCTGTGCGGCAAGGGCAACAACGGCGGGGACGGAATGATGGCGGCCCGGTTGCTGGCCAAGGCAGGACTCGAGGTCACGACTCTCCTGCTCGGATCGCAGTATGAGCTCAAGGGAGACGCAGCGACGGCATGGCGCGAATTGAGCCTCTCGCCTAACCGTTATATCTCAGAGGTGAATTCTCCCGCCGAGTTGCGGACACACAACGCTGCGCTTGAAACAGATCTGATTATCGATGGCGTTCTCGGAACAGGATTCAAGCCGCCGATGAGAGGGTTGGCTCTGGCCGCGTTGGAATGGGCGAGCGCCAGCAAGGCTCCATTTCTCTCCGTCGACCTCCCCTCCGGCTGGTCTGCAGACGCGACAGCGAGCAGGCGTGAAGACAAGGCCTTTCCTTCAGATGCAGTAATTACATTTACTGCGCCGAAGCCGGCGCATGTGTTCGGCGAAATGACGCGTCGGTGGGACCAGCCGGTCGTCGTCGCCCCTATTGGATCGCCCGACGAGGCGATTAGCTCCACGCAGCGAATCGAGTGGGCTGGCGGAGCACACAGCTTGCTCCAAGAGCCTCGCGCAGCAGATGCGAACAAGGGCAAATTTGGGCACGTGCTGGTCATCGGCGGAGCGACCGGAAAGTCCGGTGCGCCTGCGATGGCTTCGCTTGCCGCGATGCGTGTGGGTGCAGGGCTGGTGACAGCGGGGGTGCCGAGCCCCATCGTTGCACAGGTCTCAGCCTTTGCGCCGGAGCTGATGACACACCCGATGGTGGCAAGCCCGGCCGGTGAACTTGCCAGCAGCGGCATCACGGCGCAGCAGTTTGAGAAGCTCATCGAGAAGATTACGGTGCTTGCTGTCGGTCCGGGGCTGGGACAAGGACCTGGAGTTGAAATCCTGCTCGAAGCCGTACTTTCAGATACGAAACTGCCGCTGGTGATCGACGCGGATGGTTTGAACACGCTGGCTGCTAATCCTTCTCTGATGCAGAAACTGGCCGAAACCGGTAAAGCCGGTCGCACGATTGTATTGACGCCGCATCCGGGAGAGATGGCGCGGCTTGCGGGCAAGAGAGTGGCTGAGATTCAGGCAAACCGTTTGGAGGCGGCTCGCATCTTTGCACGGGACAGCGGGGTGACCCTCGTGCTGAAGGGTTCGCGCACGCTGATTGCGCATCCGAATGGTCGGGTAGCAGTGAACACATCGGGGAATCCAGGAATGGCTAAGGGTGGCAGCGGCGACGTGCTCACCGGAGTCATTGCCGGACTGCTTGCTCAATATGGCAAGGACGCCGCACGGGCCGTGGAGGCCGCCGTGTATCTGCACGGGCTGGCCGCGGATTTCACGGTTCGCGATGCGGATGAGCACACGGTGCTGGCGACCGACAGCTTCAGGTATTTTCCGGAGGCATTTCAGTTTCGGGCAAATCGCTTTTCGAAAGATGCCCAAAGAGGGTATGTTTGGTTGCAGGGGTTGCCGCAAAGGCACTCCGCTGGGGCGGCACAATGAGCAAGGAAGCGCCGGTGGCCGAGGGACGGATTCACGAGTTCGTTACACAGAGCGGCTCCGACACGGTTGATGTCGGTCGCAAGCTGGTGTATCTCCTTGCGCTTCCGCAGTTGCTGATCCTTCGCGGCGACCTGGGCACGGGCAAGACGACCCTCGTGAAAGGAATCGCACAGGCGCTGGACGCCGCCGAGCCCGACGAGGTGACGAGCCCTACCTTTACCCTGCTGCATGAATATGACGGAACGCGCGAAGGCAAGCCGATGAAGCTTTACCACCTCGACGTATACAGACTCGAAGGTGAGCGTCAGCTCGAGAGCCTCGGCCTCGACGAGTTGCTCACCCCGGATGCACTGGTTCTTGTCGAATGGGGCGAGAAGTTCAAGAGTATCCGCAAGAAGGCGACCGGAGAGATCGCCATTGCCTCGGCGGGCGGCGACGCGCGCAAGATCACGGTAACGCTCAAGGACTAGAAGCGTCGAACATCATAGGACGATGTTGCAAGTGCTGTCGTTTTGCCCCGGTTCACGCGTGGTTCGGATGGAAAAGTAAAGGAGGCCAGGGATGAGGCTGATTCCAGTTTGCCTTCCGTTGGTCCTAGCACCATTGATCGTGGCCGGTCAGCAGACACAACCCAGCACACCTCAAAGACCTGCGCCGACGAGCGCGGTTAAACAGGCGAGTCCCACCACGTTGCACAAGAAGGCGATCAGCCACCGGACTCGACATCGTTCGCGGAAGGCCGCGGCTCGGAAGAATGCAAAGCGCGCTGGGCTATGTCGGGACTCACAGATTGGGCTCGACGTGATCAACGGTACCCAGATCAAACATGTCTGCGTGGACAGATCGGCCCTGGCGGAGAACCAAGCCAAACCTGAGCCGGGTCAGATGAAAGTCGATGTTATCAACGGGACCGCGACGGATACGCAGTACTTTTCTGATAGCAACCCGGAAACGGCACACAACCAAGCTGTCGTGGTCGGCGTCGAGTCGAGCGACACCCGGTTCGCTGGAGGGAATAAGAATCCAGTGGTCACCGCAGTTACCTCAAGCAGTTCGGTCGACGCGAAGAGCGTAAGCAGCGGTGGCGAGGGCGTAACGAAGCAAATCTCGCCGCGTCCAAAGCGGCCGGCTTATCAGTCTGACGCGCATTGAGTTCCCCTTCCCCGGAACGGCACATGCAATCTGATCCTCGAGTAGACCGGGCCGAGTGCTGCGGCACATGCACCCATGCTGCTCCCTTCGGTGCAATCGCCTCATCCATACCGACTCCGGTCGCGTGGCTGCAATGGATAACGATCGCATGGATGACGGTGGAGTGCGGCGTTTCGTTGTTGGCCGCGGCTCAAGCGCATAGCCTTGCCTTACTGGCATTCGGGTCGGACAGTGTCGTCGAAATGCTCTCGGCAATTGTGGTTTTACTTCAGTTCACGCCGCGCTCTCCTCTGAAGAAATCTCATGCCGATAAGGCCGCCGGGGCGTTGCTGTTTCTGCTGGCAGGCGTGGTGGTGTGCATCGCATGGCTGGGGCGAGCCCGCGCAATGGACGCTTCCCTGCTGGGGATTGCGATCACTGTGATGGCTTTAATCGCGATGCCGTTGTTGGCCTGGATGAAGCGCCGCGAAGCTCGGCGGATCGATAACCGGGCTCTTGCCGCCGATGCGACGCAGTCGGCAACCTGTGCGTACCTGGCTGGGGTGACACTGGCAGGACTGGTGGTTTTCGCGGTGTGGCATGTGCGCTGGGTCGACACGCTGGCTGCGCTGGCGGCAATCCCGGTTCTCCTCATTGAGGGCCAGCGCGCGTGGCGCGGCGAAAGCTGCGGCTGCTGCTAAGCGCCTGCTCGTCACACGCTGAGAAACAAGGCAGGCCGGGACTGTAAGATGTTGGGGCAATCCTGCTGTTCTGAACCGGTCTCGCTTATGGCGGTATTTGCGCGGCCGGAAGTCCCGAGGAGCCCCGATGCGCAAATTACCCCTGTCTCTGTCAGCCTGCCTTGTCGTTTTTCTCGTCGCAACTGAATGGATTTCTGGAGCAGCCAGCGCACGCGCGGCTGCCAAACCGCACATCTTCCAGCATCCAGCGCTGAGCAAAGATCTGATCGCGTTCGGATATGCCGGCGATCTGTGGACAGTGCCGCGTGCGGGCGGTGTGGCGCGACGACTGACGACCGGAGTGGGTATCGAAACCGATCCGATCTTCTCGCCTGATGGAAGCACGATTGCGTTTACCGGCGACTACGACGGCAATGTCGATGTGTTCACGATTCCCGCAGCGGGGGGAGTTCCCTTCCGCGTGACCTATCATCCGGCCGCCGACTATGCAGTCGACTGGACGACGGATGGGCAAAATATTGTCTTCCGGTCCACACGTATCTCGCAGAGCCGGTACACGCAGCTCTATGAGGTGCCCGCGAAGGGTGGCATCGCGAAGGTGCTGCCGCTGCCCATGGCATACCAGGGCACATTCTCTCCCGACGGAAAGGCAATCGCCTATTCGCCACTGCCGCCAGCGTATGGGTTCGACTATGTGTCGTATGTTGCATGGGGGAATTACCATGGCGGCCGGGCAAGCACGATCTGGGTGACGACGCTGCCGGGGCTTGAGTCGACGCAGATTCCGCATGAAGTGGCCTCAGACTTCGCTCCTGTTTTTGCAGGAGGGAAGATCTACTTCCTTTCCGCACGCAAAGGGAAGGCCACAATCTTCAAATATGATCCCGCATCGAAAGCGGTCTCGCAGGCTCTGGAAAATGATGGTCCGGATATCCGCTCGCTGCATGGCGAAGAAGACACACTGGTTTACGACCGTCTCGGCGAGATTTACACGTATGACACAAAGGCCGGCACGAGCAAGCTGGTGCCAATCGAGATCGACGCGGATATGCCGGAGGTTCGCTCGCGTATCGAGAGCGTCGGCGAGCAGATTGAGAATGCGGCCGTATCGCCGACTGGGTTGCGCGCGCTGATCGAAGCGCACGGCGATATCTTCACGGTTCCGGTGAAGCATGGGCCAACGCGCGACGTGACCAACACTCCGGGAGCCATGGACCGCGAGCCCGCGTGGTCGCCGGATGGACTGTCGATCGCGTATTTTTCCGACGAATCTGGGCTGTATGCGCTGCATGTTGCTCCGCAGACCGGGAATGCGGTTGCAGGCGCGCCAGCAGTGAAGAAATTTCCGCTGGCACAGGAGCCCGCCTATTACTTCGGAACGAAATGGTCGCCCGATTCGAAAAAGATTGCGTTCTATGACAATCGGTCGAAGATGTATACGCTCGACACGACGAACGGCAAGCTGTCCGTGGTGAATGACAAGAACGTTTACGGCGGATTTTCGAGCGAAGAGATGGACTTCTCGTGGTCGGCGGATTCGAAATGGATTGCCTATGCGCGGTCGATGCCGAATCATCTGCACGCGATCTTTCTGTATTCGCTGGAATCGGGGCAATCGACGCAACTAACGAGCACAATGGGTGAGTCGAGCCATCCCGCGTTCGATCGCGAGGGCAAGTACCTCTACTTCATCGCAAGCACCAATGCAGGGGCCACCTCCGACGGGCTCGATATGACGAGCGATCTCTACGACGTAAGTTCAAACATCTATGCGGCGACATTGGCAGCAGATACTGCTTCGCCGATTGCACCGCAGATGGAGGATGAAAAGGCTTCGCCCGACAAGCCTTCCGACGACAAGTCAGCCGACAAAAAGGGGGAGGGTGACCAGAAGTCGGGCGATGCGAAGGAAGGCGGCAACGATGAGAAGGAGCACGCAAAACCCGTTCCTGCCAAGCCGATCAAAGTTGACCTGAATGGGATGGAGAGGCGAATCGTTGCGATGCCGCTCCCAGCCGCGGTTTACCACGATATTGCAGCTGGTCCGAAAGGCAGCATTTACTTCACAGAACGGGTAGCATCGGGGCGGTTCGCTGATCGGGGCTCGGTTCTCAGCCGATGGACACCGGAGGAACGCAAGACTGAGAAACTGGCCGAACATGTGTGGCACTTCGAGTTGACTGCAAACGGCGAGAAGATGCTTCTGTCCATTCTGGATCCCGGACCGCGAGGCGGCGATATGCCTCCAGGCGGAGGCCCGAAGCCCACGTGGATCATCGTCCCGTCGAACGCTCCGGTAAAGCCGGGGGAAGGCGTGCTGTCGTTCGGCGACGTAAAGATGCGGGTGAATCCACACGAGGAATGGGCGCAGATGTATCACGAAGTGTGGCGGATCGAGCGCGCCTTCTTTTACGACCCGAACTTCCACGGAACGAACACCGTTGCCGACGAGAAGAAGTTCGAACCGTATGTGGAGTCGATCGCGTCGCGCGCCGATTTGAACTACATCTTCCAGGAGATGCTGAGCGCGTTTTCAGTGGGGCATCTTCGCGGGACGGGCGGTCAGATTCCGGATGCGAAAAAGATTCCGGGTGGATTGCTCGGAGCGGATTACGAAATCAAGGGCAACCGCTACTGCATCGCGAAGATCTACACCGGAGGCGACTTTAACCCCCGTGATAAGGCTCCGCTGGCGCAGCCTGGATTGAACGTGAAGATCGGCGACTGCATTCTCAACATCAACGGACAGGACCTGACTGCGGACATGGACATCCAGCAGCCTCTGGAGGGCACTGCGGGCAAGGTCATCAGCGTGCGCATCGCGGATGCCGATGGGAAGAATGCGCGGGACATCGAGGTGACTCCGATTCCGAGCGAAGCGGCGTTGCGCAACGTTGACTGGATCGACAGCAACCAGAAGAAGGTGGGTCAGCTATCCGGAGGTAAACTCGCGTATGTTTACCTGCCGGACACGGGTGAGGGCGGTTTCACCAATTTCAATCGCTACTACTTCGCACAGACCGACAAGCAGGGCGCCGTGATTGACGAGCGTTTCAATGGCGGCGGACAGGTGGCCGATTACTTCATTGAAGTTCTCGGCCGCCATATTGAGTCATACTGGGCACCGCGATACGGCAAGATCGAGCACACACCAAATGCGGGAATCTACGGGCCGAAGGTGATGATTGCGAACGAATTCTCCGGCTCCGGCGGCGATGCCCTGCCCTGGCTGTTCAAGCAGGCGAAGCTTGGTCCGTTGGTCGGCAAGCGGACATGGGGAGGGCTGGTTGGCATCGGGCCGATTCCGGTGCTGATGGACGGAGGCCATGTAACGTCACCGAGCGTGGCGTTCTTCTCACCGAAGGGTGAGTGGGATGTGGAGAATCATGGCGTGGATCCGGACTTCGTTGTCGAACAGGATCCGAAGGCCATCAGCGAAGGTCACGATCCGCAGTTGGAGAAGGCAGTGTCGCTGGCGCTCGATGCGTTGAAGAAGGAACCGCAGCACGAGGTGCAGAGGCCGGTGTATCCGAATTACCACAAAGGCAGGGAGTAGAAGATAGGGAAGAGGGAGCATTGGAGAAGTGAATAACAAGCACTCCTGCCCTCCTCTTGAGCATTCCGCCGTGATTAGAATCCGATTTGACGAGGTAAGTGAGCGACTTGCATCGATATTGCGTTCGCTCGGCTTCAGCTACGAGCGTGCGCAGATGTCGGCGCGGCTGTTCGCGGAGACGACGTGCGATGGGGTGTATTCGCACGGGGTGAATCGGTTTGCGCGGCTCGTGGCTACGGTGCGGAATGGCAGCGTCGATCCGGCTGCGGAGCCGCGCGTTGTGTCGCAGTTCGGTGCGCTGGAGCGGTGGGATGGGCAGCGGGGGCCTGGCAATCTCAATGCGCACGCCGCGATGGAGCATGCAATCGCGCTCAGCCGTCAGCACGGGATCGGCTGCATTGCGATGTCTAATACCAATCACTGGATGCGCGGCGGAACGTACGGATGGCAAGCGGCAGATGCAGATGTTATCGGCATCTGCTGGACGAATACGATGCCGAATGTGCCGGCGTGGGGCGGAGTGAACGCGGCTATCGGTAATAATCCTTTGGTCATCGGTGTACCGCGCACGAACGGACACATCGTCCTCGATATGGCGATGTCGCAGTTCTCCTACGGCGCACTTGAAAGCTATCGTCGTCGCGGCGAGTTGCTGCCGGTGGAAGGCGGGTTCGATGCGGAAGGCAAGCTGACCCGCAATCCGGGGGCGATCGAACAGACGCAGCGCTTGTTGCCGATCGGCTTCTGGAAGGGCTCTGGACTGGCCGTGATGCTGGATCTGGTTGCTGCGATGACCTCCCTGGGGAACGCGACTCACCAGATCGCAAACGATTCTTTGCGAGAGACGGGCTTGTCACAGGTGTTTATCGCAATCCATCCAAAAGCGCTCGGCGATGCGGCTCAGATTGACGGGATTGCAAATGAAGTCGTCAATTCCCTGCACCGCTCGCATCCAGTTGAGGCTGGCAAGCCAGTCCGCTACCCGGGAGAGAACACGCTTCGACTGCGCGAGGAGAATCGAAAGGTCGGTCTTCCGATCGATGACGGGGTCTGGTCCGAGATCTGCGCGATGTGATTTTATTTCTGAGCCTGCGACAAGATGCTTGGGAATTGCGAGGCAACAGGAGTAATCTTCATGCGAAATCTTGGTGGAGGTAGCGATGAAGCGGGTGCACCTGGCTGTTTTGGCGTTTTCGGGAATATGGATGGCGGGCGCGGCTTTTGCGGAGCAGCCCCCCATTATCGATCGGGCGGCCTTTTTCGGCGAAATTCAGATTGCCGGCGCGCAGATTTCGCCTGACGGGCAGTACCTTTCCTTCCTCAAGCCCTACAAGGGTACGCGGAATATCTGGGTGAAGAAAGCGAGCGAGCCGTTCAGCGCGGCCCGAGCGATGAGCCACGAAGCGACACGGCCGGTCCGGCAATACTTCTGGAGTCGTGACTCGAAGTATCTGCTTTACGCGCAGGACGCAGGCGGCGACGAGAACTTCAACGTGTATGCCATAGATCCGACACAGCCCACGGATTCCGCTACAGGCACTCCACCCACGCGGGCACTGACCAGTTTCAAGGGTGTGCGGACGATGATCTACGCCGCGCCGAAGGCCAAGCCGGACACTCTGTACATCGGCCTGAACGACCGGGACCCGAAATGGCATGATCTTTATGACTTGTCGATCTCGACGGGTGAGAAGAAGCTTGTCAAGCAGAACACAGAACAGATCGCCGGGTGGGACTTCGATCACGATGGCAACCTGCGCATCGCCGAGCGCACCAATAAAGCAGGAGACACTGAGATTCTGCGGGTCGAACCGGACGGCTTCAGGCTGATCTACAGCTGCTCGGTGCTGGAGTCGTGCGGTATTGCGGGATTCGACGCACAGAACAAGCAGGTCTACCTGGTCACGAACAAGGGGGATGTCGACCTGACTGAAATCGAGATGCTCGACCCGACAGTCGGCAGCACAAAAAAGTACGAGAGCGACCCCGACAATCGCGTTGACGTCGAGGGGCTTCTGCAGTCGGACGCTGACTACCATGTTTACTTCACGCGTTATGAGGATGATCGCTCCCGACTGTATTTCAAAGACAAGAAATTCGAGAGCGAATACAAATGGCTGCAATCGAAGCTGCCGGGCAAAGAGATCAACTTCGGCGCGCGTTCGAGGGACGAAAACATCTGGGTGGTCATCGCGGCGAGCGACACAGAGCCGGGCGAAACTTACGTCTGGGATCGCAAAGCGAAGAAGCTCGATCTGCAGTACCGGATTCGCGAAGAGTTGCCGCGCGAGTCTCTGTCTGAACGGAAGCCATATCAGTTCAAATCGTCAGACGGACTGGAGATTCACGCATATCTCACAATGCCGAAGGGACTGCCAGCAAAAGGATTGCCGCTCGTAGTCTTTCCACACGGAGGACCGTGGGGTCGCGACACCTGGGGCTACGATACCTTCGCACAGTTCTTCTCGAATCGCGGATACGCGGTGCTTCAGCCCAACTTCCGTGCGTCCACGGGCTACGGCAAGAAGTTCCTGAACGCCGGGAATGGCGAATGGGGCCGCAAGATGCAGGACGACCTGACATGGGGGGTCAAGGCGTTAATTGCGGACGGAACGGTGGACGCAAAGAAGGTAGCAATTGCCGGCGGCTCATACGGCGGCTACGCAACCCTGGCTGGAGTTGCGTTCACGCCGGATGTCTACGCGGCAGCGGTAGCGATTGTTGCTCCCTCCAATCTGATGACGCTGCTCGATGCCATTCCGCCGTACTGGGAAGCCGGACGCAAGCAGATGTACACGCGCATGGCGGATCCGACAACGCCCGAGGGCAAAGCCCTGCTGATCGCGGAGTCGCCGCTGACAAAGGCGAAGAACATCGTTACGCCGCTGATGGTGGTGCAGGGCAAGAATGATCCCCGAGTGAACATTCGCGAGAGCAACCAGATTGTCGCTGCGGTGCGGGACAATGGAAAGCCCGTGGAATACCTGGTCGCACCGGACGAGGGACACGGCTTTGCACGCCCGATCAACAATCTCGCCATGGTGACGGCCATTGAGGAGTTTCTGCCGAAATATCTTGGCGGTCGCTACCAGAAAGACGTACCCGCGGATGTCGAGGCCAAGCTAAAAGAGCTGATTGTCGATCCTAAAACGGTGAGCGGCGATGTGCAGTTGAAAGGAGCATTGGGTCCCGACGCGAAATAGGTCGCGTCAAACCCGTTTACTTGCAGGGCGCGAGCCGGCAATGAGGATATCGACGAGCCTTCTGGCGCTCTGCTGCCAATCGGCGCCGACCGGCACATGTGCAACGCCGATTAACGCACGAAGCAGATCGAATGGTTCGACATCTTTACGGATCTCGCCACTCTTGACGGCCCGGTTCACAAGCGACTCAATGGCGGCCTGGATTTGACCGCGTGAGCCTTCATAGAGCCTGGAGGATCCTCCGACCACTGAATTCAGCGCGGGAGCGATGATCAGCTTGGCTGCGATGTGGTCGACGAAGAGCAGCATCCACGCACGCAGCGCTTCGACCGGCGGCATCTCTTCCGAGAACTTCTTTTCGGCGGCGGCAATCTTTGCCACTTCAGTGTGATAGACCGCCTCGATAAGTGCGTCCCTCGTTGGGAAGTGGCGATAAAGGGTACCAGCACCGACGCCGGCCTGCCTCGCAATGTCATCGAGGCTGGCATCCGCGCCGAAACGCGTGAACGCGTCCTTCGCAATTTGTAGGATGCGCTCACGATTGCGCTGCGCATCTGTGCGCGGCTTCCTCGGTGCGAGATTCTGGATTTTCCTCGTCATCGGGAACTTTTTCTGCAACCGGAGATAGTCTCCGGTTATCTATTATTTCGGAGACACTCTCCGTTTTAGGCGAAGCAGGGATTCTTCGTCAATGGCGGGGGGAAGATCGAACTAATCGGAGGAATCGGATGGTTCAGGAACAGAACTCGCCCGGCTCATTCGCTCTGCCCGGCAGTTCACTGACGGTGAACCGCATGGGCTATGGCGCTATGCAGCTTGCAGGCAGAGATGGTGACAAGCTGGTGTGGGGCCCGCCGCAAGATGTTGATGGAGCGATCGCTCTTTTGCGAGAAGTCGTCCAAAGCGGAGTAAACCACATCGATACAGCCGACTTCTACGGCCCTCATATAACCAACCAGCTCATTCGAAAAGCGCTCTCGCCGTATCCGGATGAGCTTGCAATCGTGACCAAGGTGGGTGCCCGGCGCGGCGAAGATGGCTCCTGGATCCCCGATTCGTCATTGGAAGGATTGACGACGGCGGTCCACGATAATCTCCGGAACCTCGGCCGGGACGTTTTGGATGTGGTCAATCTTCGCATCACATTCAACCTGCATCACCCAGCCGAAGGTTCGATCGAAGCTCCGCTTACCGTGCTGGCCGAATTTCAGCGGAAGGGCATCGTACGACACATCGGGTTGAGCAATGCCACGCCCGCACAGGTCAGCGAAGCGAGGCGAATCGTTCCAATTGTGTGCGTTCAGAACCAGTACAACCTGGCGCACCGCAGCGACGATGCGTTCATCGACGATCTCAACCGCGACGGCATCGCATACGTTCCGTTCTTTCCGCTGGGCGGGTTCAGTCCTCTGCAATCGGACGTTTTGTCAGGGGTAGCGGCGCGCCTCAATGCCACACCGATGCAGGTTGCACTTTCCTGGCTGCTACACCGCTCTCCCAACATCCTGGTCATTCCGGGGACGTCTTCGCCTGTTCATTTCCGCGAGAACCTCAGAGCAGCATCCCTGCGGATTCCGGATGACGTGCTTGCCGAGCTCGAGGCTGTTTCTGCTCAACGCCACGCGGAGGGCGCGCAGCAATGAGTGCGAGCAATTGCGAACAAACAAAAGCAACATACATCGGAGGAACAGCATGCGGGTTTTCGTTACGGGAGCAACGGGCTTCATCGGTTCAAGAGTCGTTCAAGATTTGATTGCTGCCGGCCACAAGGTGCTGGGACTTTCTCGCAGCGACTCAGGCGCTGAGTTTCTCACTGGTGCCGGAGCTGAAGTGCAGCGGGGCACCCTTGAAGATCTCGACAGCCTGCGAAATTGCGCAGCCGCAAGCGACGCGGTGATTCATTGTGCCTTCAATCATGATTTTTCGAAGTTTGTGGAAAACTGCGAGGCTGATCGGAAAGCGATCGAAGCAATTGGCGAAGTGCTGCAAGGATCCAAGAAGCCGCTGATCGTCACCAGTGGACTCGCACTTCTGGCGCATGGCCGCGCTGCCAATGAGGATGATCCGCCGGCTCCGGTGTCGGCCGCCTATCCACGCGCGTCAGAACATGCTGCAGCTGCTCTGGAAGACCGCGGCGTGAACGCGATGGTTATCCGCCTGCCGCAGATTCACGACACTCGTAAACAGGGTTTTGTTACTTCCGCGATTCAGGTAGCTCGGGCAAAGGGCTTCTCGGCATACGTTGGCGATGGTGAGAATCGCTGGGCGGCGGCTCATCTGCTGGATGCGGCCAAGGTTTACCTGCTTGCTCTTGAGAAAGGTCACGCAGGCGCGCGATATCACGCAGTTACAGAACAAGGTGTGCGTGCAAAGGACATCGCCGAGGCAATCGGCCGTGGACTGAACATTCCGGTCAAATCAATTTCGAAGGAAGAGGCCGCCGGACACTTCGGATGGCTCGCCGGCTTTATCGCGATGGATCTCGCGGCATCCAGCGAGAAGACCCGCAGAGAACTTGGCTGGAACCCGACCGGACCGACATTGCTTGCCGACCTCGAGAAAATGCAGTATTCCTGAGCCCGAACAACAGAAGACGTGGTTGCTTCGGCGATCTGGAATCATTACCCCTTGCCTAGCGCACCACGTTCTCTTTCGGCTTGCCCAGCCGCATGTAAAGGCCAACCATGGGACCATACACATTGATACCGAAGTCTTCATACTTCGGTTCGGACAGATAGAAGTTTGAGACGTGCATATACGAAACTCCGGCCCCAATCCCGAACCGCGGGCTGAAGTTGTATCGGGCCCCGCTGCCAACCATCAGAGTGAACGTCATGTTCTGGCCCTGCGCGTACTCCACGGCATACGGCCCCCTCGCATCGATATTGCCGATTCCGCCGCGGCCCTCGACGTAGGGAACGATCCTCGAACGCGGTGGGATAAAATTGCGACGGATTCCGTAATCGAATGCATAGTAGCGCGTCTCTGGCCCGCGAGGAATCGCTGTGTACGAACCGCTGAATGAGAAATCAGTGTTCCCGCGCAGAAACTTCCAGCCCCAGATGTTGTCGAGTTGCCAGCGCACCGAGGCGATGTTCGGCACCAGCGTGTAATGAAGCGGCCATGCCGCGAAGCGGCTCCCCACCAGAAAATCAAATATGAACGGAATGTTGTAAGGGAGCCAGCCCGACTCCACTGAATACTCGAGCTTGTTTTTGTAATAGATATTGCGGTTGAAG
>DATNFD010000071.1:0-45559 GCA_035606555.1 Occallatibacter sp.
GATGGGGTACTGACGCCTACGCCGCGAGTGTCCGGGTCGTCGTACGTTCCGCACGACTCTCCCCAGCCCCCATCAGAATTCTGAACCATACGGATCCACTCGGCAGCCTGCTGAATCTGAGGCTCGTTGCGATCGAACCCAATGGCTTCTAAGCCCCGCAGCACAAGGAATGTCCCGTAAATGTAGTTGACGCCCCAACGCCCGAACCAACTGCCGTCGGGCTCCTGCTCGCTCAGGATGAATTGAATTGCTTTCTCGACACGCTTGTCTGAGCGCGTGTACCCGTGAGCGGCCAGCATCTCCAACATACGCCCCGTGATGTCGACCGTTGGCGGATCGAGCATGGCATTGTGGTCGGCGAACGGGATGTACTGGAAGATCATCTTCGTGTTGTCTTTATCGAAGCTGCCCCAGCCGCCGTTACGGCACTGCATGGCGAATTCCCACTCGATCGCGCGCTGTACAACCTGGTGCTGATAGCGCTCGCGCGGATTGTCGACTTTGCTGAGTCCGAGCAGAACCTGCGCGGTATCGTCTGTGTCCGGATAAAACTCGTTATTGAATTCGAAGTACCAGCCGCCTGGGTCGGTTTTGGGAACCTTCACCGACCAGTCCCCTTTATGGCGAACTTCCTTGGAGAGCAGCCAGTCAGCGGCCTTCAGCATGCGCGGATCTGTCCGTGATACCCCAGCTTCGCCCAACGCGTAGATCGCCTGTCCCGTATCCCATACGGGTGACATGCAGGGCTGCATGCGAAAGGTCGGCTCGGGAAATTCTGGAGTGGGCTCCTGCTCGATGCCCAGCTTCTCAAACTCATCGCGCGCGCGAATGACCTGCGGATCGTCTTCGGAATAGCCAAGGCAGCGAAGCGCGATGATCGCGTTCATCATCGCCGGATAGATGGCGCCGAGACCGTCAGACATTTCCAATCGCTCGAGCATCCATTTCTCTGCCTTCTTAAGCGCGAGCATTCTGACCGGCCTCAGGTGCACCGCTTCGGCCCAATGCATCAGGCGATCAATCGCGATGAAGAAATTCCGCCACGAGATCTTGTTCTTGCGATCCCACTGAAGTCTCAGATTCGCATTCAAGCGGCCGCCGACGTAGAGTTCATCGATTGCGTGCTCGCACGGGATCTTCTTGAATGGCTTTTTCGCGTAGATGATGGCCAGCGGAACAAGAATCGACCGCGACCACGCGGAGATCTCGTAGATGTTGAAGTAGAACCAGTTTGGAAAGAGAACGATCTCCGGCGGAATCGCAGGCACTGCGTCGTAGTCGTATTGGCCCAACGCGCAGAGGTACATCTTCGTGAATGTATTGCAGGCAACAACGCCGCCGTTAGCCAGGATCCACTCACGAGCTTTCACTAACCGCGGATCCGTAGCGGGAATATCCATCAGCTTCGCTGAGAAGTAACATTTCACTGTGAGCGAGATGTTTCCGGGACCACCGGGGTAGAGGCTCCAGCTGCCATCGTCTTTCTGGTAGCGCATCATCTCGGTGAAGGCGCGCTTCAGCCGGCCGGGATCACCCGATTCGAGCAGCGTATGGAGAAAGATGTAGTCGGCCTCAAGCATCGAATCGGCTTCGAGTTCACCGCACCAGTAGCCTTCAGGATGCTGCCTGCTCAACAGGTAGTCGCACGAACGCCGGATGGCCGATTTGACCTCTGAAAGGGCGGCATCAAGCCGGCCAAACTTCGGCACATTCGACTCGGTTTGAACCTGCTGAATACTCATCGCGATATGCAGCCCTCAATGATTCAAAATAGCCCGGAATCCGGCGGTTCTCAGCAGAATTCCTTTTCAGCTGGAAGCCCTGGAAATAGCAATCCCAACTGACGGCGCTTTATGCTGGTGCGATTCTCGCGTTCGCAGAGCGTTGGTTTCCGCGATCAGCGAACCGGCACCGACTCGGCGCCGCCCGATGTGCCGATAGCCTGGACAATTTCCGGAGGCAGGCCAAACCGCACATTCTCGGGCATTACCTCAACTTCTTCGACGCTCGAAAATCCGTTTTGACGCAAATAATTGACTACGTCCTCGACCAGCACCTCGGGGGCCGATGCACCAGCCGTAACGGCAACATTGGAGACGCCCTTCAGCCATTCGGGGTCGATCGCCTGAGAGTTATCAATCAGGTACCCAACGGTTCCCAGATTGCGGGAGACTTCGACCAGGCGATTTGAGTTCGAGCTGTTTGTCGATCCAACAACAAGAACAAGGTCTGCATTGTGGGCGACGTTGCGAACTGCAACCTGGCGATTCTCGGTGGCGTAGCAGATGTCCTGCGAATGAGGACCAACGATGTTCGGGAACTTCTCTTTCAGCGCGTGGATGATGTCGCGTGCTTCATCCAACGACAGCGTGGTCTGCGTGAGATAGGCAACGCGATTAGGGTCAGGAACCTCGAGCGTGGCGACCTCTGCAGCGCTCGAGACCACCTGCGTAACATCGGGTGCCTCGCCGAGGGTGCCTTCGATCTCATCATGGTCTCGATGACCGATCAGCACGAGCGAGTAACCCTGCTTGGCAAATTTCACTGCCTCGATGTGGACCTTTGTGACGAGCGGGCAAGTGGCGTCGATCACCTTGAGTCCGCGGCCCTTGCTGCGCTCCCGCACTGCCGGTGAAACGCCATGGGCAGAGTAGATGACGCGCTGGCCATCCGGCACATCGTCGATTTCGTGAACGAAAATAGCGCCTTTCTCTGCTAACTCGTTCACAACATACCGGTTGTGAACTATTTCGCGTCGAACGTAGATGGGCGCGCCAAAGGTGTCGAGAGCGATTTTGACGATATCAATCGCGCGGACAACACCGGCGCAAAAGCCGCGCGGTTTCAGCAGAAGCACCCGCTTCTCACTGGAAGAAGTATTGTCTGCTGCACGGTTGGGGATGGAATCAAGCGCAGATGTAGTCACCCTAGCATTATAGCAATTTGAAGGATTTGCGGCGGTTTAGAGGCTGATCTGGGTCTTCCATTCCTGGGCGAGATCTTCATCCGCCGATCCACCGAATGAGCATCAACCTGCACGGGCTACCCGGTCTTCTTTACAGACAGGAGTAACGAGAGCCGCCATTACCACAATAGGAGCACCAAATTACCAAATGGGCTTGGCAAGTTTTTGTGACAAGTCTACTTTCGAAATCACTTGGCCGGAAAGAAACAGGGGGGACGAACACAATGGGAGAAGTAAGCATCACGAAAGCTGGAAACGAGAATTCCATGGGTGTGAAAGAGCGCTTTATTTATCCGAATCTCAAACTCAGGGTGTACACGACCGGGATGCGGCAAAACCGGCTTGCCAAACTCGTGGGGATTGATGAGGCCTATCTCAGCCGCATCATTAATGGGGTGCGCGTTCCCGGTAAGCAGATGCAGCAACAAATTGCCGAGGCGCTCGGGTGTGATGCGGACTGGCTCTTTCAGCAGGCGGCGCTGGAGACTCCTGCAGAGATGAACGGCAACGGGCGAAATTAGGCTGAGTTGGGGGACTGATTCACAAAGTGGAACACTGGTAGACGATCATTGCGGGTCTTCTAACTTGTTTGTATTTCAATTCGCTGACGCCTACCACAGCCCGCGCCCCGATTTCTGCGATTCATTCAATTACTTTCGACACCGATAGTCGGTGCTAAAGACCCTTTTCCGAGCTTGGCAATATCTTGCCTATTTGATTAACATGGCTTCAGCTTAACGAATTGATAGTTATTTACTCTCTGCTTCGCACGTAAAGCACTTTGTATGTAGTCCTGCACGAAATCAGCCTTAAAACAACTTCCAACTAAATCGCGCTCGTTGCTCTCCATCGGCAACTGCTGGCTCATAAAGTGTGCCTGGCACCCCAGGCCCACGGCAAAGCAATGGACACTTGCTTCGCGCCCGAGGTTAAGACTCGGTGCGTGCATGGGAGATGTGTGCGCGTTCAGAAGGGATTTAGAAGTGATTAGGTTTAAAAATGCTTACTCAACCCGCAGACTTCAGTTCGTTTCCCCGGCAGTGATTTCGATACTCTTTCTGCTGTCTAGCGCGGCATTCGGACAGACTCCATCGCTTGATCGAATCTCGTGCGTAACCAAAACCTACAGTTCGGGCGGTACCGATACCTGCCGTGCATTCCTGACCGCGACCAACAGCACGCATTTGTACATTGCCCTCTCCAGCAACAATCCTGCCGTAACGGTGCCTAGCGGAGTAACGGTGAGCTACTACGCCGGAAGTAAGGGATTCTACGCCAACGTCGCTCCGGTTAAGACGGCCCAGACAGCGATCATCACAGCCCGATTGAACGGGGTGTCAAAATCGTTCAAGATCGCTCTTGGCCCCGGCGGCACGAGTTCGGCGGCTATGAGCGTGAATGCAACATCGATTGGTTTTGGAAGCACGATTCTCAATACGCCCATTGAGCAATCAGTGACCGTGTCCTCCACTGGGACAGCGGCACTGATGTTGAACTCGGCCTCGGTGAGCGGCACAGGATTCTCGCTCTCCGGCGCGGCCTTGCCGGCGACGCTGAATCCGGGGCAATCGTTGACGCTGCAAGTGCAATTCGATCCCACCAAGACCGGCAGCTACAGCGGCCAACTGACAGTCAGCAGCAACGCTGCGACAAAGGCAATTCCCCTTACGGGCGTAGGAGCTTCTCACCAGGTGGAGTTGAGCTGGAATGCGCCGAGCGCATCCAAAGATCCAGTCATCGGCTACAACGTGTATCGTTCTCCTTCATCGACATCATCATACTTGCGCCTGAATGGGAGCGCTGAATCCACCACCTCCTACACGGACGGCACCGTGCAAAGCGGCACGAGCTACAAGTACATCGTGAAGAGCGTGGATGCGGCAGGCGTCGAAAGCCCCGCCTCGAACGCGACAACCGTCGCCGTACCGTGAAATCAAACGAGGGCATTGAGTGCCTAAGGCAGCATTCAGTGCCCTCGCTGCGCAATAACACGGAAGTAACATTTTCGATTACCTCTCGTGATAACTGTCACGGCCCTTTGTTCACTCTCACGAGAATCTAAACACACAACCCAAGCCATATCGGCAGCTGTATCCCGCGTCGAGTCCGCGCTCGGACGCTCACGGGAAACGTGTGCGTAAAAAGAGGATGATTAATGGATAGCGTTATAGTCTTTTGCTGGAATCGTAAATCTCTTTATTTCTCGCTTCTCAATATCGGTAAGATCGCCGCAATTCTCTTCGTATTTGCGATGTCGTGGGCAGCGTCGGCTGCGACTTTAAGCGCTGTTTCGTGCGCTGGAAAAGCATACACAGCGAGCAGCCTCGATGACTGCACGGTCTCCCTGAAGTCGAGGACTAGCGCCCGCGTGTACGTCGCGCTCAAATCAAACAATCCGTTCGTTGGCGTACCCTATGGCGTCACGATCAGCGGGGGTTCGTCAACTGCCCCGTTCACGGCGATGATTGGTGCCGTGACAACGCCTCAGGCCGCGACCATCACGGCCACCGCCGGGGGAATCTCCAGGACATTCAATATCAGCCTGTCACCGGGTCAGACTTCGGCATTGAAGCTCAGCACCAATTTGATTGACTTCGGCAACGTAAGCATCGGCGCGGTTGCATCGCGTGCGCTCACCGTTACTGCCACCGGAACCGCTCCCATTTACGTCACCTCGGGTTCGATCACCGGGACCGGGTTCTCTGTTACCGGAGCAACGACACCTGCCACCTTGAATCCCGGACAGACCGTGGTGCTCTCGGTTCAGTTCACCCCCACAAGCGCAGGTGCAGTCACGGGACAGATCACGATCGTATCGAGCAATGCTCCGGCAGTTTCGATATCCCTCACCGGCAGCGGCGTCACATCGGCTCCGAAACTCAGTGCATTGTCCTGTAGCCAGAACAGCTTCACCGGAGCGGGAACAGCCTCCTGTTCAGTCTCTCTCGCTTCAGCAGCGCAATCAGGCGGTCAAGCCGTGGCACTTTCCAGCAGCACAGGCGCGCTTACAGTGCCTTCCGGCATTATGATTCCCGCCGGGGCTTCGGCAGGCGCGTTCACAGCCACTGCAGCGTCTGTTAGTACAGCGCAAACCGCGACAATCACCGCCAGCGCCAACTCTTCAGCCCAGAGTTTCGGAATCCAATTGAACGCATCCGCTCCGACGCTGACGCTCAGCGCCAACTCCCTTCTGTTCGGCAACGTTTCAATCGGGACTGCCGTTTCGAAATCCGTGACGGTGACTTCCACCGGGACGGCTCCTTTGACCATTACGTCTGAAGCGATCTCCGGTTCTGGATTCTCGGTTACTGGACTCAACCTTCCTACAACCCTCAATCCTGGCCAGGCTGCGGTTGTTTCGGTTCAATTCAATCCCACCAGTACGGCGTCGGCCACCGGGCAGCTCACGATCCAAAGCAACGCTCCGGCTGTCTCTGTGAGCCTCAGCGGCACCGGCACGTCTGGAACTCCGATGGTCAGCTCTATCACCTGCAACACTACATCGATTACAGGAGCCCTCAGCGATACCTGCAGGGTGTCACTTACGGGCTCTGCGCCCACAGCTGGCGTTACCGTAGCACTCACGAGCAGCAGCAGTTCGGTGGTTATCCCCGGATCGATTACGGTTCCCCCAACCGCGATCAGCGCCACCTTCACTGCGAACGTCATGTCGGTCAGCTCTGCGCAGACGGCGAATTTAACGGCGACAACGGGCAACTCGTCGAAGACGATTGCTCTTCAGCTGAGTCCAGCTACATCCACGCTAACCGCGAATGCAACGGCCGTTCCCTTCGGCTCTGTCGTCATCAATACGCCGACAGCGCAGACCATCACACTTACGTCTACGGGCACTGCGCCGGTGACGATCAACTCGATTGCCGTCAGCGGAAGCGGCTTCTCAGTATCCGCGTCTAGCCTGCCCGCCACATTGAGCCCCGGCCAATCGATTTCAGTGACTCCGACCTTCGATCCCCAAACAGCGGGTTCTGCCACCGGTCAGCTAACCGTCGTCTCCAACTCGACGACCAACCCAACGATCTCCATAGCACTGAGCGGAACGGGGACTCCGCACCGGGTGGACTTGAGTTGGAGCGCACCCGGCGCATCGAGTGATCCGGCTGTGAGCTACAACGTCTACCGGTCTGTGCACGGAAGCAATGCATTCGGACGCGTGAACGCGGGAGCGAACACCTTGACCGCGTACAGCGACTCTTCCGTACAAAGCCGCACGAGCTACGACTACTACGTGAAGAGTGTTGATTCCGCGGGTACAGAGAGCACTCCCTCAAACCTGGAGACGGTGACGATTCCCTGAGTCTGAGTCATGCCGGTGTGAGCCGAACCTGCTTCACACCGGCATCCCCAAAAGGTAACTGATCGTAGAAGTTACCAGTAATCTTTGGACCATCGACAACCCTGAGAAACAGCACTCAATCGCCTAACACGTTTGTGGAATAACCTCGACTCAACCACAAACGGTGCAATATGTTGCGTCGTTAGTACAAAGGTAATTGGTCCATACCACATTCGTGACTATCGTCACCTGTACCCAAGGCTCAACAAGGTCGATTCTGCTGATAGCTCAACCGATGCAGCTAAGCCAAGTTCCCCGCGGCAAGTTCAGCGGGGTTTTCTGCATCGGCTGACGAAACACCAGATTGACTTTGGATCAGGTGACATCGCATGAATAGAATTCGCAGTATTTC
The DNA here is from genome assembly GCA_035606555.1 of Occallatibacter sp. GTDB lineage: Bacteria > Acidobacteriota > Terriglobia > Terriglobales > Acidobacteriaceae > Telmatobacter. Next base: position 7,672 of record DATNFD010000071.1, read on the forward strand.
ATTCTTAGAAACTAAAGAGATATTCGCAGTTTCTTCGAACACCCGTCGCCTTAATCGTTCGCATGGACGCGCCCTGTGCAGTGCTCTGGTGCTTATTTGCATTTTCGCCAGCTTCGGTTTGTCTGGCTGCGGATCAGACTCAAAGGCCTTTTCGTCGCCATCGTCGAACTCGTCCTCCGTTGTCATAACCCCGTCGACGGTTGACTTCGGGGATGTGAAAGTGGGCACATCAGCTTCGACGAATGTTTCCGTTACGAACTCCGGAGATTCATCCCTGCAGATTTCCGCGATCACCAGCTCTAACGGCGCATTCACCGTCAGGTCGAATTCGCTACCTGCAACACTGTCAGCGGGTCAGAGCCTGACGGTGAAGATACAGTACGACCCCACGACTGCAACCGATTCAACGGGAAGCCTCAGCCTGACGTCGATCAGCACTTCAACCACTGCCGCCAAATCATCCAGCACCATCAAGCTTCACGGAAAAGGATCAAACTCCGGTACAGCCTCACTGGCGTCTTTGAGCTGCTCCAGTTCCTCCATGACCGGTGCTGGAACCGAGAACTGTACCGTGAAGCTGACGGCCGCCGCGCCCACCTCAGGTCTGGCTATCACTTTGGCCAGCAGCAGCAGCGCCATCATTGTTCCGGCTTCCGTTACAGTGCCATCCGGAGCGACAAGCGCTCCGTTTGTTGCCCCCGTTTCCGCCGTAAGCGCGGCACAGACGGTGACCCTGACCGCAACACAGGGATCAGTTTCGAAGATTACGTCAATCAAGCTCAGCGGGTCAGGATCTACCGTTGCACCTTCCTTGAGCTCGTTTACCTGCGCATCCAGCACCTTCACGGGATCCGGATCCACAACCTGCACCGTGACACTGAGTTCTGCGGCTCTCTCCACCGGTCAAAGCGTCACGCTTGCGAGCAACGTGAGTGCCGTAACCGTCCCAGCCGGCGTCACCGTTGCAGCAGGCACATCTTCAGCATCCTTCAATGCGAAAGTCTCGGCGGTAGGCACAGCACAAACTGCCAATCTCACCGCGGCGGCAAACGCATCCACGAAGACCTTCGCGATCAAGCTGAATGCATCAAGCGCAGCTCTGAGCCTGAGCACAGGTTCATTGGCATTTGGGAACGTAGCAGTCAATACGGCTGTCACGAAATCCGTCACGCTGACATCGAGCGGAACCGCCGCGGTCACCATCAGCTCTGATTCAATCTCTGGAGCGGGGTTTTCGGTGTCGGGCGGTAGCTTTCCGGTCACACTGAACCCAGGACAATCCGCAGTGTTGTCGGTTCAGTTCTATCCGACCACAGGAAGTTCCGTGACGGGCCAGCTCAGTATCGCGAGCAACGCATCCACAGCAACGGTCAGCCTCAGCGGAACAGGAACCACGGTTGCACCGGGCGTAAGCAGTCTCTCGTGCAGCAACATGTCGGTGACCGGTTCTCTGTCCGATTCCTGCACGGTCACGCTCTCCGGTTCTGCGCCTTCAGGCGGCCTGGTTGTGACGCTTGGAAGCAGCAGCAGTTCCGTATCGGTTCCAACTTCAATAACCGTGTCCGCAACTCTCAATTCCGCTAAGTTCACGGCTAGCGTTGCAGCTGTTACGACTGCACAGTCCGCGACCCTGATGGCCACAGCCGGCAGCTCATCGAAGTCGGCAACGCTTCAGTTGAATGCCGCTACCCCGGCACTCACGCTCAATGCGAGTACCGTCTCATTCGGCGCAGTGGTTGTAAATAGCTCGACTACGCAGACCGTCACACTCACCTCAACCGGAACAGCTGCAGTGACAATTAACTCCGTCTCCATTACGGGGACCGGATTCTCATTATCTTCCGTAAGCCTGCCGGCGAAGCTCAACCCGGGCCAGGCGCTCAGTCTGACCCTTACGTTCAGTCCCGCGGCTGTTGGCAGTTCAACGGGTCAGCTGGCAATCTCGAGTACCTCGTCAACGAACCCGAACGTCACAATTGGACTCAGCGGAACTGCCAATCCGCACGAGGTAGAACTTGCCTGGAGTCCGCCGAGCTCCTCTGGTGTGACAATTGCCGGATATAAGGTTTATCGGGCAATCAGCGGCTCCGGCGGATTCGCAGCTTTGAGTTCGGCAAGCACTCAGACGTCTTACACCGACACCGGGATACAAAGTGGCAAGGCCTACGACTACTATGTCACCAGCGTAGATTCAGCAGGCGCTGAAAGCGTTCCCTCTAACACCACCACGGTTACGGTCCCTTAACGGACCACTCAAAACGAAACGCCGCTCTTCATTGGGCGGCGTTTCTAATTGCGCGAAATCAGTTGCAGAATTCGATCCGCCGCTTCAGCGACATCGCCTCGCGTTCCTGAGTAGCACCGGGCGCTCTCAGCCAGGCGTGAAAAGAAATGGATCATTTCAGGCGATTGGCCCATTTCATGTGGAGTATTGCGAAGCAGGTGCATCACGGCTTCCCCCTGTGAGATTTCTTCCACGTCCCACGCCCCTCGGGGATCGTAGTCGACCGCCAGTATCCACCCGACAATTGCCGGTTCGTCTGCGAAGTTGGCGTTCAAGTCTTCCGGTAGCACGAGTGTCTGCCTGGGACTGCCGTTCCGTAGAAGCATAGGGCGCGGATAAGAATGAACACGTCCATCTTCGTCGACCAGCGCGTACTCGTCAGAGAAAAGTTCCGCACCTCGCCGGAGAAGCTCGGCCACAAGAGAAGATTTCCCAGCATGAGTCGAAGCCGGAATCAGCAGTGCCCTTCCCTTCAGCTTGGCTGCGCCTGCATGAACGGCACGAAGGCCGATTAGATGCTCCACGACCGCGTCATCCAGAGCCTTAACCGCCGCGAGTGCTGCGTCGCGGATGTTCGTTGCCAAAGAGATCTTCTGCGCATTGATTTGAATCGCAAAACCACCGCTCTCTTCGAGCGCCTCGATCTCGATCTGCGCGGCACCCGCCGGAACTTCGCAACGCTCCAACGGTGGCAGCAGAAAGCGGTTCAACATTCCGCGCATTTCGGCGCTCTCGCATTCAACTCGAATGCTCAAGTCGAATGCCTGAATGCCGAAGGCATACTTGTCGCGTGAGCTCATAGATCAAGCTTAAATGTGCCTGCACATGAAAATGGCGGCCCAAGACGGCCGCCATTTTCGTCAACGCTTGACTAAATCCGTTCTAAACCCAGGACTAGAACAGATTCGACCGATCTGGAGAAAGACATCAAAAAGCGATCGAGCTACTCGCACCGTTGTATGGCGTCGAGCGCTGCTGTGGTCAGCTAGAAAGGACGATGGTGATTCTTTGGAACATTAGCCTTGGGCCGATCGAAATGCGTATCCCGCTGTTCGAACGAACTCGCGTTCTGTGCGTGAGCTTTTTGCTCTCCAACTGTAAGGGAAACTACCAGCGGAAGCGCGACTGCGCCGAGACCGGCAAGAATCTGGCGACGAGTGGCTTTGAAGGCTGATCCCGAGATGGTGACAAGCTTCTTGTCCTCCAATTCCAGGACGGAGGCTTCTGCGAGTTCGTCTGTGACCGTGGGGTCAAACGAACGCCGCATTGCGTCTGCTACTTCGGGGACGGTTTTGGCCGAAGCGCATGCGTCCCACGCTGCTGCAGCAGTCGCGTTCAGCGCAAGCACGGTGTTGTTTTCTGAGTTTCGGATAATTCGAGAACCATCAGGCATTGAGTTCATGGCAAGATTGCCGCAATTCACGCGCTCTACGATCATGGGGACGTCTCCTCTTTCGAGCGGCATCTGTGTGGAGTCTGCTGCCACTACGCGAGCAGAATATCTGAGCTGTCGAGAGGAGCAACAAGCTTTCTTGCTGATAGCACAGGTCCCAAGTAATAGAAGATGAAAGATGGTAACCTGCCTTCCATGGTACTTTTCGGGGATCGGAAAACCACTTTGGATTCTGAGGGATGAAGTGCAAGACGACATCGCACTGGAGATCTGCGAAAGAATATAAATGTTCGACCACTCTCCGCGTAGCCCGATAGGAAAGGTGCTAATGCGACCACTCGAGCAGAACGCCGCTGACCTATTGCGCGCGATATGTACGTCCCGCCGCGGCACCTCTGCGAGTGCATTCGCACCGGTCGCAAACAGGATTACAGCTTGGGATCAGGTATTGGAGCAAGCACGTCGACACGGCGTGCTGCCGCTGCTCTATCTGAAATTAGCTGAAGTTGCAGAGTGCGTTCCGGCCAGCGCTCTGGCACAAGCCAGGAACGATTTCGAACGCAATGCATTTCATTGCATGACCAATACGGAGGAGTTGCTGCACGTCCTTGCTGCTTTCAGAGAAGCCGATATCCCGGCGATGCCTTTCAAAGGAGTCGTTCTCGCAGCTGCGGCATACGGAGATATGACAGCACGGGCGGCTGGTGATCTCGATCTGCTGATTCACTACGCCGATTTGCAACATGCAACCGCAATTCTGAAGAGCCGTGGATACGAACTAAGAACGAAGACGCTTGCAGACGGCTCCCCCGAAGCCGAGAACTACTTTGAGTTTCACTTTGAGCGCCCTGCGGACGGAATGATCCTGGAGCTTCGATGGAAGCTCGAACTCACGCAGCCTCGCTATGGATATGACCTCGGGCTGGATTGGATGTGGGCTTCAAGGCGAAGCGTCATGCTGGCGGGGGCGGAGGTACCTGATCTCGATCCGGTGCGATCATTGCTCGTGCTGTGCATGCACGGAAGCAAACACGCATGGTCGCGCTGGATGTGGATTTGCGACGTGGCAAAACTGATCGAAAGCGAGCCTGTGCTGGATTGGACGTTTGCGCAAGGAGAAGCGAAGCGCGTGGGGCTGGAACGCTGTCTAGCTCTCGGTGTGCTCCTGGCATGCCGCGGAGCTGGCGCTGACGTGCCGAAGGATGTGCTTCGTGACCTGGAAGCAGATCGCGCGATGAGCCGCCTTGCCGATTCGCTATTGCGCAACTTGCTCGAACGCTCGGGAGCGCCGCCGAAGGGAGTGGTTCCTTATCACCTTCAAATCCTCGGATCTCGCGACAGAGCCCGTGCGTTTTTCTCGCCTTCGATCCTGCGACCAAATGAGAGGGATCGAGCAGCGGTGAAATTGCCGCGCTTTCTCGATGCCGTTTATTACGTGATCCGGCCCTTTCGGATCCTGCTCAACCGTTCGAGTCGCTAATCGAGTGCTTCAGATCTCCCGATTTTTACTTTGTAGATAATACCGAGGTGCGAAACATTTACACACCTCCGCCCTACGCGCTTTTCCGCTGCGCTGTGGAAAACTAGGCAGAGATAGACCGAACTACAACGATTTATTATGTGTGCACCTAAAGTAACCTTTGCGGCAACTTTGGTCATTTCATTGCATGCACTTAGGTAGCATCTTTAGTCAATAGATCTGTAGTTAGGCGCCGCACGCAGCTGGCATTTCTTTTCTTCGCTGCGACGCCTGTTGTACGAGTAAGAAGGGGCTGTTTCCGTTTCGATCGCCTGCTGGAATTGTCCCGCGATCTGCAAGAACACCACTTCACCAACTGCATAGATGATCTTCTCTTGTGTCGCGCAATCGTGTGATTGCAGGGGATCAGGAGAGCTGTGTTCCGGCAGCGCAAGGAGGATGCCGGTAGAACTTTGAACGTCTGAAGTTCGCTCACTTCAGGTAATCCATTTACGCAGTTTCCGGCAGCCACTGTTCGCTGAACTGTTTCGAGCCATACTTTGATATCTCAGCAGAAAGTGTTTTATGCCAGCCGGGAGCCAACGAGAAAGGTGCGCAAGCGCCTGCTGAGGAGAAGTCGATGTACGAGTCTCAGGTTCGGCTGGAACTAATCAGCCGTAAACTTGTTGCCGGGCAGCAATTAAAGCAGCATCATTCGATCTTAAATTTTTATCGCAGAGCGATCGATTCTGCAGCTTACTTCCTGAAATCTAATCTTACCGAATCCGTGAAATCCGGCACTGCCGCACTGTGCCTGCTCGCAGCTTGTGTGGCCATCATCTCAGGATGCGGTGGCGTAAGCTACAAAGGGGCTTCAGGAACACAGAGCAACGGGATCGCTCTTAGCCAGATCTCCTGCGGCACACAGTCTTTGTCCGGAGCCCAATCGAAGTCGTGCACAGTCTCGCTGAGTGCGACGGCTCTTAGTTCCACAACGGTGCAACTGACCAGCAGCAGCGCGGCCCTGAAGGTTCCCTCTCAAGTCACCATCGCGGTCGGGCAGAATGCCGTGACCTTCGATGCTGTCAGTTCAACCGTGAACAAAACCGTAACAGCCACAATCACAGGGAGTCTGCACGGAGTCTCGAAGACCTTTGCGCTGACCGTCTATCCTTTAGCAGCGACACTGAGTAATGTCTCGTGCGCTTCACAAAGCTTGACCGGATCCTCAGCCACCGCGTGCACGCTGAGTTTGAGCAGCCCAGCCACGACAGCGATGGTCGTCACACTCAGCGCTTCCAGCACGGCGATCCAGATACCGTCAGCTGTCACCGTGAACCCGGGAGCAAGCAGCGCTCAGTTCAACCTCACCGCTTTGGCGGTTTCATCTACGCAGAATGTCACTTTGACCGCAGCATCGGGCGGCGTGTCTGAGAGTTACATGCTTCAGGTTCTCGGAGCAGGAACGCAGAGTTCGCAGTTGCATAAAGTGCAACTGAGTTGGAATGCCCCTGGCAATGCGGCGACTGCGATCGTCGGCTATAACGTGTATCGGGCTATCGCCAATACCTCTGGGTACGCTCTGCTCACCACATCCCTTGATACGCAGACCAGCTACACAGATGCAGGGGTCGTGAGCGGATCGACGTACAACTACATGGTGACCAGCGTGGACGTGAGCGGGATGGAGAGCAGCCCATCGAACTCGACCCAGGTTACGATTCCATAACGCATTCACAAAAGACAAAGAAGAGACGCGCTCGGACAGAGAGCGTGACACCCGCCTTTCAGTCGAGCGATTCTCTCATCTGATCTACAACGGAATCAGCGATCGAAAGTGCGGCGGTTGCCGCGGGACTCGGCGCGTTCAGCACGTGCAGCGCATTCGGCTGGCGCACAAAATAGAAATCCTGAAGCAGTTCTCCCGAGGGCGAGAGAGCTTGGGCCCGAACTCCAGCCCCACCCTGCGTCAGGTCGCTGATCTGCAGTTCCGGCACCAGGCGCTGCAACGAATGGCAGAAGAGCGCCTTGCTGAATGAGCGTCGAAATTCGTGCCAGCACATGGATGGATACCGCAAAAGAAATCGCCAGAATCCGGGATACGTGAACGTCTCGAACATGTCGCGGACACGAAAGTCGCTGTGGCGATATCCCTCTCGAGCGAATGCAAGAACCGCGTTCGGACCGGCCTCAATGCCCCCGTGGATCAAGCGCGTGAAGTGCACGCCCAGAAAAGGAAACTTGGGATCGGGAACGGGATAGATCAGATTGCGCACGAGGTGCTGGCTGTCAGGTTTAAGTTTGTAGTACTCGCCTCGGAACGGAACGATGCGCGTCGCGTCATGATTACCTGCTTTCGTGCTGATACGATCGCACTGCAAGCCGCCGCAATTGACAATGAAATCCGATTCAAAATCGCCACCTGTCGTCGAGATTCTCCAGCCGGCAGAGTTTTGCAGTTTGCGAACTTCCGCCGAATAGTGAACCTCTCCGCCATGCCGAGAAATCTCGCTAGCCATGGCCTGGGTGGCGGCTACAAAATCGACAATGCCTTCCTGCGGAACCCGGATCGCGGCGAGGCCGGCAGCGTGAGGCTCGTGCTCGCGAATTTCCTCCGGCCCGAGCAGTTTGAGCCCCTCAAGCCCATTGGCCGTACCGCGCTCCAGCAGCGCATGGAGTCGCGGGATTTCTTCAGCATCCGTGGCCACAACCAGCTTCCCGCAGATCTCGTGCGGAATGTTGTGCCGCTCGCAGAACTCGACCATTCTGCGAATTCCCTGCACCGCCAGCCTGGCTTTCTGTGAGCCTGGCTTGTAATACAGCCCGCAATGCAGCACACCGCTGTTGTTGCCGGTCTGATGACGGGCGGGACCACTTTCCTTTTCGAGAACGACGACTTTCACGCGTGGATAACGGCAAACGATCTGGTGTGCGGTCGCAAGACCAACAATTCCCGCACCGATTACAGCGACTTTCATGGCGTTCCCTGTGGATGCGCAAGATTGCGTGCGCGACGCATTTGGACTGCAGCGAAAGACTCCTTTATTTCGCCGGCAAGCCACCACACCTTCGCTTTACAGTCGTACCTTCGCGAGGGAGAAATGGAAACAAGCCAGCGAACACCCCAGACCAGAGTCCTCCTGAAGAGCACGAGCGGCACTCCCGAAATACTCAGACGTTTTTCATGCTGGAATATTCCTTCGCGCACATCACCGCGCCCCTTCGCAAACCACCATTTCAGGAAATATTCCTGTTTAACACGATGGCTCGGAACCATGTGATGAACAATTGCCGAAGGTTCATACCAGAGGCGTTCGCCTGCGCGAAGTACGCGCATGCCGAACTCGGTATCTTCGCTTCGAATCTCCGATCCGGGCCGCGGACCAAGATCCCGTCGAAAATCACCGCACTGCGCAAACACGCGCCGCCGAAAAGCCATGTTTGTGCCAAAAGGAGGTTCGTGCAGATCCCCGGCATCCGGCCCAAGATCAAACATCGCGATGGGCGCAAGCGCATACGGGGATAGAACCTTGAGCCAAACAGGAGGCTGAAAACCGGATTCCGGCAGAATCCGCCCGCCAGATCCCGCGTACTCTTTATTGTCGAAAATCTTTGTAAGTTGTCTGAGCCAATCCGGGTCCACCTGCACGTCATCGTCCATGAACGCTACTATTTCGGCGTCAGTTTCCCGGAGTGCCCGGTTGAGTGCGTGAGACTTCCCCGGCGTCGGTTCGAAGATATATCGGAACCTGTTCGGAAATCTCTCCTGAAACCCGTGCACTACGTTTGGCGTCTCGTCAGAGGAGTTGTTGTCAACAACGACCACCTCCCAGGCGCTGTCTTCCGCCATCCGCGACGCAGCTACGCTTTCTAAAGCCACAGCGAGACTTCGGGCGCGGTTGTAGGTGCACAGGATGACGGCGATATTCATCGGAATTTCTCGAACGGCCTAGGCATTGCGCGTAAGATTTTCGCTCGAAGCAGCTTTGAGATCCGGAGATGAGGTTTGCAGACGGGATTCAGGACGTGCCCACTCTGAAACCTGACCCGCCAGCATCCAGAGCCAGCCTTTTCGATAGAAGCGAGTTTTGACATCGCTCGTAAATAGCCAGCGCAGCGCTGAAACTGGAATCGACCAGTAGACAGCTTTCACAATGCTCAAATATCGATGTGGAATTCCGAGAACTGGCCGGCGCACACCGGATTCACGAATCACCGCGCGCCCATGATCGAACCAGAATTGAAGAAAATACTCCTGTGTGCGCCGACGCTCCGGAACAGCGTGATAGACAATTGCTTCGGGTTCGTACTGCAGAACTTCGCCGCCGTTCATCAACCGCCTGCAGAACTCCACGTCTTCATTTCTAATTTCACTCCCCGGCGATGGCCCCATGTCGGTCCGAAATAACCCGTACTTGTCAAACATGGTGCGAAGAAAGGCCATGTTGGCTCCGAACGGCGGCCTGTCGAGCGAACGCGATTCACTTCCCAGATCGAAGACGGCGAGCATTCCCGCAAGTGAAAATGGCCCTTCCACCGGCAGCCATGCTGGAGCCACAAAATTCGGATCGAGCAGAATCTTTCCGCCCGCTCCGGAGCATTCCCCTTTCAGAATGTCTGCCGTAAGATTCCGCAACCACGATCCACTGGCAACAACATCATCATCGATGAAAGCGAGAACGCGACCCATTGCGGCACGAATCCCAGTATTCAGAGCGAAAGATTTCCCTTGAGATGGCTCGAAAATATAGTGGAACCTGCCCGGAAAGCGCCCGCGGAAATCCTCAATGACAGCAGCAGTACGATCACTTGAATTGTTGTCGACGACCAAAACCTCCCAGGTCACAGTGGCCGGTAGACTCACCGCAGCCAGACTCGCCAGCGCTTTAGGCAGGCTTTCGCAGCGATTGTATGTGCACAAAATTACCGAAATGTCAGTCATGTTCGAGTGGGCTCGGAGGTCATCCTGCGTGCCATCATTGCTGCGCCAGCATGCAGCGGGTTACGCGCATTCCACCGAAATCCGTGGCGCTGACTGAAGCGCAATGCGTTTGCAGGAACCCGGGCATCGCTGTCAGACCTGGCGTTAGCCTATACATCTGGAGCGCAACATCGATTTCCTTGTATTGATGCGTGCCGATCGCCTCGCTTAGCATTCCCAGCGGGTCCGCATTCGCGAGAACTGGAATATGCGGGGCTGGATTGGCCGGATCCTCGATCTCCGCTTTTGTCATCAGGCCTTTGATTTGCACGGAGCTACCGGGAAGTGCCAGCTGGTTTGAGTAGTAGTCCAGCAGCATTTGGCAGTACGGCTGAAACGCGAACACCTCACGCTGCTGCTCCGGCAGACTTAGAACATATCGCGTCACTCCGCGCCAGTCGTCGCGCTGTTCATGGTGAACGGAAAGAGACAGTGCCGCCACCATCAAAATGATGACGGCGGGTGCAACCCGAAGATAGATGCTGCGATTTCGTGAGAATGCAACCGGGAAGCAGAGCAACAGAGGCAGGAAGACTCCCGCGCCCAAAAAGACTCGGTTGACGAACACTGGAGTAAGTACACGGCTGTCGATAAAAACAAGGACGATCGGCAGCACCGCCATTGCAGAGATTGCCAGCATTTTGCGGCGAACGGCAGCATCCTTGCTGGTCAACGCCTGAAAGAAACTAATGCCGAGCGCAAGCATTACCAGCGGCATCCAGGTAAGAAAACCAAAAAACTTTGTTCCTGGCAGATGCGAGCGAAAAGCGGCTTGAAGATCCGCTGTGCCAACACCGCAGTATAAGCAAATGGCGTCGAGCAGGTTGGTTAGACCGGGCTTGGCGGGCCAAAAGCCTGAATGTACAGAGCGGACCTGGATCCAGAGCGTTCTGACCCAGGGAGCGTAAAGCAGAAGAACGATGCCGGCGACGATGGCCCCATGCTTGAGCCGTCCGCGCAGATTCAGTTGCGACGGATAACACATCCAGAAGATCACGATCCCCGGCGTATAGAAGAGCACCATGGTGTGCGTGTAGAGAGCCGCGGCGACTGACAGACTGACCAGCAGGACCCGGACGACAGTCGGCCTCTCAAGTGCGAGAACCATGCAGTAAACGCAAACACACGTGATGAGTTCGAGGAATGCGTAGCAGCGCACTTCCTTTGCATACCAGATTGGAAAATATGATATCGACGTAAATGCTAGCGCAATGAGCCCGCACATCCTGCTCTGGAAGATTCTTCGAGCAAGCAGATACATGACCGGCAGGCACAATGTGCTTGAAACCACCGACAGGCTGCGCATCGCAACTACACTGTTTCCAAAAAGGCCACGCCATAGATGCAGCAGGAAATAAAAGAGCGGTGGATGGTCGTCGGTAGGCAGAACTGTCAAGATGGCGGACAGCGAATATTTCGTCAGCCAGGCGGTATAACCTTCATCGGCCCACATGCTCTGTGCGTCGATACCGATCCAGCGAGACCATAGCCCAACGCCGACGATAATGGTCACCGCAAGCGCAAATGCAATCTGCATCGGTGTCGTGGCGGCTGATTGTTCCACTGGCGAGGAAGAGCGTGCAGCAGGCGTGAATGGAATTGGTGAGCTCATTTGCTATTAGCCGCCATCTTGCCGACTTCAACTGATTTCAGCATCGAGTGCCACCCTGGTCGGGAAATTTTAAGAATTTTTTCCCCTGCGCCAAAAGGAAGACGCAGAAGGATGCTTTTAACCATCCGGCCGGTTGAGCGAAGGCGAAGCCAGCGCTCCAGCCGCTGTTCTCGAAACGAGTGCGGAGACGTGGCAAGCTCGTCCAGAAATGCATCCTCTTCGGCATTCGTGCGCGCAAGGTCCACTGCAGACGGCTGCTCAAAGAGTGGTCCATCTTCCACGAGGAATCGGCAAATCCGATCGAGCGAAGGATCCATCCCCGGGGCAAGCTCTGTAGTGTTCTGGAAATTTTCGCGGGCGTGATAGAGAGATTCAACCGTGACTTTGGGGAATGGCATGTCGCACACGCACATTGCATAGTATGCGATCCGGAACGCCTGCCGCTGAATCTCGCGCCCATCGGAAGGATGCAACGACTTCTCCAGAAGCGCCGTCAGTTCCTCTCGGGACCGCACAGTGAGAAATGCCGGAGCATGTTCGTAAACTGCGCGCGAGGCGAGCAGCACCGGCTTGCCGAGCAGGGCCATTTCCAAGCCGATGATCGATCCAAAGGTCAACCCGAAGTCGGCTTCTTCGGCGAGGGAGTACGCGCTCACATTATCCTCGGGCATAACCATCTGAACGTTTTCCGGCAAACTTGTCCGGATCCGCTGATAAAAGTTGAGCTCGTGCGTGGCCGCGCCGATGTAGCTATTACCGCCCAGGTTAGGATGTACCTTGATCACAAGCTCAACCTGTTTGTGGTTTCGAACCCATTCGATTACATCTCGTACCCAATCCTCTTGCGAAGGGTATGGCCCCTGCATCAAAGGATCCCCGGCTACTTCGTCCGTAGAAGATGTGAAGAGTGCCAGCAACCGTTTGGATTTGGGAATTCTCAATTGCCTCCGCACGGATTCTGCACTTACAGTCTTGCTGAATTGAATCCACGCGGGATTCGCGCCATAGCGACGCTGCACCAGCCACATTCGCGCTTCTTCAAGTTCGTGGCGCGTGAGGGGAATACCTCCCCATGTCTTCCAGAAGGATGCAAATGGTAGCGGGCTCATGCAATGCGCATTCGCACGTGCGTTCAGATGTTCGCGCTGATACTCTCCGCGCTCATGAGTGAGTACTCGAATGCCGCGCGCGATCAAGATCTCCATCGCAACCCGTGTGATTGATTGGCGGCCGTTGAAGAGGATGGCGGAATCAACCGAGTTCCGATCGAGATAGTTTGCGAGGGCAATTCCAACCAGCCCGGCGCTAACCAGGAAGTTGCGAAAGACCTGCACAACCGCGCTCGAAGTAAGATCCGGTGGAAACTGCCGAAAATATGAATTGATGGACGAGATGACCCACTCGCCCAGGGGCAGATGTCGAAATGTGGCGCTGCTGAATTCCTGCGGCTGAAGGCTCGCCGCCCAGGAGGTCACTTCATCCCGTTCCGCCGGAGAAAGATATTGGCCGATCCACTGGCTTGGAAATTCACTCGGACCTACATTCGTAGAAGAGGCCGCACGGCAGCGCTGGCAAATGTCGTCGGGCCTTGGTCCCCCTGCTTTCGAAAACCAGTGCTGATCGCACTCCGGCAATCCATCACAAAGCAGATATGTGACCTCTGCTCCGCGTAGACGACATGCCTTTGCGATGGTGCCTTCATATACAGTGTGGAAGGTCCACAACGCATATGGAGAAAACACAAGTATCTGCTTCGGTTTGGCGGATTTGGTACCCATACGGCCGATTGCTCAAAGCTTAACGGAACCCATCTCCATCTACACGCGACAAATTAGGGGATTGACAAAATCGCCGGATCGCTTCGGCTGTCGCGAATGGCCGCCGGGAACAATTCGGCGACGCGTCGATAGGCATCGCGGCTTGCTTGAATCTGCTTACAAGCCTTCTCTTGCAGCGCGTTGCGGAGGTCTACTGAAAGGTTCCAAGCCTTTTCTAATGAGTGAATTAGAGAGCTTGTCGAATCGTTTTCTTCAAGAAACACAATCTCGCAACCATCTCCGAAAAGCTCCCTTAGCCCTCTGAATTTGGCTGCATAGTAGCCGGTCCCGCTGATACAAACCGTCGGAATTCCCTGAGCTAGAGCGAAAACCGCCGCGTGATATGCCCCGGTTATGACAATCCGACACCGTGTTGTTTCTGAATAGATGGCTTGCGGCGACTCGGGACCTGGCGTCGCATGGGAGGTACTCAATGCTCCAAGAAGCCGCCCGATGCTTTTGCGATCATCGGCAGTACTATGCTGGGCAATGGGCAGCGGAAGCAGGTCGGCGTTTCGGCGCCTCGCAAAATCGCACAGCACGGCTCCTATCGCATCTGCATGAGATTCAGCAATTCCAGAATAGGGAGCGATCCGCAGGTTGACTCCAATTGCGTTGCCCAGTGACTGTGATCGCAACCGATACGCTGGCTCCACAGCATCGTCGCCGGTCGTCGCGAAAACACTCTTCGGAATCCCAAGCTGCGCAGCAATCGCCTCCGCGCCATGGGTTCCACGCGAAGCGAACATGGAAACCCGTGGCAAAACTTCCCTCATCCGATCAAGAACTTCTCTATCAGCGAGTGGACCGAGGCCTTGCCCAAAGAGAGCCACCTTTTTGTCATAGGCGAGTGCGACCTCAATCAGCCCTAGAGCGTAGAAGTTCCAGGCTCGACAGCTGTCTGCGAATCCACCGCAGCCGGCAACTACGAGCAGATCGCAATTTCGAAGGGCGCGGAAAAAAGATTCAACTTTGGGCCCGCGATGCTCGCCGTCGTGCAGACGAAAACGGGCGCGGAGCAGGAAATCGATCATCCCCGGTGCATGTGTACGAATCCAGCGTTTTGTCCTGCGGATGTGAAAGGTTATCCATTCAGGAAGCACCAGATGGAGCGGGCCCGTGATCACGCCATCGAGGAGCCAGGTTTCGGCGCCACATCGTGAGAGCGGCTTAGTCTGCGGGCAGAAGCGAGTGAGGTCAGTCGCCGAATCGGTCAGGACCAGAATCTCAGCATCGGGCCAAAGTTCCGCAAGCCGTTCCACCGCGACCTGCAACATTGCAATGTCGCCGATGTTCCGATATTCGGCCGCACCTTGATTCAGGCCAGTGCCTACCAGAATGCGCATCGGTCTCAGGCTCGCGGCAACGGTGCATACGCAATCAGACCGCGCGTGCTCAGTTCATTGAGGACGGAACGAACAGCCTCAACCGAGATTCCGCAGACCCTGGCAATCTCGTGGACCGAACGCGTGCCATCAATCAGGAACAGAATGTCGAAGAATGACCGGTTCCCTTCCGGATTCGAATACGCGTCGATGTGAAGCCCATATCGCGAGCAGAAAAGTTCGCCCTGGAATAGGTTCACAGGGATCTCGCTCTTTTCGACTGCATCGATCATGCCCAGAACAAGATCGCGCGACTCTGCAAGTCGAGACTCCGGGGCGAGTTCAGGCGTGTCTTGGCTGGAGTGGTATTCCGGATAGTATGGCCAGCCGTTGGTTCGCTCGCGCAGTACTCGAGATAGAGAGAGCATCGGCACCCTCACACCGGGACCGTTGAATTGCCGCTCGTCATTGCCGACAACTGTGCGGAACGCGCCAATCCACGCGTCCGGACTTGAATTCGAGAGAACTCGCGAAAGGCACCGATCCATCTCCGTATTCCCGTCGAATGAGAGCTGGAGCGCATGTGGATTGTCGACGCCCAGCATTTCGAGGAACAAACCGCCCACCATCTGCGGCACGAGGTGCATGTTGTGGCTGAGGTAAGCCACTGAACCAATGGTCTCGGGCAGGATCAGGAAGCGATAGGTGTATTTAAGATCCTGGCGCTTCAACAGTTCCTGCATCACCTGCATGCCAACGACGACCCCACTCAGATCGTCGTTGACCATCGCCGGATGGCAGAGATGCGCGCAGAGAACAAAGGTCTGATCACTGGCGCCTCGAGCCACGCACTCGCCGACCTTCAGTGACCCGAAACTGAATTCGGAGTCGATCAAGACGCGATACTGCTCATCCTTAAGGCTGTCCTTCAGCTTCTTGCTGCAGCACAGCCCCCAATCGCGCTCATAGTACTTGAAGATGAACGGGATCGCATCGTCCAGTCTGGGATGCGTGTGCAGGTGCCCGAAGAGCTCATCGCGGCTGACCACTCCATCGAATGGAAGCGAGTAGGAAACCGCATGCAATGGATTGTCGCGGTAGGAAAACAGCACATGCCCATCCAACGTCTCGAGCCTTGCATCCCGGCAAGTCCACTTCTCCGGAATCAGCCAGCTCCAGCATTCGGTTCCCGTGGGATACTCGTGAATCTGCATCCGGACCTGTCCCGCCAGTGCATGCAGAGCTGTGTCGTATCCGTCGGAAACGATGTCGCGAGGCAAACGCCACAGGGCGGAGATGGTCTCACTCATCGAAGCGGAAGGGGGCAGCTCGACTGAGACTCCGCCGTGCTTTGGAACCGGTCCGAATGCCTTGACCTCGTGGCCGAGTTCGACTCCGAGCATGGCGAGAAGATCACGAGCGTCCGCGACAACAACCGGGTAGACATCGTCCTGCTTGAGATTCAGCGCGGCCTCACAACGCGCTGCCACACGTTTGCGAATCTCGCTCGCCTTTTCAGCCAGCTCGGTGTTGACGACTGAGGCGATCCAGCCTTGTCTTTGGTGCACTCCGTTGCGCCAAGCTTTCCCGGTGAATAGCTTTTTGAATCGCCAGGGTGCGGAACATGCATCTTCCGCGAAATCGAATAGGACGGCCCGCTCGAGTCCAACACCGGCCAGGCAAAGCTTCGCCGAGCGCCGCGTCAGCCGATCCATCAGGCTGTTTGGGCCGACGCTACTGTTCGGCAAATTCGAGAGCAGTTCTTCAGCGGCCGCACCGATTCCCACGACGGAGTACAGCGGATCATCTGATCGAACTGCGCCAGCATGGTTCCGCACGAGTTCCGAAAACCCCACAGCGTCAGTTGATGATCCCGCCACGGCAGGCGACGATGCGCGGTCAAACGCTTCGTGCCCGTAAAACGAAAATGTAAATGCAGGAACAAGCAGCGTTCCGTTCGGACCGATGATCTCAAGAAGCGCCGAAAGAATCCGATCATTGGCGTCGTCGACCCACGTCTCTTGCTCCGCCGCAGGCCACGACAGCTGGACAAAGACAGTGTCACCCGCTCTCAGCCCCGAGCTTGCGAGCCTTTCGATGAACTTGGACAGGGTCAGAGATGATTCTTTTACAGGCATGTATATGATCCGCTTTACCGTTCAGCTTCAATGATTGTGGAGATCACTCTGCCCTGCTCAGCATCTGAAAGCCCTACCGAACACGGGAGACTGAGCGCGCGGCTTACCAGGTCTTCTGCAACAGGCAAAGAGACGGTGTGATTGCTCCGGTGTGCGGGCGAAAGATGTCCCGGCTGCCAAAGCGGCCTTGTTTGAATCTTCTTAGCGCCGAGAAATGTCAGCAGTTGCCGTGAGCTCATGCCGAATCCTTCTGGATTGATCAGTACGGTGTACATCCAGTACGTGCTCTCTGCCCACGAAGCAGTCTTCATCAATTCAATACCTGCAACGCCGGCAAGTTCCTGCGCGTATCGACTCGCAATCCTGCGCTTTTTCGCTACATAGCCCTGCAGCTGCTCCATTTGCGCGCACCCGATTGCTGCAAGCACATTCACCAGCCGGTAGTTGTATCCAATCTCACCGTGAACATACTCGATGGGATCGTCTTTCGCCTGCGTGGTCAGGTACTTCGCTTTCTTTGCCCAATCCTCCCGATTGGTGACGATCATGCCACCACCGCCTGTAGTGATGATCTTGTTTCCATTGAAGCTGAAACATCCGATGTCGCCCAGGCTGCCTGGGCTCTTGCCCCGATACGTAGATCCCAGAGCCTCTGTCGAATCTTCAATCACCTTCAGATCGTACTTGCGGGCAATCTCCAGGATCGGATCCATATCGACCGGGTGACCCAGGACGTGCACCGGCATGATCGCCGAGATCCTTCGCCCTGTGTGGCGGTTACGAAGCACGCCATTGATCCAGTCGCAGTCATGCTCAATGAACTCGGAAACGCGAACTGCATCGATCTGCCAGTGGTCAGCTTCCGCGTCGATGAAGACCGGCCATGCGCCGGCATACCGAATCGCATTCACCGGGGCGATAAAGGTAAGCGTCGATACCAGCACCTCATCCCCGGGCTGCACACCGGCAACCAGCAAAGAGATATGCAAAGATGACGTGCCATTCACGGTCGCGACGGCGAATTTCGTTCCAGCCTGTGCAGCGACCATGCTTTCAAATCGCTCAACGTACGCCCCAACCGAGGAAACCCATCCGGTGTCAAGGCATTCCTTCACATATTGCCATTCGTTCCCGTGGAGCTCGGGGACCGAGAGCGGAACAACCTGCATCTCTGGCGTTGCGATCTTGGGATCAGCTTCAATCGACTTCATCGTTGCCCTCTCACCTTAGTTGCGATAACGGCTGTCTGCCAGGTTCGAAATCGCTCCGGTGCGGACCAGCTTTGCCACTTCGACAATGCCTTCCACCACCGATCTCGTGGTCTTGTAATTCAGCTCGTTGAGGATGCGGCTGAAGGAGACGCGATAGTCGCGGGGATCTTCAACCTTATGCACAAATTCGACCTTCGCATCAGGAGCCATCGGCCGAATCAGCTCCACGATTTGCTGCTTCTGCAGGTTTTGATCGGTGGACCCAACGTTGAAAACGCGTCCGCCAACTTTCTCGCGGGGTGACTCAAGCACGAGCGCGATTCCCCGGGCAGCATCGAACACATGAACATATGGCCGCCAGAACTGCTCTCCGAATACCACCAGGTGCTTTTTGGTAATCATCTCCATCGTGAATTCATTGATCGTCAGATCGAATCGCATCCTTGGAGAAGCGCCAAACACCGTGGCAAAGCGAAGCGGTGTTGGAATCCACTTATCTGTGCTCCCGCTTTCCAGCAGCACCTTTTCCACCGCAACTTTTGTTTCTGCATAGAGAGAAACGGGGCGCAGTTCCGAGTCCTCGTCAACGAGTTTGGAGGGATCCTCCATCTTTCCGTAGTTGCTGCACGTCGAAGCGAATACAAAGCGCTGGACTCCTGCTTTCCGGCTCTCCTCGATCATTGCCATCGACGCTTCAAGATTCACGGCCTTTGCCAACTCTGGCTCACGGGCGCAGGCAGGGTCGCCCACAATAGCAGCCAAATGAACCACCGCGTCACAATCGGCTACAGCCTCGTGCCGCTTCTCGGCGTCGCGAACGTCGCCGTGGATAAACTCGAAATCTGGATTCGACCAAACTCCAAGCAGCGATTCACCGCCATAGGCCAACCGATCGAGGACGCGCACCTTGTGACCTGCACCGAGCAAAAGGGGAGCCAGGCTCGATCCAACGTAACCTGCTCCGCCGGTGATAAGGACCCGCACTTTATAGTTCTCCTTTCAAAACCAGTTCCTGCGCCTTCATATAGTCTTCGTGTCTTCCCACATCGATCCAATACTCCATGATCGGAAAGCCGACAACCGTCTCGCCTGCTTCCAGTAGAACCCGTATCAGATCTGTCATATCGAACCGGCTTCCTTCCGGAATCCGATCCCACGCTGCGGGATCAAGTAGATAAGTGCCCGCATTGATGAAATAGCTGTGGCAAGGTTTTTCCTCAATCCTGGTGATCCTTACGTCGTCGCAGTCCACCACGCCGAAGGGCACCTGCAGATCATATTTCCGCACACCAACCGTCAGCATGGCACGGTGTGCGCGATGGTATTGCAGCATCTGCTGAAAAGGTACACCTGTAAGGATATCCCCGTTAATCACCAGAAAGGGGCCTTGCGGACGAGGCATCAGCCGCAGACCGCCCGCCGTGCCCAGCGGATTCTCCTCCCGCGAGTAATTGAGCCTGACGCCGAAATGTTCACCATTGCCGAAGTGCCCCGAAATCGATTCCGGCAAATAGTGCGTCGTCAGGTTCACGTCATGGATGCCCGCCTTGCGGAGCTGCTGAATGATCAGTTCCAGCAGGGGCCTCTCGCCGACTGGCAGCATCGGCTTTGGAACCTTTTCCGTTAGCGGCAGCAGGCGCTTGCCGTAGCCTCCGGCCATGACCACCGCTTGCATGTCATCCTGCGGCATATTGGGAATCAGATCTTTGCGCAGCAGAAATTCCACAATGCGCCCTTCGCCATCCACCAGGGGCAGCTGGTGAATGTCGTGCTCATTCATCATGTGGAGAGCATCAGAGGGAGTGATTGGCTCAGATGCGCGGACAGGATTCTGGGTCGCAATGCTGCCACACGGATCGGTCAATGGCACCCGTCGGATCACGGCGCGGCGAATATCGCCATCGGCAAGGAGCCCGCACAATTTCCCTTCGTCATCGCACAGAACCAGCGCACCGGTTCCGGCATCATTCAACTGTGCAAGGGCGTCGGCAATCGAGGTCTGCGGCCCGACACACACCTTGCGCAGCCGCTCGCGCGATTCGACCGCAAGCTGATACTCCTCGACCACGTCTTTGCGAAGCAGGAAGTCGACGAGAATACCTCGATCGTCCACAACTGGGAGCTGATGAATATCAAACTCATTCATCACCCTCAGCGCGTTGCCCGGTGAAATTGGACTCCTGCCAATGATCGGGGTCCTGGACGCGACCGCTATGCATGCGTCCTCGAGCGAATGCTTCTGAAGTAGCGCCCGGCGCAAATCTCCATCCGAGAGCACGCCAACCAGCTTCCCCTCGCTGTCACAAAGAGCCAACGCACCCGTGCCGGCGGCGTCCAGTGCTTCCACCGCGACTCGGATGGACGCGCTCGGAGAACAGGTCACAGTGGCTAGATCGATTTTCTTTGATGGGTCGGTCATTTTGCGCACCTGGAGATCGCCGGATCGTTTTTCAGCGGGATGCCACGGCTTCTGCAGATTTCTCTGCCGGAAGATTCCAATGTTTTGTCATAATTGTCCGCTTAGCCGGATCGATCCTTACTACCGTCGTCGTTCCGTACGCGTTGTTCGCTGCGACCCCAATTGCGGCAAGTGACGACAACGCAAACGTCTCCTGATCGAATACGTACTGCCAGCGATGGAAGGGGACATCGATATCAAAATTATCGAAGTGGTATTTGCCGGCTGTGGTCTTAAGCGCAAGCCACGGCTGAGGGCCAAACGTTGGCGTCTTCGAACTGACCTTCAATACCGCAGCAGAATCATCCACCGTCTCGATTGTGCACTCAAGTTCACACGGCGGCTGCGGAGCAACATCAAGCGCCAAGCGCATCGCGCTCAAAGCCTCGGAGTAGAAGAACGGAACCTGCGGAAACTCACGCGCCACCGTTTCAAGTAGCTTTCGGAACCCGTCAACATCCGGCGCCATGTCGCGGAAATCGTGGTTTGTAATCGAGAGGACCACCGGCCTGCCCGCGGCTGCTTCTTCGAACGCCTGACGAACATCCTGCTCGCGGATTACTCGATAGCGCGTACCCACATTCAGGCAGCGGGCAATCCACCGCCGGCACGCGCCCGGACTTTGATAGTCGTCCGCGCTCGGGTGGTAGGGCTCCCAGGTGGCAGGAGCACGACGCCAATCTCCGAATCGGCCGCCGGCAACGCCAAACTGTTGCGAGTCCGTGCTATTGTGCGCCATCGACTGATTTGAAAAGTCGAACGGTATGTACTGCTCCAGAAACCAGTGGCTGTCGGGGCGGATAACATGGAACCCGGGCCTGTGTGCCGCCGGGAACCACATGTGGTCGATTACTCGCCGCGAAAGCGATTGAAACAGGCTGTCGGAATTAGCCCACCAGTGAGTCGCGGAACGATGAGCTTCGCGGCTGAACGAATGCGGATGGTAGTGAAAGTGGAGCCCATCGCGATTGGCCGGATCCTGCTTCAACAGCCAGCTATAGTGCTCGAAGACGTTGTGGTACCCCATGTCGCGCCGGCGCGGGTTGGCATCGTAGTCGACATGGTCCACACAGAACCAGTTGTAGACCCATCCCTCTCCCGCGCTGTCTGGATAGCTCTTTCGAAAGCCACCGTCCATGATGCGCGTCAGCATCGCATCAACCTTGTCCCAAGTGTCGTTGTATGCAAGCAGGTGGGGATCAACCACCCGCTGCACAGCTGCTTCAATGCCGCCCAGGTCGAGAGTGCCATTCTGAAGTTGGCGAAGGGTTGCTGCGCTCGGTTCGAGGTTCAGATGAAAGATGTCGCGCAGACGATCGAAAGTCGCTGCCAATGATTCGTACAGCGGACCTTCAGTATCGATGCAATGGACGATATAAACCGGTCGAGCAGTCATAGGTTGTGATCAGTCTCTAGCTTTTCACGTGAATGGGTCGGGCAGGAACCCCGACGACGGTTAAAGATGCAGGCACATCCGCCAGCACCACTGCTCCTGCGCCAATGATGGAGTCGTCTCCGAGACGGATGTTTTGGATCACGACAGCTCCGGCACCGACGTGTGCACGGTGTCCAACATGAACATTGCCGCTCAGCACCGCTCCCGGCGCCACGTGCGCGTGTGCTCGGATCACACAGTCATGGTCGATTCGCGCGCCGGTATTGATGATTGAATCTTCTTCGATCACACATCCCGTCTGGACAATCGCACCAGCCATGATTTGTACTCCATCTGCCAATTTTGCCTCGGGCGCGACGATTGAGCCGGGATGAATCACGGACGCAAAGCTGTAACCTTCAGTACGGAAGTACTCATAGGCCTTCAGGCGTTTCGAAATCGACGCAGGCGATCCGACCCCGTTCACAAGCAGAATCTCCGACGGATCGTACGTGAGAACGGCGTCATCTCCTCCCAGTTGAGCCAGGCCCAGAAGATCCGCTCCAATCCTGTGCGAATCAACGAAACCCAGGATCTGCCGCTCCTGGAGCAGGAGAGTACTCAGCAGCACGCGCGCATGGCCGCCGGCGCCGATAAGGATCAGCGGACGATTGAGGTCCTGATTAGGGTTCAAAGCAGATGATTCCACCGGAGTACCTGGTCTTCGCCAAGGTCGCATGCGAGAGAGCGGCCTATGATGTATTGCATCTGGTCCGGCGAAACTCCGGTTCCGGGCCGCTTTGCATCGAAATCGCTCTCGCTGAGCACGCTCCCCTTGCTGAGAGCTTGTCGCGCGACCAGGCTGCGACGAAACTTCTTCCGCTTCTCCATTTCAGCCTCGCTCACAATCCGCCGGCTGCTTCCAAGCGCAGCGAAGATGTTCCTGCCTTCTTTCACGATGGTGCGCATCTGCTCCGGGTTTGCGGAGATGGCATGATCCCATCCTTCCATATCCTGGTCGAGCGTGAAGTGTTTCTCAATCAGGCAGGCGCCAATTGCGATTGCCGCAAGTGGGATCGCCGTTCCCAGCGTATGGTCGCTAAACCCTACCGGGCAGTCGAAAGCTCGTTGCAGCATTTCCATGTTGCGCAGGTGAATCGTCTCGTACTCTGGCGGATAGATCGAAATGCAGTGCAGCAGAACGATCTGATCATTTCCCTCGCTCCGGACGGCGTCAACCGCTTGCTCCACCTCACCGAGGGTGGCCATTCCAGTCGAGATGATGACGGGACGCTTCTTACTTGCGACGTACTTGAGCAACGGGAGATGCACCACATCCATCGACGCAATTTTAAAGAACGGCACATTCAGAGAATCGAGCAGGTCCACCTCTTCCGGGGAGAACGGAGTCGAGCAAAAGTCAATTCCCTTCTCCACGCAGCGCGCATGAGCCTGGGCATGCTGGTCAGAGGTGAGCTGATAGGCAGTGACCATTTCGCGCAGCGATCCGAAATGCTTCTTCTTGTCGGAGTACGTGGTGTTCCGCTGGTACTCTTCCTCGGCGATGAGCGATTTGTCAGTCCACGATTGAAACTTGACGGCATTGGCGCCGCTCTCTGCGGCTGCATCAATCAGCTCTCGGCAGAGATTCATATCTCCATTATGGTTTGAGCCCACCTCCGCGATGATGTATGCCGGATGGCCGGGACCGACTTCCACATTACCCAACTTCACTGTTTGCATAGAACCTTTTCCTGTTTCCACATGTGCGAAAGGGGTGAATAAGCGACAGAGGTCCACCAGATGGGGTGCTTCACTGCCCTGTTTAGCGAATCAAGATACGTCTTCAGGTTCTCTGGACTCTGCTTAATATACCGTTCAAATTGCTCGATGTCGCGCGCAACAGATAGAAACTGTGCCCACCGGCCTGGAAGAAAGTAATGCTGGCCACCTGAGGCGAGAACAAGTTGAAAATGCCTGTGGACCAGCGCGGAGTCAGACAGGATCTGGTCTGGCCAGAATGGCAGTCGAACACGTGCGGTGTTCGCGTCATACTGCCGGTATTTCATCCTCACCTTGCGATCGAAGAATAGCTCCGCGCCAAAGAGCCATGCGCGGGTTGCAATGTACCAATCAACCAGCACAGCGTCGCTTGGGATCGGCAGAGCGCGGTCAAGCAGTTCGCAGCGATACGCAGAGTTCGAAAAGCCGAACACGTTGTTGCGCGGCAAAACATGTGAAGGTAGAGAGGCGGGATCAAGGTTGAATTCTGCATCCAGTGGCTGCCCGTTTCCATCTACAATCTCCAGCGCACAGCCTGCAAGATCGCTCGTCCGCAACGCTTCACGAGCAGCTGCCACACGGCTGGGATGCAGTATGTCGTCGCTGTCAACCAGAATTACATCGCATCCGGATGCAGTCATCTGCCGCAGAGCCAGATCGCGAATGCTGGCTGGGGTAGAGACTCCGGGATCACGAACCCATCGGGCGTCAATCGAACTTCCGACCGCAGCTTCAACGTCGGATTGCGTAAGCGCGTCCAGGCCTATCCACAATTCGAAATCAGTATCCGTCTGCGATTGCACAGACCGATACCACTCCGGCAGGTATTTCACTACCGCCGGATAGACGGTCGTATAGACTCCGATTTTGTTGCCGCGTGCGTGCATTTGATTTGTAGGGATTGCTCTTGGAGGCCTAGGACTAGTTCTCTTTCCGGCTCATATTCAGGATCGCTTCGGCGAATTCGAGATCTTCCGCCGTATCGATATCGACTCCGTGCTTCCAATCGATTTCCCACCCGGTCCGCTCCGGGATGTGGAAGGTCTTTCGCTCACGAATTACCGAGACCCTGCCCCACCAGATCGCTCCTGTTGGACAAAACAGTTCAGGAAGATCCTGGCTTCGGGCAGTCATCTCTTGAGGAAAGAGTGGGTCGAGCCGAAAGTCTGCAGTGTCTCGCTTCATAGCCCACCACGGGTTTTGCCACCCATAGCGAACCACCGAAATCTGCGAGTCAGCACGGGAGTCGCAAAATTGCCTGTAACTGGATGCAATGTCGTCCGCAGTGCGCATCGGGCAATTCGCCATCAGTTGCGCCACCGCGCCATATCTCTGCGCTTCCGGATCGAGCCTTTCAAGAGCGTCGGCAGTCACCGCAGAAACTGGCGTTACGTCGTCGGAAATGTTGGAAGAACGAAGGAATGGAACTTCCGCGCCCCACTCCTGTGATACCGTCGCGATCTCTTCCGAATCCGTGCTGACAACAACACGGTTGAAAACACCGCTCGTCAACGCCGCCTCGATGCTGTACGCGATGAGCGGCTTGCCTCCCAGCAAGCGGATATTCTTGCCTGGAACGCGCTTCGATCCACCCCGCGCCGGAATGATTGCAATGACTTCTAACCTCATCGAGTTCACCGGATCGACGCTTCTTCCGCTTGCTTCTCTCGAACTGCATCGGAAGTTAGTGACACCGAAGCCGTCGTGCCATCGGGCAAAAGCCATTCATACGGCACCACCACTGGTGTGGAACTCGATGCGCGCGATACAAAGTCGCCCTTGAAGCCATAATTCGCCAAATCACCGACAACATTGAAGAAGGCAACATCGGTGTAGTCGAGAACGCGATCGTTGCCGTTCTTCGTTCGGATTGACATCTTCACTGAGTAGCTTTGCGGAAAAATCGGCAGTGCTTTGAAGCGACACGCCAGTTTTCCCTCTCCTTCCAATACCGCCGGACGATTCCCGTCTAGCAGCATGTTGGCCGTGAAACAAGAGCCGTTTACGCCGTTGATTGCAAGAATGACGTAAGGTTGTTCGAGTGGTCGATCGGCAGAGTAGTCCACTTCGACAATCATGTCGTCGCCCGGGGAGAACTGCGCGGATTCATTCCCTGCCGCATCCTTGAGCATCACCCGGTGCACCGTAAACCCGTAATCCTCGTTTTGCGAGGAGAATTGCGATGAGTTCGATAGCGCGTTGAAGAAGTTCTCTACAACTCCCTCAACCGGACCGTCCTCCCGCACATGCCCATCCTGCATCCACACCGCACGTTCGCAGAGGGTTCGCACGGCCTCGAGATTATGGCTCACAAACAGAACCGTCCGGCCGCTCTCCGCAAAACTGCTCATCTTGCCCAGGCACTTCCGCTGGAAGGCAGCATCACCGACCGCCAGAACCTCGTCGACAATAAGGATCTCGGGATCCAGATGTGCAGCCACTGCAAATGCCAGTCGGACATACATCCCCGAGGAATAGCGCTTCACCGGCGTATCCAGAAACTCGCCGACCTCTGAGAACTCGACAATTTCATCGAACTTGCGAATGATCTCCGCGCGGCTCATCCCCAGAATCGCGCCATTCAGGAAAATATTCTCACGCCCGGTGAGTTCCTGGTGAAAGCCTGTACCCACCTCGAGCAAGCTTGCCACCCGTCCATCGATGCGAATGCTGCCTTCGCTGGGTACCGTTATTCTGCTCAACAGCTTTAGCATGGTGCTTTTGCCCGCACCATTCCTCCCGATAATCCCCACCACTTCGCCCCGATTTATCTGGAGCGAAACACCTCGGAGCGCCCAGAACTCCCTTGTGCGTTTCGTGCGGACCTTCTTACGGAACGCAGCGAGTGGCGCTCGCAGGGCATTTTCAATCACGTGCCGAAGGCCCTCGTCTTGAGACTTCAGCCGGTCCACGTCATATCGTTTACCGAGGTTCTCGATGGAAATTGCGATGTCTGAGTTCATGTTTTTTTAGGAGAACCTGTGCGTCAAATTCAAATAATGTCGGCAAAGGTGCGTTCAGTCTTCCTGAAGTACCAAATACCAGTAGCCAGCAGAAACGTAACTTCGGCAATGGAGATGGCCAGAGAAGGCAGATAGATTCGTGGTGACCCCAGGATGCACCAGCGGAAACCGTCGATGATTCCAACCATCGGATTCAGCGCATAGAGCAGGCGAAATCGTACTGGAACCACGCCGCTCTGAAAGCCCACCGGTGAAATATACAAGCCAAACTGCACCACGAACGGAACGATGAACCGGAAGTCCCTATATTTCACCATCAACGCTGCGATCCACAAACTCACTCCCAGTGATGCTGCGAACACCAGCACGACAAAGAGCGGAACGAACATTACCGAGGCAGGCGGTACGAAGCGGAACCAGATCATGAGCGCAACCAGGAAGGCGCACGAGATGAGGAAGTCCACAAGGCTCGTGATCACGCTGCTCGCCGTAATCGCGAGGCGCGGAAAGTACACTTTCGAAACCATGTTCGCATTTGACACAAGGCTGTTGCCGGCTTCTGTCAGAGCTGTCGAGAAAAAAAGCCAGGGGAGCATTCCGCAGAAAACAAGCAGAGGATATGGGACTCCTCCCGCCGGCATCTTGCCCAGCTTTCCAAATACCACAGTTAATACCGCCATCGTGAGTAGCGGCCGGATCAACGACCAACTGATTCCCACCGCCGTCTGCTTGTACCGAACCAGCAGATCACGCCAGGCGAAGAACAAGAACAGCTCACGGTAGCGCCATAGGTCGCGCCAATACTGCCGTTCGGTGCGTCCTGCTTCAATGACAAGTTCAGACATGTGTACTCGACAAATCCGTGTGTTTCTAGAATCTCAGGTATTTCATTGCAGCAAGGTATGGCAACATAACGAGCTCTGCAAAAGAAGGCAGCGGATCCGCCATGCTGAACACCGATTCCACCCGTGTCGCCTGAAGTGACTTGAGGTACGTCTTCACGCTCAGGCTTCCGTGTAGAAGATCAGAGACAGAGGTGGGGATGTCACTGACCATCCGCAGCCATCCGATTCCAGCCTTGGCGCGCGCCTGCTCAACAGGGATGCCCACCTGATCGGCATAGATCAGATAGGGAAAGTCAATTCCAGCTGCACGGCCAATTGCATGGAATCCCCACGGCCGCGCATTCACATCAAGAAGCTTGTACTCACCAGTGCGAGAATCGCGTTTGTATTCAATTTCAACGACGCCATGATAGTTAATGGCCTTTAGAAATCGCTCCGAAAGAATCTCGATCTCCGGCGCGTCGACGGTTTCCACGTAGGTCGCAGCACGGCCAAACTCCCTCGGATGCTGCCGAGCTCGCCGTGCGGTCAGTACGCACTGAGGAATTCCCTTCTGCACGAAAGCGCAATAGGAATATTGCTCAATGCCGCCTCCGGGCACAATCTCCTGGATAAGGATCTCCTCCGCCTTGATCTGCCTGATCGCCTTCTCATACAGCGATCGAAGCTGTTCAGGAGTATCCGCCCGCCACGCCTTCGCGCCGGTTGCGTAGAAAAAATTTTCCTTTACCGCGGGCTTGATCGCGAGAGGAAGGCGCGGATAGAGGGCAGGTATCTCCTCGATCGATTTCGGATTGAAAGTCTTCGGGCATGGAATCCCGAGTTCCTCAGCCAGTTCGTAGGTCTTCTTCTTATCCCATGCCCACTCGACGCTTTCCCAAGGGCCGGTCGTGACTCGAAAGAACTGAGTTAGTTCTGAACGATACCGGGAAAACGCGGCGACATTCTCGTCGCGAGTCGGGAACAGAATCCAATCTTTCAAATTATGCTCGCGGCCAACTGCAAGCACAGCATCCACGGTCTTGCGTTCGTCGAGGATGCTCTCTACGCGTATGACCTTTTTCGCAAACCGCGAGCACGATGAGATGCAGTACTGGTCGTCAACGATATACACAGGGACGCCATGACGGCCCAGGCTCCGCGCAATCGCAAGACCGGGATGATCGCCGCCAACCACAAGTGCGCCTGGTGCTTCGGACTGCACCGGCATCTCCACTTTGGTCGACTGTGGCTCTAAGGGAATAGTTGCCATTTCTGACTGTCTCAGTTCCTGATCGTGTAATCTCGAGAACTTGCCGGTTCCCGCAACTCGGATTCGTGTCGAATTACGTGACTCTGCACAACTAAATTGAAATGTTATTGCCCACGGGTACTGCAGGTTCAATCTCCCTCAGGCAGTCGAGAGGTGCGCTCTGCAATCTGGAAGCTTCGTCCACTTCGTAGACCAGCTTCTCCCCGTCCAGTCGCGCATATGCTACGCGCGCACGTCCATCAACAGAATTTTCAATTTCCCATCCTGCCGGTCCTTTGACAAGCTTCATCTGTGCGCGCTGTCGCCACCAGTGGTTCACCTGGCTGGGAGTCGACAACCACACCTGCTTCTGTTCACCCAAATCAACGAGATGGCCAAGCAGTTCTTCATAGACCGCACGCTCGCCATCTTCGATCACGTAGTCAGGATGGATGATGAAGCTCATGAGACCTGACTTGGCGCAAATCATCCGTGTTTGCTCTCTCCAGATGCGCGTTGAGAAATCTCCAAGAATATTGAACAGCGTGTAGTCCTGAATAGCCGTTACGGGGATCTCGAGAATGTCGCCGATGAAATACGGCATCACCGTGCAGCAGCCGCCGCGCTGAGGATCAAGATGCGCCACATTCGGAACAGACATGTCGTAGGCGAATTTCAATTCGTCATACCATACCTGCTTCCGATAAAGAACTCCTGCGCGAAATCCCTCCGTTCCATACTGTCTTCCATACGCATTGATTCTCGCAGCCCTTTCGATGAACTCCTCTTTGCTCCTGTACAGGTGCCCGTCATGATTCAAGTCGTGAATCGCAAATTCATGACCGCGACGAGTGATGGAGTCGAGAAAATCGGGACTGACGGAGTATCGTTCTTCCGGTATCACTTGAAACGAAGCCTTGATTCCAAATGAATCATCTATATCCATCAGGGTCGAACAAAAATCGCGGCCGATTTCCGTTTCAACGTCGTGCGTCATCAGGGCACAGCCTTTGTGACCGTCCGGCCAGAACCAGATGAATGGTATTTTTTCCGCACCCGAAGCCTTCAATGCCAGGACCAAAAGATGCTCGAAGAGATTATCCACTGAACAATCTACTGGCCAGCGTGGAAACGTCAGTTTGTCCCAGCCACGAAGATAGATCTTCTGGAGGTGCCGCCGAGCCCAAACCGGAAGCAAAGGGCGAATGAAGTAATAGGGCTTGGACAGAACCGAGACCGCGCCATTTCGCCACTCTTCTGCATACTCCTCGCGGTAAAGCGTATCGACAATCTCGCCCAGGTCGAATGGCAGCCGGAACCCGCCTTCTCCCATGCGCACAGCCGATTCCATATCCCGCATTTCACAATCGGGACTCTTTGCGACTCCACCGCTCGCAAGCCGGCCGAACAATACGGCATCCTTCCCGAATCTGAAATACCCGCGATCGGACGAGAGCCGATCGTCGCACGTTAGGCGAACGAGTTCTTCAGGAAATTTGAAGTAAGTTGAAAAATGACTTTCCATTCGCCTTCGTCCGTTGAGAGAATTGCTTCCCAAACCTTCTTCCGTGCTTGAAATCTCAGATGCCACTGGCTCTCGTCCTGCCGATGAAACTGTGAGTCAGCCTTCCAGGCCTTCAGAATTGACAACTGCTGAAGTTTTTTGCTGCGTCCGTCGCCCCTGTCCCTTTTTCTCAAAAGCGCGATCGTAAGCGGCAAGAAGGTTAGTTACCGAGTGCCTCCACGCCAAGTGTTCAGAGACCCGATTCTTCCCGAATTCACCCATGCGCTGCCGTTCCTCCGGGTGGTCCAGGAGCCAGAGAATCTTGTCTGCAAAATCTGAAACGAGGTCTTGACCACCACTGTACAGCGAAGCATCCCCCGCAGTGAAGCGCCCTTCTTTCAAATCGAATTGCACAATCGGCTTACCCAGGGCCATATACTCGGCAATTTTGATCATGGTGGAAATGTCGTTCATCTCACAGGGCCTATCGGGATTCACACACACATCCGCCGTGGATAAAACGTCGAGCAAATCCGCATCCGAGATCCGGCCCGTGAAATTGAACATCTCGCCGAGGTTTTTCTCTTCCAGCATCCGTCTGAGAGACGCAAGGCTCGGGCCGCCACCTACGCACGTAAAGTGGACGTCAGTACGTCCACGGCCCCTGATGTTCTCGGCAACCTCAAGAAGAATGTCCAGCCCTTCTTGAATGCTCATGGTGCCGACGTATCCGACCAGAAACTTCTTTTTATATTTCAGTTCCGGTATCGCGGGGACCAGCTTGAACGTGTCGAGATCCGGACCATTGCGAACAACAAAGACATCCTTCTGATCCAGGCCGCCTCGACTTACCGCAAGTGCTTTGTAGCTCTCATTGGTTGCCATCACGACGCTCGCCGTCGCGTAAGTCATCTTCTCAAGCCACGACAGCACCTTATAGAACGCGTCTTTCCTCTCATACTTGGACTCGTAGAGTTCCGGATTTGCATCATGATGAT
Source organism: Occallatibacter sp. (assembly GCA_035606555.1). Lineage (GTDB taxonomy): Bacteria > Acidobacteriota > Terriglobia > Terriglobales > Acidobacteriaceae > Telmatobacter. The sequence goes on from DATNFD010000071.1 coordinate 39,048, forward strand.
CAAAGATGTACCGGATCCCAAACAGCCTGAACGGCAATGCGATCAGAAAGATGTCATCCGGAGGATTACACCCCTGAATCACGTTGAATCCGCGCGCGAAGAAGATCCACCACGTAAACAGAAACTCCCAGAACAATGCGCAGCTGTACTCCCACACATAGCCCATCGGAGTATCGCCCTCGGCCGGCATGGGATGCCGATAGATGTGAACTCCCTCAAGCACTTCGTAGGTTTTGTCAAAACCTTTGCCCTGCGGGCAAAGTACAGTCACTTGGTACTCGTTCTCATAAAGGGCGCGCGCCTCCTTCCAGACACGGCCGTCGAACGGGACCGGAAGATTCTCAACGATAATCAGGATTTTTCTTTTTTTCATTGTCATCCACAATTGAACCGGACAGCGTAGGCACTTCCGCCAACAATTTACGCATTCAAACGCCGGCTATTGATCGAAGCAGTAGATATCTGAGATCCCGCATGTAGACAGATCACATGTACGTAAGCTGCTTTGCACTTTCATCGGCCACCTTCGTGATCCGCACAAGATCCACAAGACACTGATCGTCTCGAAGCTTGCCTTGTATCTGGCTGAACTCGGGGTCGTGGTTCCCAATCACAATGGTTTGTGCATGATCCAGCACGGCATCCACATTCGGAGCCATTAACCGAGAGATATGGGGAATGCGATTGAGAATGAAGTCTCTGTTCGCACCTACCAGGGCTGCGATATTGACGTTGCGATCGTAGATGCGAAGGTCGTATCCCTTTCCTATCAATCGCTCGATCACCTCAATCATCGGGCTTTCACGCAAGTCATCCGTCCCTGCCTTGAAGCTGAACCCAAATATTCCTACGCGCGAATTGCCGCTGTCGATCACCAGCTTCACTCCGCGTGCAACCTGCATTTCATTGCTCGGCAGCACGGAAGTGAGAATGGGAAGTTGGAGATCATGCATCTTTGCCTGATAAGAGAGAGCGCGCAGATCCTTCGGAAGGCACGAACCTCCGAACGCAAACCCGGGCTTCAAATACGCAGGAGATATGTTCAGCTTCTTATCCTGGCAGAAGATATTCATCACCTCTTCCGCATTCACTCCGAACGCATCGCATAAATTCCCGATCTCGTTTGCAAAGCCAATCTTCAGCGCATGCCAGCTGTTATCGACGTACTTGATCATCTCCGCATTGTTGAGGTCGGTGCGGATAAGCGGCGCCTCCAGCTTTTCGTAAATGGTCGCGAGGATGTCGCCGCTGGGCCGATCGAGTTCGCCAAACACCGTCTTAGGCGGATACCGAAAGTCCTTGACGGCGGTTCCCTCTCTGAGGAATTCAGGGTTGTAGCAGATCCCGAAATCCTTTCCCGCAGTTTTGCCTGAAAACTCCTCCAGGGTAGGGATCGCAACCTTCCGCATTGTGCCTGGCAGAATCGTGCTGCGAATCACGATCGTGTGCCGACCGTCCTTGGTCGTCAATGCCTGACCAATTTGCTCACAAATTCGGCGAATGTAGCGGAGATCCAGATTGCCATTCGTCTGGCTTGGGGTTCCGACGCAGACAAACGAGAGATCTGTCTGGTGGACTGCTTCCGCCGCATCCTGGGTTGCGCGCAGATTGCCGTTTGCGACGGTTTCCCGGATGATCTCGCCAATCTCTGCTTCCACAATTGGGGTCATTCCACGGTTGATCAGTTCAACCTTGTCGTGAACCGGATCGACGCCGAGAACCTGGTGTCCGTCAGCCGCCAGGCAGGCCGCCGAAACCGTGCCGACATAGCCCAAACCAAAAATGCTGATCTTCAAAGTGGTCTCCCTCTGAACCTCAAACAATCGTGCAAAGACTCCGCAACAGAAATCGATGCCTACGCGACTACCGGCGCGTTCACATCCATGCCGCGAAGCCACTCTTCAAGAACAACAAGACTGAACAGAATCTTGTGATGGTCGTGCCGCCCCGCCGCGTGATCGGCGTGGATCTGCTTTACCGCCGCCGGGTTTAAAAACTGAAAGATTGCCGAGTTCGAATCTTCAAACGTGCTTGCCATCCTGCCGCCAATCGACCCCCGGAACCAGTCATCGACAACATTCATCGCAAAGCCGCGCTTCTTCCGCCGCACAATTGCTTCCGGCAGGAACTTGCGTGATACCTGCTTGTGCAGCCACTTCCCAACCCCATTCCGGACCTTGAGGTTGGAGACCAGCCTCTCTGCAAACTCAACAATATCCTTGTCGAGGTAAGGAACGCGAAGTTCCAGGCTGTGCGCCATCGACAGCTTATCAGCATACATCAGCAATTCATCCGGCAGCGTAGAACGAACCTCAAGGAACTGGAGCTTCCCAAGATCGTCACCATCCGGCACTAGAGCTTCGAGATCTGCCCAGCACCTCTGCAGTCGCTCTCCAGCAGCAGTTTTCAGGGCTCCGTCCCGGAACAGGCCTTCGATTTGGGCGCCGGGAAGAAGGGAGAGAATGCGCTGTGTGCGATTGTCGCCAGAGCCGCTCGATAGCGCATAGAGCCCTCGCTTCAGCGTTTCATTGCGGGGAATCGCTCCGATCGCGCGCTCCAATGGCCCCCGCGCCCATCCCGGCAAAGCTGCCCACGACCCTCCGTACCGCGCGCCGAGATGCCGCTTGTACCCTCCGAACAGTTCATCAGGACCCTGTCCCACAAGGCCGACCTTCACGTCCTGGCGAGCCCGCTTGCAGACAAAGTACATGGGCACGACTGACGAAGTTGCGATCGGCTCTTCGAGAAACCTGACGATGTTGCTCAATTCCTGCTCGAACACATCGCGGCTGATTCTCACTCCAGCATGCTTCGATTTCAGAATTCGCGCGGTATCTTCCGCGTCTACCAGTTCATCATCCGCGAAGCTCTCGCCGTATCCGACGGTATAGGTGTGCCAGTCATTTCCGTTCTCGTTCATCAGCGCCAGCAACAGCGCTGAATCGATGCCGCCGCTCAGCAGCAATCCAAGAGGGACGTCGCTCATCAGCTGCCTGCGAACTGCCTGGCGGTACAGAGCCAGCAATTCCTCGCCGGCTTCAGCGGCGTTCTTCGCTGGAGAAAACGGCTTTGGCGAGAAGTTGTACCAGCGGCTCGTCTCGAATTTTCCGTCTTGCGCAACCAGTTTCGTCCCAGGCGCCAGCTTGTACACGCCTTGCAGTGCGGTGTAAGGCGACGGCGTAAACCGGTATTGCAAAAACAAGCTGAGCGCTTCCGGATCCGCCTCCGGCTTTTCTTCCATCGTCGCAATCACCGGACGCATCTCAGAGCCGAACCACAGCGAGCCTCCACTTGCGCGGTAGTAAATGAGCTTGATCCCGAAGGCATCGCGCGCCACCAGCAATCTGCGCCGGCGAACGTCCCACACGGCCACGCCAAACATCCCATTCAGCCGGTTGAGGACTTCATCGCCCCACTGCTTGTATCCGTGAACGATCACCTCGGTATCAGACCGCGTCCGGAAGACGTGTCCAAAGCCCTCCAGTTCCTTGCGCAACTCGAGGAAGTTGTAGATCTCACCGTTGAAAACGACCCAGACGGTCTCCTCCCGGTCGGACATCGGCTGATGTCCACCGGATAAATCGATAATTGAGAGGCGGCGGAAACCCAGCCCCACTGGACCATCGAGATGATAGCCCTCATCGTCAGGCCCGCGGTGACGGATTGTACCCGTCATTGTCTCGAGTTCGCGACGCTCCACAGGGGCCTGGCGATCGAAATTAAACTTCCCGCAGATTCCGCACATGTGCCCGCCTTCGCTACTCTAATAATTTGAAGCCAGCATCTGACTGTTCTTCGACAGCACGAGACAGAGACTGCGAAACAGTTGCGCCGAGGCCCAGCGATGCATCGGAGTATTGTCCCAGCCCAAATAGAGTTGGCGGCTGCGGAACGAGCCCTCTTTGGTCTGCCACCGGTTCAGAATGTCTGCGATTGTTGTTTCCAGATGTTGATCCAGCGCCGGGAAGCGCCCCCGGAGCAGCATCGCAAGATTGATGCACTCGGCATAGTCGTACAGTTCGCGCTTGTAGACAGTCAGTCTAGGCGCTTTGGAAAACGGCTTGGGAATGCCTTGCTCCTCAAAGAGGTTCTGCGTGTAATAGGCGACGCCACGCTCAATTGCGCTCGTACAGTCACCATTCCCCGTTGATGCCTCGATCTTCGCCAGGGCCTTCATCACAAAGCAGGTATGGAAGTGGTCGACGAACGATCGCTTCCCGTCCCGCGCATAGAACCAGGAGCCATCGGCATTCTGAGCCTCTAGTACGAAGTTCAGATTTCTCTCCGCGATTGCGTTGTAACTCTCGTCGGAAAACTCATGTCCCGCATTGGTCAGAAGCCAGGCCCGATAAGCATTGGCATTCACCACCATCAGCGAGTGTTCTGGAAAAGGCGTATAGGAGCAAGTCGAAGCTGAATCCGATGTCGGAACATCCTTGTAATCGGTAACGGCATGACGGGCGATCGAACGAAGAATCTGATACCACTCGTCATTCCCATCCATGCGATAAACCTGCTGGAACGCTTCGAATACATAGGGAACAGTGGTGATCAGCGGAGTGCCGGAAGGAATCGTGCCGTTGATCGTCTCCCAATGAAATGGATAACCCCAGCAATATTCCTCATACCCCGGACAGCGAGTGGCCTTCAGTACTTCGAGAAAATGCAGTGCTCTCTTGTAATGCGTCTCGCTTCCCAAAGCCTCAGCAAGGTAAGCGAAGCCCATTGCATAATGAGCGTCGCCGATCGGAACTCTCTGCGGCTTCCAGAACAGCTTTCTTGCCGAAGGAACAAGTGCCTCTGAAAACACAATGGGCAGTACCGCAAGCGTACCCAGCCGGCGGTTGGTGTAGTAGAGTTGCTTCGCTCGTCTGCCGATTGGCCCGGAGTAATAACTCTGGAAGTCGTACGACTCCTCCCCATATTGATCAAGCCAGTTGACGAAGCGCAGAACCGCGTCCCGAATCCCACGAAGAGGCAGGTTCGTGGTCGCAACCGCAGCCTTTGGGACAACTTCCATTTCTGTAGCGATGCTCATTCAGAATCCTGATTCGATCTAGCTTTCAAATCGTTACGACTGCATGTGGTCCGCTGTGGTCTGCTGCGAGCGCGGAGCCTGCGCCACCGGAAGCAGTCCAAAGCTGTCAATCTTTTTGAAGCGTGCCAGCGATGACAAGATCGCCCTGAGCTTCATCATCTGTTCGCGGCGATGGAAGCGCATCAGATCATCCGAAACGACCCGCTTCTCGCCTTTCAGTAGAGCGGTAAAGTACCCCGCACAGAGCATCACTCCACCGACAATGAACGGCCGCTTCCGCAGCTGATACGTACACCGGAAGATCTCCCACACCGGGTGACCTCCCATGTAGTAGTCCTTCTTGCCGTACGTAAAGCTCTTCCCAATCTTGTTGTGATTCGCCGTGCCGAGAACCCGATGATGGTAGAAGCACCTCTCCCGGAATGAGCGCGTCTTCCAGCCCATCATCCGTGCTTTGGTCACAGCCATCCAGTCGATGCCGCCGGGTTTGCTCGGAGTATAGCCACCGATCATCTCGAAGCACTCGCGTCGAAATATCTGGCACTGCCCGGAAACGTAATTCTGCCCCTCAAAACTGTCCGTCTCAGAGCAGTACCCCGGCTCTCGAAAAATTGTTCCTGCAACGCCCAGGTCAGGGTCTTCCTGGAACTTGTTCAGCAGAAATTCGAAATGGTCCTGCTCCAGCGTGACGTCTGCATCCAGATTCCCGATCACGCGATATTCGATGCCGGCGAGCCGCTCCCGTCCCGCGTTGAACGCATGCACCTTGGCCGCGAAGTCGCGCTCTTGGCGGACGGGAAGATTTACGACCTCAATCCAGTCGTACTTCCCGGCGCATTGTTCGGCCCTCCTACCGGTGTCATCCGTTGACCCATCGTTTACGATGACCCACTTTTCGGGCAGCAAAGTTTGCTTTGCGACCGATTCAATTGTCCCCTCTATAAACTTGCCCTCATTCCGCGCGGGTGTAATCAGCACGTATGGCAGGGAGAAAGTTGCTGACTGCATTCTTTGCCTCAATAGCCTTCAACTAGTCGACAAACAGACGGTGTGTCAGTTCGAGCGTCAACAGCCGGTTCAGCTCGACGGTGTAGTTTCCCGTTCCTTTAAGGTGCGCGTTTACAACATGTTTCACCATCCCCGGATTGAGGTATGGACGGGCGAGAGACCGGGAATCGAGCAACATCTCCCGTACATACTGCCCCAGGTAATCCCGATACCACGGGCGGAAGTGAAAGATTTTGTGCCTGCCCACCCACAGCTTCTCGAAATGCACGAAGCGAAACGCGTGATCCAGCTTGGCCAGCCACTGCGGCATGCCATAGTCATACGCGTATTCGGCCTTGAACGAGAACTGCAAGGCCGCGCGCGTGAGATAGGTGTTGAGGCCACGGGTACCGCGATCGGTACGCAGGGACGACAGTTGGGGATTCCCGCTTTCCACCAGCCGCAGCCTGCATTCCTGGTTGATACC
>DATNFD010000072.1:0-3490 GCA_035606555.1 Occallatibacter sp.
ACCTTGTTGGTGCGGGCGTAGATTTCACCGAGACCCGCGTTGACCAATCCTTCAATGTCGGGGCGTGGCTTTTTTGAAGCCGCATCGAGCTCTAGCGCCTTCTTAAAGGACGTTTCGGCTTCGTCGTATTTCTTGAGACCCATCTGTCCCTGACCGAGGTACGCCCAGAGAACGGACTCCTGCGGACGGAGCTCGGTGTCTTTACTCATGAGGGTGACGACATCGGTGTATTTGGCCGTCTTGATCTCGTTTTCCTTGGCAGCCAAATCGGTCTTGGATGCAGAAGCTCCGAGCTGCTGTGCAGCGGCGGCATGCGCGGTATCGGCATCGTGGATATCGGCGGTGACGGTCTTGAGGTCGGCGTTGAGATTCTTGATGACCGCGTTGGCCTTGAGAGCTTCGGAGTTGTGTTTCTTCATCTCTTCGAGCTGTTTGCGGGTCTCTTCAGGAAGAGTCTTGATGTACTCTTCGCGAGACATGTCATCGTCGGCCACCGTGTCCTGTCCGGAAATGATCTTGACGTTGTCGATTTTGTCGGCTTCTTTATCCTGGGCCATCCCGGGGGTGCGATAGACGAGGCTGTAGGTTCCGGGAGGGGCAGAGCCGGAGTAATCGCCGTTGGGATCGACGGGGAAGCTGGCGACCTCCTTGGTTCCCTCATGCAGGGTGACGGTGCCGCCGGATTGCGGCGCTCCGGTGGGATTTGTGATTTTGCCGTGAATTTTTCCGGTTGGCTGCCCCGCGGCGGGCGCGGGAGTCTGGGCAAGCGCGGGCATCACGGCCAGAGCCAGCAATCCAATCCAGAGCGAAATCGTGCGTTTCATCTTCTTCTCCTTGGGAGCTTCGGCGAGCGGAAGGCTCGTGTGCTCGATCGAAAAGTTTCTGTGTATGTGTGAGGCGTCGCTCATTCAGATAAACCCAATCTTCATCTGTTAGATGCGTCCAAGCAGGTAGCTCGCGGGAACGCGGGAACCCCAGAACACATCAGAAAACCAGTTTTGTGAGCGGCTGCGCAGTTCGTACACCGCTCTGGTCGGCACGGTCCAAGGTAAATCCAACGGATGCTTCAGCACAAGACCGAGAAATACAACGGGCCGGGATGTGATGCCGGGATCGCGCGTATTGATGTTAGATTGCCCGCGGGGTCCTTAGGTGTGGTATGCATCACACCCTAGAATAAGGGCATGGCGACGACAATTCGACCGGCGGTAGCTGAGGATGTTCCGCAGATTCTTGGGTTTATTCGGGCGCTGGCGGAGTACGAGCGCGAACCGGAGGCGGTGGTGGCTACGGAAGCGGACCTGCTGCGGGATGGATTCGGGCCAAGTCCGTTTTATTGGTGTCTGATAGGCGAGCAGGACGGGGAACCGGCGGGATTTGCTCTGTGCTTCTACAGCTACTCGACCTGGCTGGGACGGCCGGGGGTGTATCTGGAGGATTTATTTGTTCTGCCGCGTTTCAGGGGATTGGGGATCGGGAAGGCGCTGCTGAAGAGAGTGGCGGCGATCGCGGTGGAGAAGGAGTGCCCTCGGCTGGGCTGGGAGGTTTTGGACTGGAACACGCCGGCGATTGAATTCTATGAAGCCATGGGGGCGGAGTTTCTGGACACCTGGCGGAATGTTCGGGTGAGCGGAGAGGCGCTGAAGAGACTGGCGAGTCAGTGAGGCACTCCCACTCATTCGCCCAAAAGCGGGCGAATGAATGGGGCACAGCGCCGGAAATTCGGACGTAGAAACGGAGCCAACGAGGCCGGAGGTGGCTCTGACGGCGGCGCGGTTCGGGTGAGCGGAGAGGCGCTGAAGAGACTGGCGAGTCAGTGAGGCGCTCCCACTCATTCGCCCAAAAAGCGGGCGAATGAATGGGGCACAGCCGGAAATTCGGACGTAGAAACGGAGCCAACGAGGTGAAGATTCGGGTGATTGGGGGTGGGCTGGCGGGGCCGGAGGCGGCTCTGACCGCTGCGCGGTTTGGGTGTGACGTCGATCTCTATGAGATGCGGGCCATGGTGGAGGGCAAGCCGCGGTTGACGCCTGCGCACCAGACCATTGAGTTCGGCGAGCTGGTTTGCTCGAATTCGCTGAAGAGCGAATCGCCGAATACGGCACCCTGGCTTTTGAAGCAGGAGATGAGGCGCGCAGGGTCTGCGCTGTTGAAGATTGCAGATGAGACGGCGGTTCCGGCGGGCCATGCGCTGGCGGTGGATCGCGTGGAGTTTTCGAAGCGGATTGCGGAGGCGATTGAGCGCGAGCCGGGGATACGGGTGGTGCGCGAGGAGGTGACGCGGCTTGACGAGCCGGCGAACCTTGCGGCGGGAGGTTATGCGGCGACCATTGTGGCGACGGGGCCGCTGACGTCGGATGCGCTGAGCGCGGAGATTCGGCGGATTACGGGATCGAAGCATCTGTCGTTTTACGATTCGATTTCGCCGATTGTGGACGCGGAATCGATCGATATGGAGCGGGTGTACTTCGCGGCAAGGTACGACAAAGGCGGGGCGGACTACATCAATTGCCCGATGAATCGCGAGGAGTACGACCGGTTTTATGACGCGCTGATCGCGGCAGAGCCGGCAGAGAGCAAGGCCTGGGAAAGCTGCGACTATTTCGAGGGCTGTCTGCCGATCGAAGAGACGGCGCGGCGCGGACGCGATACGTTGCGTTATGGGCCGATGAAGCCGAAGGGGCTGCGCGATCCGCGAACGGGACGCGAGCCGTGGGCCGTGGTTCAGTTGCGGAAAGAGAATGTGCGCGCGGACAGCTACAACCTGGTGGGATTTCAGAACCACTTGAAGTTTGGAGAGCAGGCGCGGGTGCTGCGGCTGATTCCGGGGCTGGAGAATGCGAAGTTTCTTCGCTACGGTCAGATTCATCGCAATACGTATATCTGCGCGCCGGCGTTGCTGGATGAGCTGCTGCGCTTGAAGAGCGAGCCGCGGATTTTGTTCGCGGGGCAGATCTCTGGGGTTGAGGGATACACGGAGTCGATTGCGACGGGGATGCTGGCGGGGATCTACGCTGCGGCGCTCGCAGATGGGCGAGAGGTGACGGCGGTTCCGCGAGGGACGGCGCTGGGATCACTGGTGCATTACATTACGCATGCGGATATGAAGGATTTTCAGCCGGCGAATATCACGTTCGATTTGCTGGTGCCGCTGGAGGAAGAGGTTCGGCGAAAGGTGCGGGACAAGAAGGAGCGGCACCGGATGGTGTGTGAACGGGCCCTGGCGGAGTTTGATGGGTGGTGGAGTTCTTCCCACATCTCAGAGGCGAAACGTGGGGTGATCATTGGGGCCGAGTCTGAACAGTGATGGGAATCCCACGTCTCAAGTCGAGACGTTGGGGCACCCAGGATTCTGTTTAGAGGCCCTATTCGCGGGTGAGTTCGACGCGGCGATTGCGGGCGCGTCCTTCAAGGGTTTCGTTGGTGTCTGCTGGTCTTGATGCGCCAAAGCCGTCGTTGGCGAGACGCTCGGGGTCAATGTGGTACTTGG
>DATNFD010000073.1:0-73731 GCA_035606555.1 Occallatibacter sp.
GGAGTGGGCGCCGCATGCTGTGGCGCCGGAGGCACATAGTCCACCAGTGTATCGACCGGCTTGTGAGCGGCCCACGCGATTCCGCGAAGCAGCATCTGCTGCACCTGATAGTTGGAGAAGTTGGCGTACTCATGTCCCTGCATCCATACGAACGCTCGGGCGGCCTTTCCGCCCGGCATGGTGTGCTCGTAAGTCCAGATCTGCGGGACCACTTCGCCCTTGTGCGCGCCGGCACTTGGAGTGGCGGGGATTGCGGTCGTGACTAGTACATGAATTCCCGGGTCCTGAGACCAGGTCATGTTGTAGAACGCTTCATCGAGGAGTGTGAAGTTGGACATGCCTTTCATGATGGGATCGGCAGGATCTACGACGGTGTAGGAGATGGGCGCCCCGAGGGTGTAGTTGACCTCGCCATGCTTTTTTGCGCCACCCACGAGATTCGCGAAATAGGCGGGGTCGGGGCCGCAGAGCGAGTCATGCAGACTGACCAACCCGCCACCGCGCCTGACATACTCCTGGAGCGCCGATTTCTCGGTGCCGCTGAGATAGCCGGCATCGCCTTTGTAGAGGATGACGACATCTGTCTGAGCGAGGTCACTTACCGACGGAGGGTGGAGTCCGCCATCCACAACGGCGCCGCGTTCAGTCAGGATTTTGCTCCAGTCGGCTAAGAACTGGGGGTAGTCGTGCTGGCCCGCGAAGTGCGACTTCAGGCCCGCCCAGATGTAGACACGCATGCCGTTCGGGTTCTGGTTCCACGGTCGCGGCGCTTCATTCTCAGGCGAGGCTGCGGCTTGGGCATTGGCAGCCATGGTGAGCAGGACAGCTGTCATCACCAGAAGCATAGCGGGGATTCCGAAGGCCGAAACGCCGGCCACCGAACGCGAGGACATTACTGCGGCCAATGGATGGCGGCCCGGGCCTGATTGGATTGTCAATTCGTTCTCCAGCAGACTACCCGTCCATTTTGACATTGGGCACCCACGATCCGTGGACCGTCTTTCTATCGCGCCATGTTGAGGGCACGTTGTTACGATCCGTGGAATACGTAGGACTCACTTCGGAATCGTAGAATTGCGTTCTCCATCGGATGTTTGATCGAGATGCAATCCATCGAGAGGTTTCAATATGCGTTTCCAACGCCGTAACTTCATTGAGATGTTGGAAGGCGCCGGCGCGGCTGCTCTGGCGCCGCGCATCGCTGCGGCCGATGAACAGGTTGCTCGCTCCACACGTGCAATGCCGGTCTCCTCGGATCAAGGATGCCGAGCTGCATCCTGATTCGCCGCGAGACCCGGGGTATCGGGTTCCGCGTATCCTTGTTGATCAAAACGGTATCCGGCCAGTCGATCTCGCGATTGTGGATGGCGTGGAGACTGTGCGAGGAGGGGAAGGACCGTGGCTTAAGGGACTTGAGGGATGGCACCCGGTGTAATCATTGCCGGGTGCAACGCGGTCTGCGTGGACGCCGTAGGCATGGCGGTGATGGGCTACGATCCCTATGCGGAGCGCGGCAGTTCTCCGTTTATCCGCGGCGACAACTCGCTGCGTCTTGCAGAGGAAGCCGGGATCGGAACAAGGGACCTGAAGCGCATAGAAGTCACCGGCCTTTCGATAAAGGACGCTCACATCAATTTCGTTCCCGGCGCCGTTGGTAAGAAGCTGAGCGAATTGAACTCGTGAGCGCAGCTGGTTTAGCAAGCTGGAGCTTGTTCACGCGTCAGACCCTTACAGAACTTGCGACACAAGGTGGTGATCTCATCATCACGCTCAACGCTCCGGGGATGGAAGCGCGGCACTGCCACGAAGTCGGCCTGCCATATGGAATAAAGCTTCCGCCTCAACGCAAATGACGAGGATCAGGAGCGGCTGGAAAAAGCCTATTCCTCAAGCCTACACTCCACGAATCATGGGATTTCCTCTTGTCACTCTGAAACTTGGCAAGTACGTTGGCTTCTGGGGTCTTGGCGGTAGGATTCTACGGTTGGCGTCCCTTGCATATCAGAGCTATTATCTAGGGCAGCAAAGTGGCTTCCCCGAATCGGGACGGGCGCGAGATAGAGAACCGCATAGCCTCTTTACTGATTGATCCGGCCTGAGCACGATTTTAGACCGAGCATTTAAGACCGAGTAAAGGACTTCCCCATGTCAGATACACCCAGAGTCGAGGTGTCCCGTCGTGGCTTTCTAAAAGGGGCGGGACTGACGGCCGCGACGACGATGCTGGATACGGCATCCGCCATCGCGCAGGATGCACAACAAGCCGCTGCGCGCAGCAATGCACTTGGTCCCGACGCCGTGCCCATCAAGCTACACGTGAACGGGCAGGAGCACGCGGTTACAGTTGAGCCTCGCTACACGCTGGCCGAAACCTTGCGCGATCATCTCAACCTCACCGGAACAAAGGTGGTCTGCGATCGCGGTTCGTGTTCAGCTTGTACCATCTGGGTTGATGGCGCGCCTCAACTCGCCTGTATGACGCTGGCGATCGACGCTGCCGGTCATAAGATCACCACCATCGAAGGGCTCTCGCACGGCAAGGAGCTACACCCCATACAGGCTGCATTCATCAAGCACGATGCGTTGCAATGCGGATTCTGCACACCGGGCATGGTGATGAGCTGCGCCGCCCTCCTTCAGCGGAACTCAAACCCGACTCTTGCGGAGGTCAAGTATGCGGTCAGCGGGAATCTGTGCCGCTGCGGAACATATCCCAAGGTCTTTACGGCCACGCTGGATGCCGCAAAGCACGGCAACAGGAATGCAAAGCTGCTGGACCTGAACCCAGCCGAGGAGGGTTGAGCATGACGCCGGAAGCCATGATTGTGCAGGAACAGCAGTCTGAAGGCCAGAAGCCAAAGGTTCAGCCGAAGTCAGTCCGGAAGGGCGTAGAGGGAGAAGCCAAGCCGACACGTCAGGCAGAGCATAAGGATGAGCAGACTCCAACCGCCGCGCAAAGCACCGCAACGCGAACGGAAACGTTCGTATTTGGGATACCGCAGGATGGGCTGACTGAGAAACAGCGGCAGGTTCCGGTGGATGAGCCGCCGCCGCTGCCGCGCAATTCCGAACTCACGTTCATTGGCAAGCCCACACCGAGGTGGGACGGGGCGCAGAAAGTATCCGGCCGCGGCAAGTACACGGCTGACGTTCATCTCCCCGGCATGCTGTATGCGCGCATGGTCGACGCCGATATTCCGCATGGCCGTATCACGTCGATTGACACCAGCGCTGCCGAGAGGCTGCCTGGGGTCAAGGCTGTTCACGTCATCGAACACACCTTCGGAATCGCTGAGTTACGCGACCCCAAGCAGGAGGCGCCTTCGAAGTATCCGATCGTTCGCTATGCCGGCCAGCCTATCGCTGGAGTCGCGGCCACAACTCCGCAGATTGCGGCAGATGCCGCTGCACTCGTGAAGGTGACCTATGATGAGATGCCTTTTGTTGTGGATCGGCAAGAGGCACGCGCCGAAGACGCTCCTAAAGTCTTTCCGGGGCCAGCGGACGCCGCTGGAACGGCAGGCGGGGGAGGCGGCCCCAAGGGTGTTCAGCAAGTAGGCAATGTGCATGGCCCCCAGCAGAAGAAGGTCGGCGATGTTGAAGCGGGATATCGCGAAGCCGATGCCATCATCGAGAGCGAGTACTTCACGCAGGTGCAGACGCATTCGGCGCTCGAGACACACGGATTTGTTGTCGACTGGAAGCCGGAAGAGATTACCGTCTACGCATCGACGCAAGGTACAGCAAGCGTGAGGGACGAGTTCGCAGAGGTCTTCAAAGTCCCTAAAAGCCAGGTCCGCGTCATCACCGAGTACATGGGTGGAGGCTTCGGCGCGAAGTTCGGAGCAGGGAATGAGGGTGTAGTCGCTGCGCATCTATCGCGTAAGGCGAACGCTCCGGTCAAGTTGATGCTCGACCGCCGGCAGGAGCACATTACCTGCAATCGTCCGGACTCGCATCAGAAGCTCAAGATCGGCGCCAAGAAGGACGGTACCCTCACTGCGATCAGCCTCACCAGTTACGGCACTGCAGGCGTGGGTACCGGAGCAGGAACCGCCGGTCCTGCCACGAATCTTTACAAATGCCCGAATCTCCTCACAGAGGAGTACGACGTATTCATCAACGCTGGCCCAGGCGCCGCGTTCCGAGCTCCCGGCCATCCGCAAGGCTGCTTTGCATTCGAGCAGGCGATCGATGAGGTGGCGGTCAAGCTGAACATAGATCCTCTCGATCTTCGCGACAAAATCGACGAGAATCCCCAGCGTCGCGTCGAACGAAGCATCATCCGGGAAAAGACGAACTGGAAAAACCGCAGGCCAGCCGGAAGCGATCAGGGCCCGATCAAGCGCGGCATGGGAATTGCGCAGTCCGTCTGGTATCGCTTCGTCAGCATGGATTCCTCCTGCGAAGTGCGTGTCTCGAAGGATGGGTCCGTTGAACTCATGTCTTCCGTGCAGGATCTCGGCACTGGGACGAAGACTCTGCTTGCCCTCATCGTTGCTGAGGAATTCGGGATTCCTCCCTCTGATGTGGTTGTCAGAATAGGCGACACTCGTTATCCCATAGGTCCCAACTCGGGCGGCAGCGTCACAGCAGGCTCCATCACTCCCGCAGTTCGCGATGCGGCCTGGCAGGCGAAGCAGAAGCTATTCGCCGCAGCCGCTCCCAAGTTGGGCACTACGGCAGACAATCTCTCGGTGAAGGGAACCAAGGTTGTTCTCAAGAACGACGAATCGAAGTCATTCACGATTCGGCAGCTCGCGGCAAAGATGCACACCAGCGAGATCTCGGCCCGTGCCACCCGCCGGCCTGAGTACGCAAAGGAGCGGCTCACCTACGGTGGTGTCGATTCCGTGGAACTCGCCGTTGACACCGAGACTGGCCGCGTACATGTCGAAAAGGTCTTCGGCGCACATGATTGCGGTCGTCCTATCAACCCTCTCGGCGTGATCAGCCAGATCAACGGAGGCATGCTGCAGGGGATCTCGTACGCCCTGTTTGAAGAGCGCATCATGGACCGCAAGAAGGGCTATATGCTCAACGCCAACCTCGAAAGCTACAAAATTCTCGGCGCTCGCGAAGTGCCCGAGATCGAGGTGGAACTCGTCGAGAATTACATCGCCATGAGTTCGACAGACGCAGCCGGGATCGGAGAATCGGCAGGGATCATCACCATGGCGGCTGCCATTGGAAATGCGTTCTATAACGCAACCGGCGTGCGGATGAGAAGAATCCCGATGACACCTGCTAACGTACTCGAGGCGCTCGGCAAAGTAGGCTCGGAGGAGAGAGCATGAATCGCTTCGCGTTTGTAGATTGCACGACAGTCGATCAGGCCCTCACCGAACTCAACAACGGTGCTGTGCTGAAGGCAGGCGGCATTGACCTCCTCGATCTGATGAAGGAGGGCATCGTAACTCCTCCGCGTCTGGTCAACATCCGAAATGTCGGCAGCCTCCGCGGTATAACGGTGGCCGACGATGGGCTGCACCTCAAGCCACTCGTCACGCTGGCGGAAATCTCCAAGCATCCGGAGATCCGACGCAGCTACTCAGCATTAGCTGATGCGGCTGGGCACGCGGCTACGCCGCAGGTCCGCAACATGGCCACGATCGGCGGCAATATCACACAGCGTCCCCGGTGCTGGTACTTCCGCTCCAACGATTTCGATTGCAAAAAGAAGGGTGGCTCCAGCCAGGAGTGCCATGCTCACGACGGCGAAAACCAGTACCACGCCGTCATGAACAACAACATCTGCGCTTCGGTGCATCCGTCCTCGACCGCTGTTCCGCTGCTTGCCATGGACGCGCAGGTTGAGATCACCAGTAAACGCGGCAAGCGCAATGTGAAGATGAGCGAGTTTTACGTTCCGCCGGAAAAAGATCTGATCAATGAAACTGTGCTCCATCCGGACGAGATCATCACGGAGATATTCGTTCCAAAACCAGAGCGAGGTACTCGTTCCGCGTATCAGAAATACGGAGAGAAAGAGAGCTTCGACTGGCCTCTCGCGGATGCCGGTATCGTGCTGGTCATGGACAGCGACAAATGCCGCAAGGCAGCGGTAGTCCTCGGTGTAGCCGCTCCCACTCCCATTCGGTCGCGCGAGGCGGAGGCTGCCCTGACTGGCGCGACCATCAACGAAAACACAGCCCGGGCAGCAGCGAAGGCGGCCATGCAGAATGCCACCCCGCTGTCGCGGAACGGCTATAAGGTTCTGCTGTTTCAGACCGCGATTTATCGTACGATATTGCTCGCTGCTGGACAGATGGACCGCGATCCCAGTGCTGCAGGATGAGGTGACACGATGAGTACCGAGCTTGTACAGATTGCTTGCAAATCACTCCGCAGCAAATCTTCTTACGGAGCATTCAACGACTCAGATCAGGAGATTCTGGAACTCACCGGATCCACGGCTACATATTGGTGTCTTAAAACCATGAGTAAGGCCGGCCCCGACGATCACCTGGTGCATCGCTCGTCCTGCCACGATGGCCGCGTTTGCTGGGAGCCCTGCGAAAGCTAAACTCGTCTTATCGGTAGTATCCGTCGAAACTTTCCTAAGGCCCTAAGGCGCCCGTCGGATTCAGCCTGACCCCTCTGAAGTGCGAATGGGTACCGGACAACGGGAACCGTCATGCAAATGCGGTTCTTCCGCTCACGCCGGGTTCCTTGTTCCGGTTCGTGGAACTCAGGATTGGTGAGTTTTCCTCGGTCGCCTGCGTTCCGCCCAGTTACGTCGGCCCACTAATGATAAGAGCTCGGCATCGCAGCATGAGACCGGCTTACGCATCGGAGCGTGTCTTCAGGCTGAACGTGTCGCAGGTCTTTACTAAGGCCGGACAAGAAACACCTTGTTGCTCTTGAGTATCCCTTTAGTTGTCGTCGCCCTAATGGAACCGCTGGTGGCGCCCGCGGGCACCACAACTCTCATATAAGTGGGCTCGACCGTAATGATTTGCGCAGAAACGCCATTGAAGAACACCTTACTATCCGTCGTGAAGCCTTCTCCAAGAATGTCCACCGTCATCCCCACTCTGCCATAACTAGGCAAGTATGTGATGAATGGACTCACGCCCAAATCGAAACGGTAGAACACCCCGTCGCCATATACGCCGCCGTCTTTGGTGATTCCATACAGGAACCCGTTCGTGTGTTGGATCAGTGCAACGGGGTATACGCCGGTCGACGGTTGAAAGTCGTGCAGCACTTTAAATTCCCCCGTCGTACTGATCCGGAAGAGAACGCCAGTTCCAAAGGCACCTCCCGCTACCGTAGTGCCGTATAGATAACCATCCGTCGCTTGGACAAGTGCGCCTACCGGTGCCGCGCCATCGCTTCCGTTCGTAAAATTGTGCAGTACCGTAACCTGGCGCGTGGAAGTCATCTTGTAGACAACTCCCCAGCCGATTCCGTTGGTCCCCCCGCTGGGGGTCACACCGTAGAAGTTGCCGTCGCTCGCTTGGATTAACCCGGCTTCGGGAAACGCGCCATGTTTTCCGTCAAAGCTGAATAAGAGTTCAAATTGACCGCTGGGGCTGATCCTGAACAGCGTCCCGACGTCACTGGTGCCGCCGGACGATGTGGTTCCGTAGAACCAATAGTTGATCGCCTGCAACAGCGTCCCAAGCGGCTTCGCTCCATCGGTGCCCGTAAATAGATGCAGAGATAGGAAGCTGCCTCCGGGAGTGATCCTGTAGATGGTCCCAGAGTCATCGTATCCAGATGTGACACCGTAAAAGTCGGCATTTAGTCCCCGGATCGGTGGCGACTCGGCTTGACTCCCATCGGCGCCCTCGAAGTCATACAACGTCTTTACAGTTCCATCAGGGGTCATTTCGAAGATGGTTCCGCGATCGTAGATACCGCCTGACTCGGTGGTTCCATAAAACCGCCCATCTTTGCCCAGCGTTACACCTCCGATAGGCGACCTGCCACCATCACTGGTTGCAAACTCATGAAGTACTGTCCGAATTCCAGATGTTGTGAGCCGAAAGACATCTCCATGAAGGCCTTTCTCGTCATCAGGCGCTGAAGTGAGCAGATATCCGCCCCGGCTCTGGGCGAAGATCCCCCAGGGCTCTCCCGGTCTGTAGGATGTGAAGTTATTAAGCACCTTATAGCTCTGCGCATGGACGCTCGCGGCAATGGCGCCGACGAGAGAGAGGATCTTAAGCCAATTAGTCTTCATAAGACTCCATAGGGCTTGCTGGTAAAGGCAGCGATAATTGAACACCAAAATCTGGGGCGCGGCAATTGTAGCTCCCGGGCGTCGGGTGTTGCGCCCGCAGGAGAACGATCGATCCCAGCAAAAAGAAAGACAGGAAAGCACTGCTTGCTTGTCGTCACGGAGCACACCGCTGCCGGAGACTGGGGGCCCTTACTGAGAACATAGATGCGTCCCCGTCGTATTTCGCCTAATGAATATTTCGCCGGCAGGTTCTATCAAAGGGAATGGAAAGAAATAACACTTCCGATTTACCCGTGGGGATAGGTATCTATCTGACATTCAGCCCCTGGTTGGACCACTATCATCGGGGTGCCCGCCTAAGCTCAGCTTTGGCACGAATCAGACCATAGTTGAGATTATTCCCACAAACGGGTCTGCCTCAGGAATCTTCTTTGGGATTTCCTGAGCTGGAAATCTGGCGCGATGCCGACTTCTCGATTCCGACCGAACCTTGGAGGCGAAGGTTCGTCAAAGGTCCGTGTAGATGCCGGTAACCCGCCGCTGATGCGTGGCTACAAGTCCGTTTTTCGGGACCGGCTCATTTCTGATCATCAGAACCCGCTCGCGATCAGCATTTACGGATCGAGTGATTTTCACCCACGCAGATCCTGTTTTAAAAGTGTCGGCATTTTGGCCGTTGCAGATGCCTGTTCAGCGAGCGAGTTCGGAGAGAAGCCAGGCTCTGGCCATCTTCCAGTCGCGCATGACGCTTTGCGGGGAAATCTTCAACACTTCCGCCGTCTCCTCCACGCTCAATCCCGCGAAGAACCGGAGCTCGACGACTCTTGCTTTGCGTGGGTCGATTTCAGCCAGCTCATTCAACGCGTCGTCGATGGCTACCATCTCCCGGTCTCTCGAGCCTGATGCGATCTCCGGCGCCTCGTCGAAGTTCACATGGACCGCACCCTTGCCCCGTTTGCGCATATTCTTTGCGCGGGCTCGATCCACCAGGATTCGCCTCATCATGTTTGCCGAAACGGCGAAGAAATGCGCGCGATCCTGCCAGCTGACGTTGTCCACTTCCACCAGCCGAAGAAAGACTTCGTGGACAAGGGCAGTAGCCTGCAGGCTGTCGCCCGGCCGCTCGTTGCGCATATACTTTGCTGCCATTCGCCGCAACTCGAGGTAGACCTTCGGGGTGAGGTTTCCCAGAGCTTCGTGATCGCCGCTGCTCCAGGCCTTCAGAAGATGGGTAACGCTTGCCGTCTCTTCGCCCATGAATCCTGCCGATGCCTCGATCTTACGACTTCGTGAAGAAAGAAAAGAATTATTCGCCGTTGTTGTAGTTCTCAGCGATGTTTCTCGCTTACCAGGATGAAACCCGCTCTACAAAGACAACGGGCGGAGTTGAGGCCGGGAAGGCTTTGCAGGCGCCCGGTTTTCGAACAGTGATCTCAACCAAAGACCACGAGGAGGTCTCTCATATGAAAGCCCATTCGACAAAGACAAATTCTGGCCGGTTCTTGAAATTTTCCGCAACAGCCTTGACCATTCTGGGAGTTCTCATCCCATTGGGAGTTCCCACCTTGGCTGGGGCCCAAAACACAGCGCTGTTCAGCGCAAGCCTTCCGCAGGGACCAGAAGGGTCATGGCTCTATACCGTGACAATTCCCGGATACACGTTTCAGGGAATTGAGACCTACTCTGCCGGAGGAGGCTATACGGAAGCCGACCAGCTATCCTTCAGTCCCATTGCTGTGGCCAGCGCGGGACATGGCGCTTGGAAGATGACAGGCGGAAATACCTTCAATCTTACCTACCTCAATCTCACGTTCGATGCCTTCAGCAGCGGCAACCCAACGGGAACATTGAAAGTGCGCCAGACGACAAAGATTGATAAGAGTGGAAACTCTTACTCTGGCTCAGGAGATTACACCTACTACGATCTGGACGGCAATCCCATTCCCAGCATCAGTGGAACATTCACCATCACGGCCAGGCGGATTGTGGTGCAGGCCCCAAAGTAGCCCTCGCGAGTGCTGCAAATAATTGCGGGCAGCCGATCATGGCTGCCCGTTTTCGTCAGGAATGTGCTGCCGCTTCTGTCGTTTTGTACTTCTCGTTGAGCCGGGTTCTGATCTCGCGATAACATTGACCCTAACCTCGAGGGTCTCCAGACGAATCGCGAATATTGGCAGAAGATGGAGGAGCTGTACCACGCTGCGCTGGAGAAGTCTGGCGCAGAGCGTGAGGCTCTGTTGGCAAAGTCTGACACTGAGGTGAGACGCGGCGTTGAAGCCTTGCTGGCGCAAGGTACCTCGGGTGAAAGGGTGCTCGACCATCCCGCATGGGAGCAGGCAGACCCTTCCCAGTTGGTTCCGACTGCCGCGCAGATCGCTTCCGGTACGCAGCTCGGACCATACTGCATCGAAGCCAGAATTGGTGCAGGCGGCATGGGCGAAGTCTATCGAGCGCGGGATACGCGTCTGAATCGCCTCGTTGCCATCAAGGTCTCTGCCGCACAGTTCACCGAACGCTTTGAACGCGAAGCGCGAGCGATTGCCGCGCTCAACCATCCCAACATCTGCCAGATTTATGACATCGGCCCGAACTACCTCGTGATGGAGCTTGTCGATGGTTGTCCGATCGTCTCCGCTGAGCAGCATGAAGATCTGCCCACTCCGCCAACGAAAGCTCTTGCACTCGCGCTGCAAATCGCAGCCGCTCTCGAGGCTGCGCACGCAAAGGGCATCATCCATCGCGATCTGAAGCCTGCGAACATCCTGGTGACGTCCAGTGGCCAGGTAAAGCTTCTCGATTTCGGACTAGCGAAGCAAAGCCACGGCAGCGGATCGGCCCACGACACAGCCGAAACGATGAGTCTTACCCAAGTGGGCACGATCATGGGCAGCCCCGCTTACATGTCTCCGGAGCAAGCCGAGGGGCGGCCTGCGGACGAACGTTCTGACATCTTTTCGTTTGGCGCGGTGCTCTACGAGATTCTTGCGGGACGGCGTGCCTTCTCGGCACCTTCCGTCGCTTCGACTCTCGGCGCAATTCTGCACAAGACCCCGGAGCCGCTGAATGCACCGCATGCCCTGAATTCGATTGTCTTCAAATGCCTCTCCAAGTCTCCCGCTGCCCGCTACCAGACCGCAACCGAGCTTATAACGGCGTTGAGGAAAGCCTCAACAGCGGGCAGTTCCGGCATTGTTGAGCCGAACGGACCTCGCAGGCTCGGGTTAAAAATCGGCATTGCTCTGCTGGCGATGCTGGGGACTGTTGGTGTCGCCGCCGGAATCTATTGGAAGCGGTTCAAGTCAGGCCAGATTGATTCCATCGCCGTTCTGCCGCTCGATATGCACAGCACTGATCCTGAAGCGGACTACATTTCGGATGGCATCGCGGAAAGCATCAACAACAGCCTGGCACAGTTGCCCGACGTCAAGGTAATTCCTTTGAGCGTTGCCTCCCATTACAAAGGCAAGCCAGTTGACATCCAGAAGACGGGCGACGCGCTTCAAGTTGAGACTTTGCTTACGGGCCGTGTTGCGCAACACGGCGACAATCTGAGCATCGGCGTTGAACTCGATGACGTGCGCAATGGAAAACAGCTCTGGGGCCAGCAATACAACGGCAAGGTTGGTGATCTGTTAAGAGTTGAAAGCGACATCGCCAGGGAGGTTTCTCAGCGGCTTCGCTCCAATCCCTCCGCCGACCGACAGAAGCTGGCCCTAGGCTCAACACAAAACCCTGAGGCATATCAGCTCTATCTCAAGGGTGTACATTACACATCGAAATTCACCAAAGACGGCTTCGACAAAGGCATCGATAACCTCAATCAAGCCATCGCCCTCGATCCCAACTATGCTCTGGCTTACAGCGCGCTTGCTAATAACTACATCAATCAAGATGATTGGTTTATCGCTCCCAAGATCGCCGGGCCAAAAGCCAGAGATGCCGCTCAAAAATCTCTCGAACTTGACGAGAGCAACGCAGAAGCTCATGTCGTGCTGGCTATCGAATCGCAATGGTACGAGTGGGACTGGGCCGCCGCGGAGCGCGAGTTCAAACGAGCCATTGAACTCAATCCGGACAGTGGCGACGCACGCGGATACTACTCATGGTTCCTGCCGATCATGGGTCGCGGCGATGAAGCGGTCGCCCAGGCGAAGCGCGGTTTGCAGATCGATTCGCTCTCGACCGGTCTCAATGGAAACCTGGGTTCTGTTTTTGTTTTCACGCATCAGTGGAGCAAGGCGATCGAGCAATTGCGTACGTCCATCGACCTGGATCCGAATTATTGGTTCGACCACTATTATCTGGGCAGGGCGTATGTGCAAACGGGGCGATTCCCAGAGGCCGTTGCCGCGTTTAAACAGGCAATATCGCTTGGAGGCGTAACTGAGGTATGGTCCAGCCTAGGGCACGCGTACGCGATGACGGGCAAAAGGGAAGATGCGCAGAAGGTCATTGACCATCTCAAGGAACTTTCGGTTCACGAATATGTCGCCCCTTACAATTTCGCCGTCATCTATGCCGGTCTGAGAGACAAAGATGAGGCATTCGCCTGGCTCAATCGCGCTTATCAGGAGCGATCCTATTTATTGACCTATCTCACGGTGGATGAGCGTTTGGACAATCTCCATTCTGATCCCCGCTTTGGCGAACTTGTGCGTCGGGTTGGGCTCCCGCGCGAACAGCGATAACGGTCAGTAGCTTCGACGGCATTGCAAGCTGAGATCTCTTGGGTCGCGTATGTCGTTCGCGGTGCGATGGAGCCAACAGTACTGAGATTCAGACGAGTGTTGAGGACTTCTCCAATCGCATCGGATAAGCAACTTTGAGAAGTTCTTCTTGGGTGGCGGTAGAGTTGTCGGCAATGGCAGTCGGCGATCTTCGCCGCATCGATCTTGTCGTTCTTCTTCTTGGCTGCCGCGATGGCTCGCAGCATCAGCGGATGAGCCACCTTCAGCTTTTCCGCATGCGGAAGCAGGCAATCGTAGATCCAGCCGGTAAAGATGGTCGCTTCCATCGCCATCATCCGAGGCTGAGGAGGCGCTCTGATTCACCCATCCAGCTCGCGCCGGCTCGAGCCGATCTTGCCTTTCCGGTGCACACAACCGGCCGCGTCCTTCACGCAATAGCTGATCGTCTCCTTGTGAATGTCCGGTCCGATGTAAAACATATCGCCTCTCAAGAAGCTGCTGAGCTCAGCGTGAGCTGACTCGGAGAACAACCTCGGAGGCTCCTCAGTAACACCTCGTGCTCCTCTTCGACTAAGCATTCAAACAATGCAACCGCGACTTCATGGGCGCGCTTCGTACCTACCTTGGCGGCCCACGGCTCACTTGACGTTGGAGCGCAATCAACCAAACGAAATCTCTCCCGATAAGCGGTTTCAATTCGGCGATTCTCTTGACAATGTGTCCGGTAATGGCTAGATTCGGGCAATCCATTACCAGAGCCTCTGCATCCTTCATCTCTCCCCGCGAGATGCCTAATGTTCCAGAGATAACGAGCTGTTGCGGTGTATGCACAGCTCCAGAACTGTTATTCAAGGGAGGCCGAATGGCCAGATTCCTCATTACCATGCTTCCGGCCAACGATCTTGGTCTGCCTACGCGCATGATTCCTATTGCACGCTCCCTTGCCGATCGCGGACATGAAGTTGCAGTCTTCAATCCTGCGCCGGCCCCAGGGAAGCTGATTGCGGAAGCAGGCCTGACATCTCTGCCGATGCCCGCGCGCCCCATGCCTGCACCTGTATTCGATCTAAGGCAGTTGAGCGAGGCATGGGACGTGGAACATTTCTTTGGCGGCGTTTACACGAGCGAGGAGTATGTACGCGAGGCGCTGCCGGTATATCTCGATCTGATACGCGACTACGCGCCGGATGCGGTGGTGGATTCATTTGACCCCTTGGCGTGTCTTGCAGCGCGCATTCTAAAGAGACCGCTGGCCACAGTGCTGCAAGGAAACTTTCATCCTGCCAGCGGAGGCTTCAAGTGGTGGGAAACCAGGCGACCTACTGGGCTGTCGAGTGGAACGGCTCACGTCAACAAGGTGATTGCGGAGTACGGACTCGCGCCGCTCAACCGGTGCGTCGATGTGATGGCCGGCGATCTGTCATTGATCGTCGGAACTCCGGAGACGGATCCAGTGGCTGAACATGCCAATGTGACGTACATCGGGCCCATGGTCTTCCAGCGCGGAGATGCAGCGTTGCCAGCCTGGGTGAATGAGATCAGCCGCGAGCGGCCTCTGATCTGGGTGTATCCCGGCAATCCGCGTTACGCACCGGTAGCCACGCCTATCGATTCGATCGTGGTAATCCGCGCGGCAATTGCCGGGCTGGCCGACGCGCCAGTAGAAGTGGTATTGACAACAGGCTTTCAAGAGCTGCCCAAGGAAATCGGTGTATTGCCGAAGAACTTTCGCCATGCGGCATACGTGCCAGGTCTGCTGATGGCAGAGCGCTGCGACCTGATCGTGTTTCATGGCGGTCACAGCTCAGTCATGACGACCTTAAAGGTTGGTACGCCGGCGGTGATTATTCCCACGATTACGGAGCGCGAGAGCAATGCGCGACGGGTCGCTTTGCTTGGTGCAGGCGAAGTGGTGATGCCGGAGATCGACGAAAGCGGTGAGAAGAGCATTGATGTGACCGAGTTTAGCGCGATGGTAAAGCGCGTACTCAACGAGCCCTCCTACCGTCAATCCGCCAAGAGAGTCGCTAAATCCATGCAGCATTTCGGGGGCGCCCAGAGCGCCTCTGAAATGGTCGAAAAATTCACCTGTGGACGATGAGTTCTTGATGTCGGGTTACCATCTAGGTTTGCGCACGATAGGGCTACTTTCGAAGTAGGTCAACGATTTGCCAAGTTCCAGGTGGCTACCTCCGGCCGCCTGTCCGCGTGGCCATTTCGTGCGGAGGTCCCCTATTGCGACCATTTCATCTCCGATGCTGGTCGCGCAGCGGACGAAAACGAGTGCAGGTGGTCAATGCCGTTTGCAAGCGATCGAGCCAGGCTTTGATCGTGCGCATTACCAGGTCTGCGGCGTCCTGCTGCACGAAGTCCGCTAGGGTAGGGTCAACCTCAAAGCGTCAAGCAATTCCGATCGACGACGCAGCAAAACCGCGGTTAGCCCCAAGGCAGGGCTCCACCTCCAGACCAAAGATGCCGAGGTCGATTCCATTTAGAGCCCAGGGAATGATCTCGTTTTGAGTCTTCGGTCTCCAGTGATTGGATTAGCAATACCACAGTGAAATCGGTTCATCGTCTCTCAATCTGTTCGACGTCGAAGACTCGATCGAAGAACCGGGAGATGACGCCTGACTTGCTGCGCGACCAGAGTCTCTGGCATCGGAAAACCCGATGCTTCTCCTGGCTGCCGCCGGATCATCGTTCGAGATTGCGCTGCGCCTCACGATCGAAGCGGAAAACATACCGCAACAGGCCGAAGTTAATCGCCAGCAAAACCGTCGAGGCGATTGCTGCGGGTATCAATGTTGAGTAGTGCCCGCGTAAGAGGGCCTCCATCGAGAAGGTGAGCAGCCATAACTGCAGCACGACCGTCGTTGCTACCAACACCAGAATGGCAGTGAAGAGAGTGGTCCCTTGTGTACGCAGACTCATTATGCCTTCCACCCTGTCGCATAGAACTGATCATCGCGAAGTTCAAGTTTCACTCGAGGCAGCGAGCGGGTCGGCGGCCCCGCAACCGGGGTTCCCTGGTTTACGTCAAAAACGCCGCGATGACAGGGACAGACAATCTGGTTCTCAGCCTTGTCGTAGACCACCGCGCACGAGAGGTGCGTGCACACCTGGGAGTAGGCCACAAACCGCCCCTCCGGCGTGCGGATCGCGATGCACGGCGACTCAGCCGTCGGATAGCGGAAAAGCATGTAGCCATTCTGTTCGAGGTCCTTCGCCGGTCCGAGCAATTTCACCTGGGTTGAATCCCGGCGCACGAATCGCTTGCCGAAGGCAGTTGCCCAGTTGGCGATCGCCAGCAGGAAGGAACCCAGGGTCAGAAACTTGACCATTTCCCGGCGGCTTACATAGTGATCGCCTTCCCACTCGATCGGAAAGTCCCTTTGCGAGCAGGCTGTTTGACCGCAGGCAACACATCCATCCATCTTCGACTCGGTCTCCGGGCTCATCATTCAACCTCCAGCATCAAGGCAACATCATAGGGGTCGTCCGGCAGTGGCTTTGGTGTGGATTGGATCTGCACGAGTTCCACATTTACGCGCTCCACCTCACGCGGGACCATCACAAAAACCTTTGTCTTCACTTCCTCACCGCCAAATTTCCAGGAGTTCACAGGAATTCCGCGCCTGGTCCTCTGTATCTCTTCCATCGTCGTATAGGTCAGCGCACCCGACGGGCAAACCGTCGCGCACATAGGCTTTTTGCCAATGCTGCTGCGGTCATAACACATGTCGCATTTCATCATTTGCTCGAACTCGGCCATATACTTTGGGACTCCGAACGGACAGGACATGACGCAGTTCGAACAGGCAATGCAGCGCGGTTTGAGCGAACTCTGCACTACGCCATCAGGGGTCTTCTTAATCGCATCCGCCGGACAAACGCGAGCGCATATGGGATCTTCGCAATGCATGCAGATCTGCGGAGCAGTCTGAACGCTATCCACGCGTTCGATAGTCTCGAGGTGGATCATGCTCGTTCCCCGATGCGTGTCACACTCCGCACAGGCCTGTACGCATGATTGACAGCCAATGCAGCGAGAGTAGTCGATGAAAAAGTGCTCCTCGCTCATCGAACGCCTCCCGCCTCTGGACCCAGCTGCGCAATCTCGTCTACCGGAGCATCGGTCTTGCTGACCCGAACCGCACAAATCTTGAATTCAGGAATATTCGACACCGGGTCGATCGCGCGAACCGTCATGTTGTTTGCTGAGCGATCGAGAGGCCAGTGATACGGCACAAAAACGGTATCCGGCCTGATCGTCTTCACCACCATGGCACGGACCACCACGTTGCCGCGCCTGCTCTCAACCTTTACGAAATCTCCATCGGAAATTCCGAGTTTCTCCGCAAGCCGTGGATGCATTTCGCAACGCGGCTGAGAATATTGATCCATCAATGCGCCGATGCGACGCGTCTGCGTTCCGGAAAGGAAGTGGGAAACGACGCGCCCTGTCGTGAGGATGATCGGATACTCTTCGTCGGGCATCTCGGCTGAGGGGCGCCATTCGACGGGCATGAAATGCGCTTTTCCGTCCGGATGACCGAACTTCCCGCCTTCATAGAGCCGGGGGGTACCGGGGTGGTGTTCATCCGGGCAAGGCCAGAAGAGGCCGTTTGCTTCATCAATGCGCTCCCAGGTCATTCCCGAGTAATCCGAGATGCTGCCTTTCGATGCCACACGGAGTTCTCTGAAGATGTCCTTGGGCGAGGAGTAGTTGAACTTGTCACCTTTTCCCAGTCGCGCAGCAAGATCGCAAAAAATCTTCCAGTCCTCGCGAGCTTCCCCCGGAGGGGATACAGCTTTGCGATGCAGGATGACTCTGCCCTCCACGTTGGTCGTGGTTCCCTCGTCCTCTTCCATCAAAGAACCAGGAAGCACGATGTCGGCATAGCGGCTGGTCTCTGACATGAAGAAGTCAATGTTTACGTAGAATTCGAGCTTTGAAAACGCGTCACGAACGAAGTTTGCATCAGGCAAGGAGACAGTGGGATTGAAACAGATCGAGATCAGGCCCTTGATTCGCCCGTCATGAATCGCCTCGACAAGCGGAACGGCACTGAGACCCTTTCCCGGGATCGACTCGTCGGGAACGCCCCAGATGCCAGCGATGAACTTGCGATGCTCCGGGTTGGTGATATCGCGATTACCGGGTAGCTGGTCGCACTTTTGTCCTTGCTCGCGCGCCCCCTGGCCGTTGCCTTGGCCAGTGATCATCGCGTATCCGCAACCTTCGCGGCCGATCCGTCCGCTGGCCACCACCAGATTGATGGCTGCCATGCAGTTATCGACGCCTTTGGAGTGATGTTCGATGCCGCGTGCGTGCAGCAAAAAGCTGGTTGACGCAGGTCCCCACAGCTCAGCGGCCTTGACGATCATTTCAGCCGGAACGCCGGCGATCTTTGCAGAGTATTCCGGAGTGTACTTCTTGACTATATCCGCGACCGCGTTGAACCCGGTGGTATGCTCAGCGATAAACTGCCGGTCGATCCACCCGCGTTCAATCATGATGTGGAGCATTCCGTTGAAGACGCCGATGTCTCCGCCGGAACGAACAGGTATGAACAGATCCGCATTGCGCGCAATCGGCGTCATGCGCGGATCGAGAACGATGAGCTTTCCGCCGTTCTCACGGGCCTGCCATAGATAATCCGTTGTGATCGGAGCGCATTCAGCAACGTTGGCTCCGGCAACAAGAATCACTTTGGCCTTGGAAATATCGCTCCACGGATTCGCGCTCCGGTCGATGCCAAAGATTTTCTTCGACGCGGCGCCGGCTGAAACCATGCATAAGCGCCCGTTGTAATCAATGTTCGCCGTTTGCAAAGCCACACGGGCAAACTTCCCCATGAGGTAGGCCTTCTCATTGGTGAGCGAGGCCCCGGTCAGGAACGCGAAGGCATCCTTTCCATGCTGCGCCTGGATGCGCCGAATCTCCGCAACAGTGTGCTCCATCGCCTCGTCCCAGCCGATTGGCTCGAAGCCCCTCCCTTCAATGCGCTTCAACGGAGTCTTCAGCCGGTCAGGGTGCTCGTCCTGCATGTAGCGCTTCACGCCCTTCGGACAGAGCTTGCCTTTATTGAACGGAAAGCTCTCCCAGGGCTCGAACCCTACGACTTTGTTGTTGCTCACTCGCAGTTGGATCCCACATTGCTGGCCACAAAAGCAGCAGTGCGTCTTGACTAGTCTCTCGTCTTGCGGTTTGCGAATCCAGCCGCCCGAAGGAACGGTATGAAGATGTGGCCCGAACTGCGCGACGATCTCAGGTATGCTCTCTGGGAGTTTTGCCATTTTCTTATTGACCTCTTGCGTCGAGCGATTGCGCTTTCCAAAGGCCGTCCTGGGTGAGCGCAACATTCTTGCGCCGGCACGCGGGACATATGTCCTGGTAATGTGTGCCGTCTGCAAGCTGATAGCGGATACCGACGGCGGCTTGAACCTGCTTCAGATCCTCGACATGCATCAGGCTCGTGAAAGGCTGTCCGCAGCGACGGCATTGCGCTTGCGGACCGGTGGCGCCTTCCTGCTTATAGAAGTTCACGCCCAATTGAGCGGGGCGTTGAAATATGTGGAAGAACTTGCCAAAAGGCAGGTAGAGCAACGTCAGGATGACTGTCACCGCATGCAACTGCGAGAGGAAGCCATAGTAAATTCCCCGCATCAGGTGCGTTGAGACCGTAAGAAATAAACCAGTGATGGAAATCGCGAATAGCAGGAGCAGCGGAAGCATGTCGTCGGCAAATTGCTGAACCGACCAAGCACCATGATCCCGACCGCGTCTCCAGAAAGCGAAAAAGACGCCAATTAGTACCATCACGGCGGCAATGTCGAGGATGTTGAAGGTGGTCTCCGCGACGAACGTCCCGAGATGAAAGCTGCCAAGAGGAATCCCAAAGACAAAAGCTCGATAGACATCCTGGTCATTCATTGCGCTTTCGAAACGTACCCAGCCGAACGAAAGCGGAAATGTCACGGCTGCCGCCAGGATGCATCCCCAGGCGAGAAACCAGTGCGCAGTCCACCGCAGATGCGATCGCCGGTCGATGAACCTCTGCAGGATGATGGTGTTCCACAAAATCGCGACGAAGTGAGCGAGATTGCCGGGAAGGCTTCGCGGTCGAAGGAAGATCTTCCATCCGCGGTACCAGTAGAGCCGCGTCGGCGGCCGGCGTAGCCACATCGCAAACCGATAGCCGAGTCCGAACCCGGTAAGGACCGAAGCCCCCGCATAGGAGACGAGTGCGGGATCAAAATCACGGAGCCCACGGCTGCCGACAAAAATGCCCGCGATCAACACTCCGGCGGCGATCAGGCCCCACATTGTCGCGTGCACCGTGTCGTTCATTCGAAGAGAAGTGTGTGGGTTGGTTATCATCCTTCGGAAACCTAGGCCAAGATAGGAGTTTTCTTTCGCCCTGCGACAAGCACGGCCATACACAGCAAGCAAAACACGGAGAGCATAACGAAGCCAGGTACGAAGCTACCGGTACGTTCTTTGACAAACCCAAGGACAAGCGGAGGAAAGAAGCCGCCCAGACCGCCGGCCGCTCCGACAAGCCCGGTGACACTTCCGACGGACTTTGGGAAGTACTCGGGAACCATCTTGAACACCGCCCCATTTCCAAGTCCGATCGCCGCCGCTACGCCAAGAGCACCGATTCTGAAGGTGACAATCATAGGACACGCCATAAAGATTGCCATAATCGCCGTGACTGGGAAGACCCACTTCAGGATGCTGGCTCCTCCGACCTTGTCCGCCAATATCCCGCCGACTGGCCGCATCGCCGTGGCCAGAACAACAAATCCTGCGGTCCTGAGTCCGGCTTGTTGGGGCGTCAGACTAAACATCTCGGTCAGGAAAATCGGCAGATAGATCGCCATTGCCACGAAGCCACCAAACGTCAGGAAGTAGTAGAGGCTCAATACCCAACTACGGCGATCTTCAAGCGGGCGAAGCGTCTCCGTGAACGATCTGGGAGCGCTGAGTCTCGGAGCATTTCTTGCAGCGGTGGCGAAAATGACCAGCCAGACCGCGAGCAGAATTCCAAAAGCCCAGAATCCCCAACGGAAGCCGACGGCCGCTGCGATCACAGGAGCACCGAAGGCAGCCAGGGATTGACCGATATTTCCAGCGCCATAGACTCCAAGAGCAAATCCCTGCTTGTTGGCTGGGTACCATCCGCTTACGAATCCCACTCCAACGGAAAAACTGGCCAAACCGATTCCGATCAGGAACCCATAGGCAAGGAGGTGAGCATAGTCATGCACGCCTCCCATCAGAAACGCGGGAATGATCGAGAGCGCCATCACCGCAGTGAACACAACTCGGCCGCCGAACCGATCGGTCAGCATACCGAGCGGGATCCGCCCAAGGCTCCCAAGAAGAACTGGAACTGCAACTGCGATACTCTTTTCGACAGCCGTGAGGTGCATCTGCTTGCTCAAGATCGGCATCATCGCCGAGAGCGAACCGAATACTGCAAAGCAGAGCGCGAATGCGCCGGTTCCGAGTGTGAGTTGAAGTTTGGCCGAAGATCCAGATGATTGCATGGGTGAGCCGATCTCCCGTTCTTTTTACGCGGTTTGTATCCCTTTATCAGTCTCCGGGGTCGACTCCGGTCCGGCTGTGACTTATGTCTCCCATTTTGACTTATGTCTCCCATTTTGAACGAAATTCTGACGTCCTTGCGAGTGACGCCGTTCGGAAAGGGGCCAAATGCGTTTTGGGGATTAAAATCACTGATCACACGTGCGCTTTGCTGTGAACTATCGAATTAAGTCAGTGTAACTGGAGAACCACGTGCGTAGGGCTCAAGGACGGTGAAGGGCCAATCGGTGCAGTAGTCGGCGCGTGGCATGTCAGCGACCCGCTCGACAAGTCAAGCGCGGCGGGATCGGGATAAGGCGCTTCGTAAAAAGATTTGCCGCGAGAGAAGTAGAGGTCGCCTGGGTGCCATGGACGAACAGCCACCTAAGCGCCAGTTCCGGACACGGCGCTGGGGCAATATCAGCCATCTCTGGACTCTATACAAGCGGGAGCATGCGACAGCGCCAGCGACCTTTGCGCCCAATGGCAGGCCAGGATTGCCGCGTTGCTGAGGAATGAAGGCTACACCGCTTCTACTGCCTCCGCGATCGAGGTGGCCCGATTGTCATGAACATTGACGGCGCTTCGCGAACGGCGATTGCCCGGCCTCGAAGAGATGCGGGAGTCTGCACTGGTCTCGCTTTGCTGTTACTGCTCCCTGGGTCTTGACTCGGTGCACATCCGGCAGATCGGTTGAAAAGCGTCGGATCTCGGAAATCGGCACTACTTGTTCCCCAAATGGGTCGGGTTGCCCGCTTGTTGGACCACTTGCATATCGTTGAGCGTCGATACGAGCAGATTTATCGAGACGAGTTGATTGCGGCGATTGAATGCGGCACCGCGCACTCCCCTGAAGCGAACGCGCGCATCCACAAGGTACATCGGGAATACCGCATGATAGTGGGGTATAGTTGCGCCGTTCGTGATCCCTCTTCTCGATAGGAATACTTCTCGTTTGCCGTAGCAGCATCAAATTGGCGGCCAAATTCTGGCCATTCGTTATCTCCGCCCTTTCATACGCGTAGATAAACCCTTTGTATGCAGCGGTTTATCGAGTTAGATCTAATTCATCTCAAAGTTCGTTGACGCGCCTCTTAACCAACCGTACAAGTGGCTGACAGGTGGCAGCATTCGCCGGGTGGTCGACACACCAGTACAGGGAGATGATCAATGAAAAGGAGATTCATCCTTCGGACCATCGAGGCCCGCTTTCTTCTTGCCGTCCTCGCGTCAGCCATCGTGCTCGCGAGCGCGGCCTGCAAATCTTCCAAAGCCAAAAGCGATGGGCAGGCCTCTATTGAATCCAGCCACGCCAGTCCAGCTTCCGGTGCAAACAACTCGGCCGGCTCCGGCCCCGACATCGATTTGAACTGCGTGATCGATCGCCTCCAGAATCCCCCGGAATCGTTTCACTACTCTTACAAAAAGTCCGGCGACAACCCCGTGATTCAGAATGCCGATGTCACGCCGCAAACCATCGATGGCTCCTTCACAAACGGCACCTTTTCAAACACCGTTCACGGGGTGCGCAGTGACAGCGACAGCTGGCACCTAGCGTCGGGAAGTCTGATGGGTGTTGCCGGCATGTCGAGCACGGTTGCACTCGTCAATCATGGCTCGGCAATGGTCATGGAAGAAAAGGGAAGCGTGAATGGCTACGACACCATCCACTATTCCATCGACACCACCCGAGGAGACTACGCTGAAGTCGCTCTGTACAAAACTACTCTGGGCGATGGCGGATTTGAAAAGGGCGATGTCTGGGTAACCAAGGAAGGCTGTCCTGTGAAACTCTCCATCAACTCGGAGATGCACCTGCCCAACGGCCAGGTCGACAAGGTTGACTACGAGCTTGCCATGGTGAAAAAGCAGTAGCTGGATTGCGATTGATCCAGAAAATGCCATTACTGGCGGATTGCTCAACCATTTGAATCTGACTATGGTCTGCGAAATAACAGCGTGCGGACGCCTGTGCAAAACGGGCTCTGCTTCACGAAAACGTCCTGCCTGAAGCAAGGTGGCGCAATTTTTCCAGCTCCACCGGAAGCCGGTCCCGTCAACGCCCCGGGTGAAGGTTGCACATGGTCACAACACCGCTGAATGGAGCAGAGATGGTGAGGTAAGACTCTGTCTGAGAAAAGCTGCGCAGGGCATCACGCGCTGTGCTTACGTCGTGTTCGGCGGCTGCGACAGCTCCTTTGTCGGCGGCAACTGTTTGTTCCGCAACGATCATCCAGAGTCAGAGGGCGAGAAATCATTTGAACGCAAGCCACGCCATCGCGACAACGTCGACTTCACGGCAAATCAAGCGTTTGTGAGCCTGAGTGAAGTGCTGACGTTTTGCCCTTCCATACAAACTCACCACTGAGTTCAAGAGGCAAGGTCACGGTGGCAATCCAGCGGTTGTGGTTCAACCGGTAGCTGACTCGGATCTCTCCATTCTTAAGCGGCAATGAAGCGTCGAGCTGGTGAAGGCCCTGCAGATGTGGAGCGATTTGCACTTTGCTGAAGCCGGGCTCTGCCGGGCGGATTCCCGCGACGATGGTGAGCAGATCGTAATTGGGGCTGGCGCTCCATGCATGGCAATCGGAGCGAGTTGGCTCGGGAGTCTCAGCCCATGTGCTCAAACCCAAATCCAACATTTCGTACCATGGGCGAAGTTGCGACATATACTGATCGCCCATTCCCACGTGATCCATCGCGCGGTTGAGATAAAAACGGAAATAGTAACTTAGCGGAGAGAGCGGAGGGATTGTCTTGCCTTCGATCGTCACGCTCTCGTGTTCGTTAGCCGCGAGAAGGCGATTGATGATCTTCTGCTGTTCGTCGCGGGGAGCGATGTCCAGCAAGACAGCGAGAACATTGGCTTGCAGACTCCATGAATTCTTCGCGGGAGTATCAGCGTACAGGCCGTGCGCACTGTCCCAATTTTCACGATTGATGGCCTCTTTGGCCTTGAGGATCATTGCGCGATACTCTGCAACCCGCTCCTTGCTACCGTAGTTGTCCTCCATTTCCTCAGCTGCCTGGAGTGCTTCGACGAACTGCAAGGTGAGGAAGGTTGATCCGCCTTCCTTCTCTTGCGGAGGCTCGCCATAGTTGTAGCTTGCCGTCCAGTCCGCAAATTCCCACCATTTCACTCTGCCCAACAGTCCGTCGGGCCGCAGTTGGGCCGCATACCAATCGACGACAGAGCGCGTATGCGGCAGAGTCTTTTTCACCAGAGGGAGATCATCGACATACATCCAATAGTCATGGAGCATATTGATCCACAACAGTGAGAATGTCGGGATGAACTGGGGCTGGCTGGAGGGATAGCGACTCTCCGTAATTCCCTCGGGTTTACGCGAGTCATCGATGTTCATTATCGCCTGCCTTGCCAGTCGTGGATCTCCAGCGACGACGTACGAAATCAGGGCTTGAATCCGCGTGTCTCCAACGTATTGGAGTTGTTCCCAGTAAGGCGCGTCCATGTAGGTCTCGTGTGCATCGAGGCGAGCTGTACGCCAACCTGTCTCCCAGATCCGATCCAGATCACGAATGTCACCCTTGATGGTTGCCCTTTCCTGGAACGGATAGGCTGAGAACCACGCATTGAGCGAATCGAGCTTCAACGGCGTGGACCTGGTAGTGATTTCCAGCTGCAGAAAGCGCCACGTACGCCACCATAATGGGTGGAATGATCGAGCGTCGTTCCCATCAGCGATGATGACGTCGGTGATCCCTTGAATGTGCCTTCCTGCGATCTCATTGCGATTGCCCTTTTTCCCGTGAGCATCGTAAAGCGCTTCAGAATAGGTGAGTTTGATTTCACTGTCGCGCCCGCCGCTGAGGGTCAGTTCCGGATACGCGGTCTGAAGAACGCGATTGTCGAGGAGAAGGATCACGTGGGAGTTCGCAGGAATATCAAGCGGTGCCGACGGGAATTCAGGAGCAGATGCAATGCCTTCTACGCGAACGATTTTTCCAGCGCCTACAGGGCGGTGTTCCATTGGGGGTAAGAGGTCCTGGACCAGTTCCCAGGAGTTCGGCGCATCTAACGCCTCTCGCGTCGCTGCCCGACTCAGCACTTTTGCCTTCTCCCAAGCTGATACGTCTGTTCCTGCCGCATTCCAACCCCAGTCGAGAACTCGCCCGTCAATGCGTTCGGCCGGACCGGCAGCGAAATAACCGGGGGCTCCATTGTCGCTAATTGCGGCCCGCCCGTTTTCTTGCTGGACTCGCCATTCTCGGCCGGTATTCACGGAACTTTCCGCCTTCGTGTTTCCCTGCATGAGGAACCCGGTGCGATCGCTCATCTGTGCCACGGGCGCCAGCTCGGCGAAGTTCCATACAACGGAGGCAATTATGTTCTGGCCAGACTTCAGGTAGGGTGCAAGATCGATGGTTTCGAACCGCCAATGGAACAAGTCTCCACGCGCGGGGCCTTCGGCGACATACTTGCCATTCACTTGAAGGATGAACCGATTGTCCGCCGTGACGTGTACCCAGAAGTGGGCTGGTACAGCGGCGATGGAGATCTCCTTCCGGAAATAAAAGACACCAGGAGCCCTCGCTGGGGCTGAAGGGCTCGTGATC
This sequence comes from Occallatibacter sp., assembly GCA_035606555.1. Classification (GTDB taxonomy): domain Bacteria; phylum Acidobacteriota; class Terriglobia; order Terriglobales; family Acidobacteriaceae; genus Telmatobacter. The sequence goes on from DATNFD010000073.1 coordinate 26,054, forward strand.
CAGGACGCCGGCCATTGGCTGTCAACCAGTTCCGGGTTTAGAGGGAAAACGCCAGGCGCTGATGCGTATGCAAGAGAACCAATGAAGAGGAGCAACAGCAACGCGAACCGGCACAGCAAAGCGCAGAACGGACGAGCAGATTTCACAAGCAAGTCTCCAGTCGGAACATCACATCGCACCCCTTCTCCCAGCCCGCGCTTCGCTCATCAATGCGTCACGTTTCCTGCTTTTCACATTTCTGTCATTTAGCACCCAAAGACCATCGGTGCCCATTCGTCTACTCTTACCACACTGGGGTTGATCTTTTCCCGCGGCCACTAGAGTAGTTAGGCGGGAAATGGCTTAGGGGAAGAGTAGGCGACGCCACGGAGATTGAGCGAAGTTTGTCCTCCTCATGGTCTCCTGAAACTAGCAATTCTTGGTTCAGTTGCGGTTTGCCGACCACTGACTCAGAGATCGGGAAAATCGCTGCTCAATGCTCTTTAGATTTCTAAGGTGAGAAAGCTTGGCACAATCCTGATCTTCTGCGGTTCGATCTTCTTGCGTCTGCTCAGGCGACAATTGGCGTCCCGGAGCAGCACTACAAGTCACGAGACAAAATTGACGTTCAAATCTCGAACTCCGGAAATGAAGAGATTGCTTTCTGCGTTGAGATTGGCAATATCTCTTACAGTGACTCCTAGCACCTGTTCGAGTTCGAGTCTCCAGTGGTCCCTTCCCGAGAACACCTTCAACGGGCGTTACCTGAAAGCCCTCGGCCTCGATCGCTTCCAACATTGCTGCCGGTAGCTGAAAGTGCGCCTGTCGCCGAGCGAAACCGAGAGCCCAAGAATGCTCCCGACGCGCTCGATCTGATGCATTGACCTTGCGCCGAATTAGCTTTTGGTCCTTGACAAGCCTTTGGCATGTCTGCAGCAGTGCAGCCCTTGAAGAAATCGTCTCCTTGATCAGGCGCTCAGCTTCTCCTGCTGCACGAGATGTTGTCACGTTAAGCCTTTGACCGCTGGGATGGGGCCACTGACCTGGGTGCTTGCAGATGCCGGAGACGTAAGTTGACTGGATGCGATTGCGTTCAGATCAGAGAGACAGAGAACGCTCAGAATTGAAGCAGACCGCACTTTCAACAGGGTAGCATTCGACGGAGCGACTTTTCATAATGAGGAGGATACAAGAGGCCGCGCCGAGGCGCTCACTCTGTCTCGAGAGTCCTAAGGCGTTCAAGGATTTCAGTCGGGTGGACGGGTTTTGTCAGCACCTCAAATGTGTATCCCTTTTGCTGAGCGCTGCTGAGCAGCTCAGCGGTGGAATTGTTGCCGGACATCAAGAGCACCCGGCAGGAAGGCATCAGCGTGGTCAGCTGAATGGCCAGATCGATTCCCGACAACTTCCCATCCATCACCACGTCGGAGATAACCAGGTCGCACGGGGTTGCGCCCACATGGTCGATAGCTGCCTGCGCGCTGTAGGCGGATAGCGCGTGATACCCAAACATGTTAAGGATCTGCGCGAGAGAGTCGGCTACCATCGGCTCGTCGTCGATCACAAGAACTCTAAGCTTGTACGCGCCCATCCCTCTCCACCGGCACACACAATATAGCCGAGGATTCACTTGCTGGAAAGGGAAACCCCTGCTAAGGTATTTCTCCAGGCCCCAGAATCAGCAGCGATTCAAGTCACATTGGAGACTTGTCATGTCGATGCCGTATGCCAGCACCGTGATCGGCGTACTCAAGGCGAGCTTGCGCCTGGTCGAGAGCTGCTGTCATATCCCGGAGACCAGCCCAGCGCTACAGAAGCTGCGTGAAGCCGTTCACGATGTTACCGCTGAACTGGAAGTCGTTGCACGGAAAGAACCTCGCTCCGAACTCGTCCAGCCTGCGGGAGAGGACTTCTACCAGAAGCAAGGTTGATCACTTCACAGCAAGGCCATCTTTCCCGAAATCAGATGCATCTCATACTTCAGCCCTCCCCCAGAGGGTACTTGGTACCACAGGTTGTGGTGTATACCCCTTTGCGATACAGCCTGTGGTATTTTTGTATGTCAGCGCTCATTCGGCAGATAATTGTCAGACCCTCCCGCCAAGCTCAATTCATCACCCGACATTCATGGCAGACCAATTCTTCTAAAAAGGTGTGCGGGTGTGCAGGTGCCCCGCACTTCCGAAATTCGCGCTTTGTCGCGCCGGTCCGGCGCTGGCGCTCGCAAACTCAAAAATCGATTCGTGCATCAAACTTCCGGTAGGTGTAACGTTTTGTCCCTCCGATCATCGCGAGAAACCATAGAATCTCTGCGTCTGACCCTTGAGTCTCTGGATCAATCGCCTGATCCAGCGGCAGACGCGCGGGAACTCGCCGAATTGAAACGTATTCTGCTTGCGCGTATCGCCGATCTCGAAATGCTCGATGCTTTGAAAGGCCAAACCTCCGTGTTCAATCGACCTGATGAGCAGCCAGCGGAGGCACCTGTCTATCTACCTCCGCTTGAGGTTGTTGCATTGGGACAGCCCGCCAACGAAGCCACAGATACAGCCCAAATGGAAGCAGGCCAACCAGTTTCCCCGAGACCTTCCGAAGATTGAGGACGTCCTCGACTGATTCGACCTGACATGATCTAGCCCACATCGCCCGGCTGGCTGGGAGGACCGAACTGCTGTTGAAAGTCGCGAGAGACTGCGTATGCGGTCAACTCGTTGGCGCAGCCGCATTGGTCGACGGTGGAGCAGGTACGAGCAGCTATCTCGGCGATCTACACCACCGGATACCCCTCTGCTGTGGGAACGCGCAGGAGGGTTGCCATTGGTCCGTGCACGGAAGAGAGAGCATCGTTCAACTCTGAGACGCAAGTAGTGTGAGTGCAGCAGGGTACGCGAGCGGGATTGCTGTCTGAGCACTTTCTGACGGGAGCGATGAATTGACAAGGCGGATTTGCCTGCATCGAGTGACAAAAATCACTGTGACTGCATGGGATTGACCTTAAGTTGGAATTGAGGTCGAACCATGGGCGTCCCCGCCAACATCAATTACGAAATCCTTCTTCGCGAGCGCAACAAGAGCTGGATGCTGCGTGCATGGATCTTGAGTGGACTCTTCTTCATGGCGCTGCCGGGAACATTACTCGGTTTCTCAAACCTTATGGCAATCAGCGCGCACCACGGCCTGGGTACAATGCAGCCTGCCTGGATGGAAGGGCACGGACACGCGCAAATGTTTGGGTGGATCGGAAGTTTCATTCTTGGCATCGGGTTTTACTCGCAGCCGTCGCGGCGTTCAGGACTTCGGGTTCCGGTTGCATGTTTCGGGTTCTGGACTGCCGGTGTGATGCTGCGCTGGGTTGGAAACATCTACGAATGGCACTGGCGTTCGCTGCTGATTGTGTCTTCAGCGCTGGAGCTTATTGCGGTTCTTCTGTTCCTCTCCGCGTCTTCGCACCATAAAAGGCCCGAGGCTGCGAAGGGCACCAAGAAGGGCATGGAAGTGTGGATGATCGCGGTATTGCTGAGCACGGCTGCATTGACCGCGGCGGTAATCTTCAACTTCGTTGAATGTCTCCGACTTGCAGTGTATGGAGCAACGCCGTCGTTCCCTCATGGACTCGATCAGAAGTACCTGGTCCTGCTTGGTTGGGGATTCCTGGCCCCCGTGGTGTGGGGATTCTCGGCGCGATGGCTGCCGGCGTTTCTTGCGATTGATCAGCCGCGTGCCCGCACATTGCGTGTGGCTCTTCTGATGGATGTGCTTGGGGTGCTTGCGGGGATTGCCGGATGGCTTCCGGTAGCCACGGCCCTGGTCGCGGTTTCAGCGATGACCGTAGTGTTTGCGCTGCATCTCACCGATCGGCCGCATGGACGGGCGAAGGTGTTGGGAATACATCCAAGCTTTCCCTACTTCATCCGGATGGCGTATGCGTGGCTGGTCGTCGCGGGTTGTATGAGTATCTGGGCGGCCTTCGGGGACATTCATGGCGGGATCTGGGGAGCATCGCGTCATGCGCTTACCGTCGGATTCGCAGCGACGATGGTCTTCTCTATCGGACCGCGCATTCTTCCGCATTTCTGCGGAATTACTCGTCTTTTCAGCACGCGCTTGATGTTTGCAAGTCTCCTGCTGCTTCAGTCCGGTTGCGCATTGCGCGTCAGCTCAGAGCCGCTTGCTTATGAAGGCTTCTCATCGTATGCGTGGCAGGTGCTGCCAGTCTCCGGAATGCTGGAATTGACGGGCGTGCTGATCTTCGCCGTCAACATCGCAGCGACAATCGCGTTTGGCCGTTCAGCATTTTCGGCTGCAGGTTCCCGGCAAGCAGCCGCTGCATGAATAATCTGCAGCCGTGGTGACTTTAGTCCCTGAAAGCCAATCACATCTCCGCTAAGTTCAAACTATTAATCCGAACTGCACTCATCGTGCGAATTGAGGCAAGCATGAATTACAAACGTTATTGGCTGGCTCTGGCTGTAGTCATCCTTGGATCGTTCGCGGTCCTGGGAACGGTCGGCCGGAAGATGATCAGCCAGGCTCCCCCTATCCCTGATGTCTACACGGCTGACGGGCAACTGCTTTTTACTGGTTCCACAATCACCGATGGGCAAGGCGTATGGCAGTCGATTGGCGGCCAGGAGATCGGCACGATCTGGGGCCACGGCGCATATGTCGCTCCGGATTGGAGCGCTGACTGGTTACATCGCGAATCGAGCATTCTGCTGGACACGTGGGCGCAGCGCGAGGGTGCTGCGAATTTTGCGAGCATGAATGTGGAGCGGCAGGCTGCGTTGAAAGCGCGACTCGTGTCGGCGATTCGGACCAACACTTACGATGCCGCGACAAATCGCGTGACGCTTTCTGCGGATCGGGTTTCGGCCTATCAGCAGCTGGCGGCTTATTACGCCAACGTGTTTGCATCAGGGCGGAAAGAGTATGCGATTCCGCAGGGCGCGCTGACGAACCAGGCGAAGCAGCAGCAACTCGCAGCATTCTTCTGGTGGAGCGCATGGGCAACGAGCACCAACCGGCCGGGCAGCAACGTGAGCTACACGAACAACTGGCCGCACGAACCGCTGGTCGGGAATGTGCCGACCTCTGGAGCGGTGCTGTGGAGCATTATCAGCGTGGTTGCTCTGATCGCAGGGATCGGCGGGCTCGTGTGGTGGAACGCGTCTCGTGAGAAGGAACTTGTGCACGGGCCGTATCCGCAGCGTGATCCATTTCTGGGATTGCAGCCGACACCATCGCAGAAAGCGACGATCAAATACTTCCTGGTGGTCGTGATCCTGTGGGGCGTGCAGATTCTGATGGGCGCAATCACGGCTCACTACGGAGTGGAGGGGCAGGGTTTCTACGGGATTCCACTCGACAAATATTTGCCGTACGCAATCACACGTACATGGCACCTGCAGATTGCCATCTTCTGGATTGCGACCTCGTGGCTGGCTACCGGTCTATACGTTGGCCCGGCGGTAAGCGGACACGAGCCGAAATATCAACGTCTCGGCGTTAATGTTCTCTTCACAGCCCTGGTGCTCGTAGTTGGCGGATCGCTTGCAGGCGAGTGGTTCGGAATCCAGCAGAAACTCGGCAACCTCTGGTTCTGGTTTGGGAGCCAGGGATTCGAGTACGTTGATCTTGGACGATTCTGGCAGATCCTGCTTTTCGTCGGATTGGTCCTGTGGCTGTTCCTCATGGTTCGTTCACTGAAGCCCGCATTCAAGAAGAATGGCGAGGACAACTCGCTGCTTGCGCTGTTCCTGGTTTCAAGCATCGCGATTCCGCTGTTCTACGCGGCGGGGCTGATGTATGGGCAACGCAGCCACCTGGTGACGGCGGAATACTGGCGGTGGTGGGTCGTTCATCTCTGGGTTGAAGGCTTCTTTGAAGTGTTTGCGACGGTGGTGATTGCGTTCCTCTTCACTCGTCTCAAGCTGCTTGAGATTCGCAGCGCAACGAAAGCCGTACTCTTCTCGACCGCGATCTTCCTATCGGGGGGCATCATCGGAACTTTCCATCACCTGTATTTCGCAGGATCGGGTCCGGCGGTGATCGCACTCGGCGCAGTGTTCAGCGCATTGGAAGTGGTACCTTTGACTCTCATCGGATACGAAGCGTGGGAGAACCTGCGGCTCGCGCGTCCGACTGAGAAGGCTCCGTGGATCTCGAACTATAAGTGGCCGGTGTACTTCTTCGTTGCGGTCGCATTCTGGAACCTGGTTGGCGCCGGAGTGTTCGGGTTCTTGATCAATCCGCCGATCGCTCTTTACTACATGCAGGGTCTTAATCTCACGCCTGTCCACGGACATACCGCGCTTTTCGGTGTGTACGGAATGCTGGGCTTGGGCTTGACGCTCTTCTGCCTGCGGGCCTTGCAACCGGCGCGGCGCTGGAAAGAGGGAACTCTGAAGGCATCGTTCTGGTGCATCAACTTGGGACTGATCTTCATGGTCGTGCTGAGCATGTTCCCGATCGGGCTGATGCAGGCGCAGGCATCTGTCGAGCGCGGTACGTGGTATGCGCGTTCGGCTGAGTTCCTGCAGACGCCGACGATGCAATTCCTTCGCTGGATGCGGGTTCCCGGCGATGTGCTGTTCGCAATCGGGGCAGCGATGCTCGGATGGTTTGTCCTTGGGTTGCTCACCGGGCACTCGTTCGAGAAGGGTTCTGCGCGCGATGCGAAGGCGATCGAGGCAGAAGATAGAGATCTGGTCGCACAATAACACTGAAACGCCTGCATGCGGGAAGTGGCTCAAGCAGCGCTTCCCGCATTTTTTGTTTCAAATCAGTCTCGCTAGTGACCAAAGTCGCTGAGGCAGAAACCTGAACTATCTACGCTGAGAATGAAGGAGGTCGTAATGACCCTAACGACACAGACTGTACGCGAAATTGCACTGGAGAATCCGGCATCGATTCGCGTGTTTGAATCATTTGGAATCGACTATTGCTGCGGTGGACGGAAGCCGCTGGCCGAGGCCTGCGAAGCGAAGAATCTATCTGTAGATGCCGTTATTGCAGCACTGAAGGCCGGCGTCGCGAATGCCAACCCGACGGGCGAAGATTGGTCTACGGAATCGCTGGGCTCACTTGCGGCGCATATCGTAAATACGCATCACGCATACGTTAGAAGGGAACTGCCGCGGCTTGCAGAGCTGGCGACCAAAGTAGTAAATCGGCATGGCGATACCAAGCCGGAACTCCCGCAGATACAGGCAAAGGTCGCGCAGATCAGCGAAGAGTTGATCGAACATCTCGCGAAAGAGGAGGTGGTTCTGTTCCCCTATGTAACCAAGCTGGAGCGCTCCAGCCAGGACGGCTCTGCAAAGCCTCATGGATGTTTTGGAACGGTTGCCAGCCCGATTGCCATGATGACGCAGGAGCACGAGGCCGCGGGGGCGCTGATTGCAGAGATTCGCAGCCTGTCGAGCGACTACACGCCTCCGGTGGGTGCGTGTCCGACGTTCCACGCTTTCTACAACGGGCTGCACGAGTTTGAGCAGGATCTGCACCAGCACATTCACCTGGAGAACAACATCCTGTTCCCACGAGCGATTGCGCTGGAAACCGCGGCCTGCGTGACGGCAGAGTAGAGGTAGCCGAGCTCAGCCACGCGTCACTTGACGACGGACTGAGCTCGACTTACTCGTTGGCAAATCACGGCTGCTTTTTGTAGTAATCGTTGGGTGCGCCAGGCGTCGGTAGTTGGCTTGCGATCTGCGCTCCGCTGGCATGTGCGCGGGTCAGGGGTGACTTGAGAGTGATGCCGGTGCCGGAGATCTGCGCACCTGCAGCGTGGGCATGAGCAAGAGGCTCGGTGACATTAATGACAATGCCACCAAAGCGCCTGACATTTGCGACGACTGCCGTTTCAGTATTCGCGCCGGAATCGATGGTGATGGTCTCTCCATCGCGGAACCCATTTGCTCCAGCAACAGAGATCGTCGTGGCGCCTTCGGGTGTGGCAGTGCTTGCGGTGGTGCCACCAGCAGTGCCGACGGCGACGACGACGGCTGTGTCGAGATTGGCACCCGCATCAATCATGATCTTCTGGCCCGGCTCGAAGCCCTCAACTCCGGCGACTTTGATGTTGGTGCCGCCTGGGTCAGAATTTGCGGCGAGAGTGGTGGCAGGTTGCACGAGAAAGTCAGTGCAGTTGCTGTCGGAGTCGGAACCGTCTGGATAGCGGCCGGAACTTCTGTTCACGATCGGGGCTGTCGGTCCGAAGATTCCAGTTGAGGCGGGCGATGGTGCGAAGCATCCTTCCTGGCCCGTTCCGGAGACGCCTTGATAGCCCTCCGATGCCCATGGATCGGTGAGGCCGCCATAGTTGAGACTGTCGACGACGATACCCGTGGCGTCACGCAGAACCATGCTGCCGATATTGAGGATTGGAGCGCGAGGACCGAAGCTGCTGGCGCTGACAGAGGACAATGCCGGGCCGCCGAACCACTGACTGGGTTGAGCCGTTCCCTGATAACCCGCTGTCTTGACGGAAGCATCGCGAACGACAGCGTCAATCGCGTGGTCTTTGGTGAGAGCGCTATCAAGAGTGATACCGACGCCAAGTGCCAGGACGGGCTCGTTGCTTGAGTGCGGGAAAGCGGTCGCAGGCTGGAAGCTGATACCGGTACCGTTATCGCTGAAGGGTAGATTTGCTGCATGGTTGAAGCGTAGTGGTGCGGAGATGTCGAGGCCTGTGCCTGGATTCACTATCACTTCGGCATTTGCATGTTCCTTCTCAAGAGCCGGGGTGAAATCGACGCCAGTGCCGTGGGGCCCTGCCGTACCCACAGTAGTGATGGAGACCGTCTGATGGTTGGCCGGAGTTCCGATGATAACTTTGTCGCCGACGGCGAGACCGGATGTGTTGCGGACCTTGATGTTTGTTGAGGCGGCCGGCGCGTTGGCGGCCAGATTGGTGCGCTTTGACTGTGTGCCAACTTTGGTGACGGTGACGGTCTCGATGCCGTGGCCGATGCTGTCGATGTCGAGACGGATTTTGTCTCCTACGGAGATGTTGTCAACAGAGGTGACCTGGATGTTGGTGGCGCCAGCCGGAGCGTCGAGTGCGAGGAAGGCTTGCGTGCCGGATTTCCCGACTGCTGTCACGGTGGCAACTTCGTAGTGCTCCTGCGATTTCGCAACAGCAGGATAGGTCGCGCCATAACCGATGGCGATCTTCTGACCGACAGCGAATCCTGATGTGCTGGAGACCGGCACATTTGTCGATCCAACAGGGATGGTGATCACAGGACCATCCGGTACCGGTTGCCAGAGTGTCGTGGGCGCACTTGCTGGTGTGCCGACGGTTGCAATCTTATGTGTCTCCACGCCCGAGCCGCTGTCGATGCTCAGAGAATCGCCAACGTTCATGCCCGTCGCGCTTCGAACGAAGATCGTGGTTTCACCGGGCCGTGCGGGCACTGCCAATCCGGAGTTGGCGAGGCCAAGGAGATAGAAGCCATGAGAGCGAAGGTGAGTGCTGGCCGGGATTTTGATTGTCGAGAAGATGGGCTGCTGGCTTGGATGTGCGGTCAAGGTCCAGCTGGATATGTCCACTTCGCGAGTGCCAGCATTGTAGAGTTCGATGAATGAATCAGTCGTATTCGCAGAACTGGAGCCAATCCGAAATTCATTGATCTTCACTGGGCTGGCGTTGCGAACCTTCTGCGCCACTGTTTCAGACAGAGCTGTCCCGCTCGGCTCGCTTCGCCAGGAAGCACTGCCGATGAGGTCGCCATTGAACGCGGTGGAACCCGATGTGACCTTGAAACTCGCACTCACGTTCGCACCGGGTGCAATTGGTCCGGTGAATACTTTCGATTTGGCGGGCGTGCCCTGAATGATCGCAGTCCATTGGCTGGGCGCAGAGAGGCTTAACCGGACGCCTGATGCAGGAGCACCAGTGGTGTTGGTGAACGTCAGGGTCACGTCCTGAGAAGAGCCCGGAGAAAAGGTTTGAAGCCCGGGAGGCCTGGCAGCAGCAGAGGCGGGCGTGAGTGTAAGAGCTGGGAGGTCGTAATGAGCAGCCACAATGTTGGACTGTACGGCTTGATCCGTCTGGTCGGTTGGAAAGGTATTTGCCGCGGTCATTGCGCCTTCATAGAAAGTGCCCTGTGACGCGTTGCTGTTGTCTCCACCGTTGCCAAGGAGAATAGCGCCCTGTTTACGCATCGGATCGTATGTCGGGTCGACACGGGCGCCACTGAACATGACAGAGAGCGGACCTTTTTGCGCATCACCGCCCATGGATGTCCAGTGGTGCGGTTCGCCCTTTGCGATTGCAGTGACAAAGCGCCAGTTGATGGTTGGCAGATTCGGACAGCCTTTGGTGTTATCGGTATTCACGCAGCCGACGAGGTTGTTCTCCTGATCGGTCATGATCCACGGACCGGAGCCGCTGCCATGGAACCACGGTGTCGCGTTGCCGTAGTAGGCGGTTTCCATTGTGCCGTTGTCGTCGTCGCGGCTGTCGATTTCGGCGTTGCCGTAGTCGAAGCAGCAGCCATTGTTGAAGTGCAGGCCGTTAATTACCCAGTACTGGCCTTCGGCCTGATCATCGACTGCGGTGCCCTTGGCGTCGTTCTGGCGCAGTCCCATGCCGGGGGCGATGAAGACTCCGTAGGCCTTGTGGCCCATTACGGTGATCGGCGCCATGTCGGCGATGGGGAGATTGTTGAATCCACCCATGGCGGGGCCGCTGAACCCGCCGCGCGGAGCCTGCGTGAGGTCATTGTGCTTCGGAGACTGGTCGTAGATCTTGGTTATCCAGCAATGGGTGTTGGCACAGAATTTGTCTTGCGCGCCGGCGTCGGCATAGCCGCCTGGGTCGGAAGCTGCAGACTGCACGATTCCGATGTCGAGCGTCTTCAGATCGGATTGCCGGAGGATCTGATACAGCGGTCCGTTGTAAGCGGCGTAGAGTGCGCGGGTCGTGCTATGTGCCGCAACGCAGGGATCACCGGCAGCGGAGTAGATGTCACATGGACCTTCGGGGCGCGATGAAGAAGCCGGCGCCGCGGACCCCACCTGCGCGTCTGCCATTGTTGCGCACGTGAGCGCAAGGACGATTGGGAGAATCAATGCGAGAGCGAATCGTGTTTTCATGCGAGTCCTGTAGTCCTGGCTGGTTGTTGAAGCGACTGTCGGGAACTCGTCCATGATTTGGCGAATGCCGACAGGCGAGTTTTGCTTCGGGAATACGTATACCACACGCAGAATCGTGCGATACCGGAACCGGGCGGTTCAACCGAAAATTTTGTGTTTTCAGAAGGATGGATCAGGAGTGGTGCGGAGGAGGGGACTTGAACCCCTATGCCTTGTGGGCGCTAGCACCTCAAGCTAGTGCGTCTGCCAATTTCGCCACCTCCGCTTGGTCGGTGAACCCCCTAAGTATAGCAAAGGAGAGGGTTCTCGGTTGGGTGCAAATCGGTTGAGCGAGACCCCTCCGGCTTCTTCTTTGCGATGCATCTTCCGGGGATCAGACTTGGTGCGTAGCCGTTTCGGGTTTTCCATCGCGGAGACGCCGGATGCCGAGCGGGTTCGCGTCCTGAAGTTCGGGCGGAAGGGCTGATTGAGGGAAGTTCTGGAAGCAGACCGGACGGGCAAAACGATAGATTGCGAGACTTCCGACGGACGTGAAACGCGGGTCGGAGGTGGCGGGATAGGGGCCGCCGTGGACCATGGCGTGGGTAACTTCGACTCCGGTGGGGAATGCGTTGAAGATGAGGCGTCCTGCCTTCTGTTCGAGGATGTGAATGAGCTCGGAGTTGGCGGCAAGATCGTCTTCATCGCCAAAGATGGTGGCGGTGAGATGACCGGAGAGCGCGCGGGCGGCGCTGAGATAATCTTTCGTTTCACCGCAGCGAACGATGAGGGTATCGGGACCGAAGATCTCGTCAGCGAGTTCGGGACGCGAGACAAGATCGTTGAGGGTGGAAGTAAAGAGGCGAGCGTTCGCATGAAACGGCTCGGGGCCTTCGGTCTTCTCTGTGGATGGGCGCGATTCGACAACCGAGGTCTGAGTGGCGCGGGAGATTGAGGATCGTTCGTATTCGCGGGAGATTCCACTGGTGAGGAGAGTAAATGGTTGCGACTGCTGCACGAGGAGCTCGAGTTCATCACGAAACTTGAGTGCCTGGGGAGATTCCGAGAGGAAGACCACTCCGGGCTTCGTGCAGAACTGACCCGCTCCGAGCGTAAATGATCCGAAAAGCCCTTGTGCAAGCGCTGCCGGGCCTTTGCGCAGTGCGCCCGGAAGGATGAAGACTGGATTGCCGCTGGACATCTCGGTGAAGCAGGGAATGGGTTCGGGCCGGGAGGCGGCTGCGTCCATCAGGGCTCGGCCGGCACGAAGCGAACCGGTGAAACCGACGGCGCGGATCTGCGGATGCTTCACGAGAGCAGCGCCGATATCTACGCCTGCACCGAAGAGCATGGAGAAAGTTCCGGCCGGAAAGGATTCAGCAACTACGGCATCTACAATGATTTGCCCAGCGATTTCACCAGTACCAGGATGGGCGGCATGAGCTTTGACAATGACGGGACATCCGGCGGCAAGCGCCGATGCGGTGTCACCGCCACCGACAGAAAAGGCGAGCGGAAAGTTGCTTGCGCCGAAAACTGCTACCGGCCCGAGAGCACGAAGCATAGCGCGGAGATCGGGACGCGGGAGGGGTTGACGGTTGGGTAGCGCTGGATCGATGCGGGCCTGCACCCAGGAACCGTCTTCAACGACCGATGCGAAGAGTCGGAACTGGTTGGCGGTCCGGGTGACCTCGCCGGTGAGACGAGGTAGAGGCAATGCCGTTTCAAGATGGGCGCGATTGGCAAGATCATCGCGACGCTTTTCAAAACCGTCGGCGATGCGACGCAGAAATGCAGCCCGTGCCTTGCCGGAGGTTTGCGAGTAGGTGGGGAATGCTTCGCCAGCGAGTTGTGCGGCGCGATCGAGTTCCTGCAGAGTTGCGGCGCGGTATACGGGCTGAACGGGCTCACCGGTGGCGGGGGCGAATGCCTGAAAGCTGGAACCGTTGCGCGAGCCACGTTCAAAGCCGATGAAGGAGAGTCCAGTGAGGTCCATGACTGTTTCAGTGTAAGTGAATTCCCCGGGGCCTCGGTGTCAGGACTTTTCGAGGCTGTATGAGTTGAGACTCCATTTGCCAGCGACCGTGCTGATTGGATAGAACTTGTCGGACGGGTAGGTCCCGGCTGATTTGGCATTGAACGGGAGAACTCGAAAAAAGCCAGGGAGGGGCCATGCCTTTTAATCCGACTCCGGTAGTGAATGCGGTGAAGAAAAGCGGGCATGATGCGCCGCTTGTCCCGCGCGATCGCATGCTGCCCTTTGTGCTGGTGACTGCGCTGTTCTTCCTATGGGCGGTCCCCAACAACTTCAATGACATTCTGATCCGGCAGTTTATGAAGTCGTTCGAGATCAACCGGCTCGAAGCGGGGCTTGTTCAGTTTGCGTTTTATCTCGGCTACTTTTTTCTGGCTTTTCCGGCGGGCGTGATCATGCGCAGAGCCGGATACAAGACGGGACTGGTGATTGGACTGTGTCTGTATGGGGTGGGATGCATTCTGTTCTATCCGGCAGCGCACGTGGGTCAGTACTGGTTCTTTCTGACTGCGCTGTTTGTGATTGCGAGCGGGCTGGCGTTTCTGGAGACTGGAGCAAGCCCATTCATTATTCAGATCGGCGATGCTGAGACGGCGGCACAGCGGGTGAACTTCTCGCAGTCCTTTAATCCGCTGGGAAGCATCACGGCCGTTCTGATTGGGAGCCGGTTTATTTTTTCGGGAATCGAGTTGAAGCCTGATCAGGTCGCGGCATTGCAAGCGGCTGGAACATATCAGGCGTATCTCAAGTCAGAGACGCTGCGCGTCGTGACGCCGTATCTGGTGCTCGGATCGCTTGTGTTGTTGTGGGCGCTGCTGATCGCCCGTACGCCATTTCCGCACACGGGCATGGATCACTCGCGAAACACGCTCGAGCATGATGCATCCAAGCCGCTCTGGAAGCGCAAGCATTTTGTGTTCGCGGTGATGGCGCAGTTTCTATATGTGGGAGCGCAGGTGGGCGCTTGGAGCTGGCAGATTCCATATGTGCAGACGTACACGGGCTTAGGCGAGAGAAAAGCGGGTTACCTTTTGACGGCAGCATTGGTGGCGTTTACAACGGGACGGTTTTTTTCGACGTGGCTTCTGCGGCATGTGCGCGCGTCGCAACTGCTGGGCATATATGCGGTGATCAATGCAGTGGTTTGTGGAGTGGCGGTTTTGCGGCCGGGCTGGGTGGGCGTTGTCTGCCTCATCGCGGTCAGCTTTTTCATGTCCACGATGTATCCGACGATCTTCGCGCTTGGCGTGAAGGGGCTGGGGACCCATACGAAGACGGGAGGCGCAGTGATTGTGATGTCGATTGTGGGCGGCGCTGCGATTCCGCCGCTAATGGGGCGAGTCGCGGACCTGTCAAACGTCGCGATATCGTATGCGGTGCCTGTGGTTTGCTTTGTAGGTGTGGCACTGTATGCGTGGCTCGCGTCCGGCGCGGATCGAGAGGAGATTGCTGCAGAGCCTGCGCTGGCGGAGGGATGAAGTGGCCGGCACGCCAGCCACTCTCTAGTTGGTTTTACTCGGCGCCGAGTTCTCGGACAATGGACACGGATGCCGACGCGCCGATGCGGTTGGCGCCTGCATCGAGCATTGTCTTCACATCAGCGAGGGTACGAATTCCGCCTGAAGCTTTCACGCCGCAGCGTCCGCCCGCAACACCACGCATGAGGGCGACATCAGCAGCATTTGCGCCGGCTCCGCCGAATCCAGTCGAGGTTTTGATAAAGTCTGCGCCGGCTTGAATAGCGAGCTCTGCACCGCGAAGTTTTTCTTCGACGCTGAGCATGGATGTTTCGAGAATCACTTTCAGGATGGCGCCGTGGTGATGCGCAACAGTTGCGGCCGCGTGAACGGTGTGCTGCACGGCATGATGATTTCCGCTCTTAAGCTGGCCGATGGGGATGACCATGTCCAGCTCTTTTGCGCCGAGGCGGGCGAGAGCAGCAGCTTCCTGACGAAGCGTGGATACAAGCGAAGCCCCGAACGGGAATCCAATGACTACGCCGACGGGAATTCCTGTGCCGGAGAGGATTTCAACAGCAGCGGGGACCCACATTGGGTTCACCATCGCGCAGGCAAAGCGATAGCGGACAGCTTCATCGCAAAGGCTCTCGACCTGCTCGCGAGTAGCTTCAGGCTTCAAAAGGGTGTGATCGATGACTTGGGCAAGAGATTGCCAGGAGTTGAAGGCCTGTTTGGTGAAAGCTGCTGAATCGAACGTTCCGTGATCAAAGTCGAGATCTTCGTCCCGGATGGGGGTAATTGCTGGCATTTCTTGCTCCTTCTTTCTGCCGCTCTTTTGAGCGATGGCGGCTTGACGTGCTCATTCCGGCTGTCGAGTATAGTCCGCGGATCACTGTCGAGCCATTGACAACGGAGGTACGGGTGTAACGAAAGGAACAGCGAGGCTGATCATAAGTTTTGGCCAGCAAATGGGCTGGTTTGAGCTATGTCCATTCGGGCTATAAGTCCGTCGCGGAATCGGTACGTATGGTAGACGGTGGTGTCGATGAGGAGGTTGCCTTTCAGGTCGTAGACGACCTGGTGTACCTCCACGGTCCATTGGCCCAATTCATCAGAGCGAATGGAGATAGGATCGACTCGCGGGTTGAGGGTGGTGAATTGGCGTGTCCAGTAGGCGCGCACGGCATCTTTTCCATTGATGTGGCCGCCTTCCATACCGTTCGCCCATTCGACTTCGGGGTGCATGTGTGAGATTACTGCCTCGATGTTACGGGCATTGAAATCGCGATAAGCGGCATGAAGAACTTCGCGTTCGGACATATGGGATGAGGCCTTGTTTACTGTATTACTAAGGTTGATCGGGCGCCATGAGGCAGATATCGGGCAGGTTGCGGTAGCGCTCGGCATAATCCATTCCATAGCCGATCACGAATAAGTTTGGTATAGAGAAGCCGACGTAATCGGCTTCGATCTTCTCGATACGCCGCGAGGGCTTGTCGAGGAGGGCAGCGATGCGGAGAGACTTCGGCTTCTGCTGAAGAAAGATCTTGCGCAAGTACGAGAGTGTAAGGCCAGTGTCGAGTATGTCTTCGACGATAAGGACGTTCTTGCCTTCGATGGACTCGTCAAGGTCCTTGATCAGTTTGACGGCGCCTGAGGAGCGCTGGCCTTTGCCATAGCTGGATACGGCGACGAAATCGAAGGTGGTGTCTACGTTCACTGAGCGGGCGAGGTCAGCGAGGAAGATCGCTGCACCTTTGAGAACTCCTACCATCACCAATTTCTCTTCGTTCATATCACGGCTGATCTGTGCGCCCATTTCCGCGACTTTGTCGGCGATCTGCTGGCGCGTGTACAGGACTTCGAGTCCCTGATAAGTGATGGTGGCCATAGGAACAGTATCGCGCGAGAAGCCGGTGAAACGAGAGGCCTTCTGTGAAAATCGAGGTGTCTGAAATTTGCCGTAAGAAGCGTGTAACTGCTGTGAAGTTGCCGCCGTCTATACTGGTACAGGATGATTCCCTACATACACATCTGGCATTTCAGCATCCCGACCTTCGGGCTGATGTTGTGGCTCGCAGCGGTGGCTGCGGCGTTTGTCATGGACCGCGGATTCAAGCGAGCAAACCTGGACGCGGACGCCGTTGGGATGGTTGCGATTGCGGTGCTGGCGGGAATCGTTGGCGCCAAGTTGTGGCATGTGATCGATACGCCAAGCGAGTTTCGCGATCTGGGCTGGCGAGTGCTGTGGGACACGGCCGGTTTCGCTTGGTTTGGCGGGTTGGTCTTCGGAATTTCGGCTCTACTGTTTCAGGGGGGGTGGGCGAAGGTCGGTGCATTGCGGACATTGGATCTGGCTGCGCCGGCAGCGGCGATCGGCTATGGTATCGGCCGGATCGGGTGCTTTCTGTCGGGAGATGGATGCTACGGGGTGGAAACGAAGCTTCCTTGGGGAATGAGCTTTCCGAACGGCATTGAGCCGACTCCTCCCGGAGTTCGGGTGCAGCCAACACCGCTTTACGAATTGGCGATGGGGCTGTTGATCGGCTGGTATCTCTGGTGGAGAGCCGGAAAGCGCCACGGAACCGGTGCGATTGTCGGGGAGTATCTGATTTTGAGTGGGATAGCCAGATTTCTGGTCGAATTTATTCGGCGTAACCCCAAGATCCTGTTTGACATGTCAAACGCGCAGCTTGCAAGCCTCGGATCGGTTCTTATTGGGGCCATACTTGTCTGGTGGGCATCGCGACGTCCAACCACGGAGTCCGATCCGGGAGCCGTTCCTGCCGGCAAAGCCGCCTGAATCCAACGCATTCAGAAAAACGATCGATATTTTCCGCGGTGCGCTCAGGCATTCTCCCGTTCAGTGCATCTCGCTCAGGCGCTCAAGCAATTTGCGCGGATGAACGGGCTTGGCCAGAAGTTCGAAACAGTGGCCGCATGCTTTGGCGCGCTGAAGAAGATCTGGAGTAGATGCCTGACCGGAGAACAGGATGATCTTGCAATGGGGGGCCAACTCGGAGATGTGGATTGCAGCCTCGATGCCGGTCATACCATCCATAATGACATCGCTTATGAGGATGTCAGGAGAGAGCTGCCGAGCAGCTTCGATCGCGTCCATGGCCGTGTAGACAGCCTGCGCCTCGAAGCCATTGCGATTGAGGATCAGCGCGAGCGTGTTAGCGATGATCTGTTCATCATCGAGGATGAGTACGCGCCGGGATGATTGAGGCGAATCCATTCTGTTCCTATTCCGGTTGAGCAACCCTCTATGTGAAGAATCCGGTGAAACGGAACAGCAACATTCAGAGGCCCTACGAATTTTGTGAGTGGAAGGTTGAGCGGACCTTGATCGACAGGATCGATTCGGTCCACTGCCTTACAGAGCCGCATGCCATTGAGCATGAAGGAATCTACATAAATTGTTGCAAATCCACAGGTTTGATGTAACTGGGTATTCCACTAGGTCTCATTGCGCCGCAAGCAGAGATTCTCAGGCGCAGACGGTCCTGCGTGCCCCGTCCTTGTTTCTAAGACCCGGGACGATGGAAAATGTCGCAGAAAATCGTTTTCCTCGGGCGAAAGGGCAGGTACTGCTGCTCTCGGCGAGGCTTGAATCAGCTTAGTGCGCAGCTCGTCGGTTCTGGGTGGGTTTGCTAGAGGCGTTTGAGAAAGGCGAGGGCTTCGCGAAGCTGGGGAAACTTGGATTCGTCGGCTTTGAATTCTCGCGAGTGAACGCAACGGCGAAGGCCACGCATCTTCACCGGATGCCTGAGGTGGAGCATCTCGTGATAAAGCAAGTATTCAATCGCGTATCGCGGGCTGGAGGGGCGATCGAAAACACGGCTGACAACGATGGTGTTGTGAGCGGCGTCGTAGTGGCCAAGCGAGCGGCGCGCCATTCCTTCACTCCATGTGAGTTCTGGACGGCCAAGCATGCCGTGGAAGAAGCGCTCATTGAGTGAGTCGAAGACTTCCTCGAGGTTGTAGTAGCGGCCTTGCGGACCGGTGTAGCGCTTGCTGCCGCGCGCGTGACGTATGAGTTCAGTCTGGCGCGTTACGGCGGCACTGGTGGTGAATCGCTTGAAGCGGAGGTTGTGCCCAGGATCGATGGGCTTTTTGTACAGTTTGGCGAGAAGGATATGGGCGATGGCGCGAACGACGCTCTGAGGCGCGCCTTCGATGAGGTCGCTGAGGCTTACGAAGAGTTTTCCTTCACGCAGGCGAATCGTGGTGTTCAGGGATGTGAAGCGGCGGAAGCGAACCGCGATAGGAGGGATCGGCGCGCGTGGGCGTAGTACGCGATATTCCTCTTCAAAAACTGGGATCAGATCAGCAGGCACCAAATTCGAAGTTAGCACATGGAGAGGCGTGGAACGAGGGGACGAGGGAATGACCTTATAAGGAGAAGGTGGTTGGTGAGTCCGGTTAGCTGCGCTATTGGGAGTTGGGTTCAGCGCGTTCCTGACCGCGTTCGTCTTTATGGGTCTCGAAGTAGGTGGTTTGCTCGGTGAGGAGGCGTTGAGCCTGATCAGAAAGATCATCACCGGCTTCAATGGCCTCTTTGCGAGAAAGATCGAAGCTCTCTTCACCGGCGAGCGCGCGAAGAGTGGTGAGCCAACGCTTCGATGTCTCGGCGAGCGATTTGAGAGCAGGACGCATATCCGCGCGGCGCTCTGAGTATTCATCGAGGTTGGAGCCGAGCTCATCCATCAGGTTGGCGACGTCCTGCAATTCATTATCGAGGCGGCGTGCGCGAGCATCTGATTTTCCGCGATTCGTGAGAGACCTCACCACGTTTACATGGTCGTTGAGGTATTCGGTGTAGAGCTTGATGCGCTGATTTGGATCAATCCCAGCCTCACGGATTTTTTCCACCTGCGCTTCAGTCAACGTATCGTGGTGCCGTTGTTGCGCGGATGTATTGAGGAATGGAACGGCAAGAACGATCAAGGCGATGGAGTGAAGTTTGAGGGAACGCATAGGGCACGCGGCACCTGGGTTCCATTCAATCACAGAGAAAGGGTATGGGCAACGAGTAGACGAATGAGGTCAGAACCGATGCAGCACTATTTACGGAAGACCTGCAGCATCGTCTCGCTCTCAGCGCGGTTCACCTGTGCGAGCGTATCCTGCACGACTTCGCGATCATCGGAGTTGCTGCTGTGCAGGAATTCCGTAAGACGGAAAGCGGTGTGGCGAAGCAGGATTTCGGCTTTTTTGAGCCGCTTGTCGTTATCGGCCATGGTGAGGTGGAGCTTTTTGGTTACATTCTGGATCTGCTTGAGGAGATCGGTAGCTTTGTCGGTATCGCCTGCTGCGTACTGCTTCATGCTGAACTCGGTCATCTGGTGAATGAGTTCGGCGTAGAGGAAGCATTGTTCGCGGGGCTGAGCTCCTGGAATGCGGGCTTCAAGGGCAGCGATCGTTCCCTGGTCGATCATTTTGTCGTCGGGGGAAGATGCGAGGGCGGGGATCGCGAATGCCGCGAAGGCGAGAGCTGTAATCGAGCACGCTATAGACCGCATGAGGAACCTCCGCTGAAGCGGGATTAGAGCAGAACTCCAGTTCCTTGCCAGTGTTTAACATCACTTGCCTCTCTCACTGAGAGGGCCCCCGGAACTGTCAATCTGCCCGAACTTGAACAGGTGCCAGCATTTGGCCAGGTGGTTATCAGACTATAGGAGCAACCCGGGAAAATGTGCAAGTGAAAAGCGTCAGGTGTTTATACGATGGAAATAGCCTCAACTAAGGTAGTGCTATGAACGCTCGACCGGGGTTTCTATCTCTTTTTCTCTAGTATCAGGAGCCGCTGTTTCGCCTGCCATTCCTGGTCTGGGAACTTACCGCCGGACGATTCCAAAAAGTGGTGGTAGTACGTGATAGCCGCCACTCTGTCGTTCAATGTGTCATACGATGTAGCCCAAAGAAAGTAGGTTGCTGGCACGTCGGGGAGAAATTTCGAGCGCATCGTCAGCGCATGAATGGCGAGCGAGGGCTGGTGAAGCTTTGAGGCGGTGAATGCGATTCCGCTCCAGGCATCGGCGTTTGCGGAGTCGAGTTTTGCGGCTTTGTCGAAAGCCGCGAGGGCCTGGCTGTTTTGCTGCTGGCGGACAAGGTTCTGGCCGTGAGCAACGAGCAGGGAAACGTCATCGGGGTTTTTGGCAAGCAGAGCGGTGTAGAGCTTATCAGAGCCGGCGTTGTCGCCTGTTTCGGCGAGAACGTCGGCGAGCATGCTGGTGATGGCATCGTTTTCAGGATGAGCGGTGTGGAGCTTCTGTAGAAGCGGAAGCGCATCGGGCTTGTTCTGAGCGGCAAGGACCGTGGCAAGTTGCGCGTTGAGAACTGGGTTGTCGGGTTCCTGCTGGAGTGCAGCCCGTACGAATTTCTCCGCTTCGGGGTATTGCTCACGACCAATCAGAACATGAGCCAGACCGGAGTTGGCGTCAACGGACCTGGGATTGGTTGCCAGGACGCGACGGTATGCGGCAGCCGCGGTGTCGTGGTTGCCGGCATACTCAGCGAGATCGGCAGCAAGAAGAGTGTCCTCGGGCGTTTCCGGAGTGATCTTGAGGGCTTCCAGGAGTTCGGTTGTCGCGACACTGGGGTTGCCCTCACCATCGGGGCCAGGTTTATCGAGGCGGGCGAGAGCACGCCATGCGCGGGCTTTGAGTTCCGGGCCGGCTTCGCCGGGATCGAGGGTCGTGGCTGCGGTGAGTTCGGCGTGGGCTTCGTCGCGTTTGCCCTGGCGGGCAAGGAGGAGACCCAGAGCGAGATGGGACTCGAAGGAGTTGGGGTTGGCTTCAATGGCGCGGCGATAGAACCCGGCGGCCTGATCGAGTTGGTCCTGGTGGTCGGCGACGTACCCGGCATCGAAGAGGGCACGGGCATCGTTGGCGTGCGTGAGGATGTAGGCATCAAGTTTGGCGGAGGCGGTTTTCCAGTCGGAGGTTGCGATCGCGGCTTCCGCGTCGGTCAGTTCCGCATTGAGAGTCGCAGCTGAGCCGGCCCCGGTTTCGGGAGCAGATGGCTGCGGCTTTGGTGTCTGGGATATTACGAGAGCGGAAGAGCAAAGAAGCGAGATCAAAAGGAACGAAAGACGCACAGGTACCTCAATCAGAGTTTAGCGGGCAACGGAGATTAGACGGACTAGGTGTTCAATGGAATTCCGGGCTGGGGGGTATCCCCCCATACCTTGGGACCAAAGACTCAGGAATCAGAGGCTTCCTGGGGCAACAAATTACTTGACTAACCCAGAGAATTCATCTATTCTCAATTCATCGAGGATAGACAGATGCAGAACTTTCCCACAACTCTTTTAGAAGCAGCGCGATACTTTGCTGATGAACAGCGCTGCATTGATGTTGTGGCCTACCTTCGCTGGCCCGATGGGAAGCCAATTTGCCCCAAGTGCGGAGTGGAGGAAACCGAACGTAAACACTACTGGCTTGATACCCAGAAGCGGTGGAAGTGCTACGCCTGCCGGAAGCAGTTTTCGGTCAAGGTGAACTCGATTTTTGAGGATAGCGCTATCAGCCTAGACAAGTGGCTTATCGCCCTCTGGATGCTCTGCAACTGCAAGAATGGCATCTCCAGTTATGAGATCGCTCGCGACTTAAAGCTGACTCAGAAGTCGGCATGGTTTGTTTTGCAACGCCTCCGCGCCATCCTACCGACCGAGTCGAATCACATGTTTGGTTTCGGCGGTCCAGTGGAAGGCGACGAGACGTACATTGGACCGAATCCGGTCAAGATGCACAAAGATCGTAAGGCAAAGGTGCAGGCTCGTGACGGCATGGGCAAAGGTGGCTTTGTGGGTAAGACTGCTGTGCAAGGAATCTTGGACCGAGAGTTGCGGCAGGTTCGCGCAAAGGTTCTCCCAAATCTCAAGCGCGAGACGCTACAGAACATGATTTTGGAAAATGTGACGCCTTTCGCCAAGGTCTACACAGATGAGCATCTTGGTTATGACGGACTCGAAAAGAACTTCGTTCATAAGGTAGTGAATCACTCGCAGGAGTATGTTTCCGGGCAGGTGCACACTCAAGGAATTGAGAACTTCTGGTCACTGCTCAAGAGAACTCTTCGCGGAACATACGTTGCAGTAGAGCCATTCCATCTGGATCGCTATTTGGCAGAACAGGTATTCAGGTACAACAACAGAACCACGAAGGACAATCCTCTGCATGACGGGGATCGCTTCGCGCTGGCTGTGTCGCAGATTTCAGGGAAGAGACTGACTTATGCAGCGCTGACCGGCAAGGTGCCTCCCAGTTAAGAATGGGGCTTTGCGGGGACGTACTTGTATCGCTTATACCGAGAAACTTTCTCGGACTTCATTCGGTCAACGCGCTCTTGAACCGTCGCTTTCGAAACGGAAAGGGCCAAAGACAAAGCCTCCGTAAATGTCCGGTATTCCGGAGACGGAGGCTTTTCTGTTTTATTCTTTGCTCCACTCATACACAGATTATGGCATCAAAGCTTTCCCCTTATCAGCAGGATTACTCCATACAGGACCCCAGCGGCATATAGTGAGAGCACTACATATACCTGAATCTTTCTAACCCGTATGGACGATTCGATATTCGATTGCATCTTTGCCCACCTGGATGCCATTCGTGCCTCGCTGGATTTCCGTTCCTCTGTATACACATCCTTAGTGATTGTGGGTGTCTTTGCCGAGATGCTTTTCCTATGGATCGACCACCGAGATGAATTCAACAAATGGAGATTTGCCAAAATATATTTCAAGATTCCATTCCCAGAACGTCCGGGACGGGGAAAACTAGTGCTCGAATGGGTCAGTGTGGGACTAGTAGTTTGGGGACTGGTCGGAGAACTCCGTACATCCAACAGAATAGAAGACCTAGACACGCTCATTCGCGCAGTTGGCGGATACCGTACCGCGCTGCTCCAGCAGGAAGCAGGAGATGCAGCGGCAAATGCAGAAAGAGCGGAAGTCGCGGCAGACGTAGCCGAAGCGAAAGCAAACGAACTGATAAGAGACTTGAGCGATAGAGTGATTCTGCACCCAAATATCTTGTATGCCGATATCCAGAAGCGATTTGGTCCCTCTCCCGAAGCAATAAAGGCCTCCCACGGGACCGCTGCAGGCCTAGGAATCGGCGTGAATTCGTACAGGGGAGATCGAGAAGCATACAAACTATGCATGCAACTCTCAAGGATCATAGAATCGGCGATAAATGCTCCAGCTAGGACCCCTTGTGAGGCGCGGGAACCGTTGCCAGACACGCCTCTTGTTGTTGGCATCGAGGTGTCAGGAGGCAATGCATCAAACGTAAAGGACCTAGCCGACTTTCTATCTAAGTCAGGTCTTCCCTCGGTTTTCATTGGGACCATTAGGCCCGATCGGGGGCTCAGCATTTTTGTCGGAAAGCCAAAAGGCTTAACTCCTGCCCCCATAATTCCGAAAAGAAAAAGATATCCATAGACGCAGGAAAGCGCTGCCCTGTCACGGCATCTCCAGAGTCGCACAAATGCTTGGGTTAGCCAAGTCATTTGGTGCCCTTCCTGGGACTATGGTCGCCCAAGTAATTCATTCTTAATGGGTTGTGTGCAGCTGTTTGATTTCAAAGCATTTAGGCGCGAGATAAGGGGATCCGAATTTTTATGGTTTCCGTCCCCGCTGTTATGAGTCAAGGATAAAGGAATTGAGCAAATGATCTGCAATCTCGGATGACGTTCCCGGGGTCATATCGCTTTGACTCTGCACGGGTTTCCTCGAAAGGTTATGGAATCAACCCACTCAAACGATTGACTGAGAGGCTTGGGACTGTTAGGTTGAGCCGCCAGGAGGGGCACAGCAATGGATCGACGGAGATTTCTCGGGAATTCGCTAGTGGTTGCAGGCGGGACCGTGCTGGCGGGACGAGGTTTCGGCGCGGAGATGGACGGACGCGGAGTCGATCGGTCCAACGAGCAAGAAGAGTCGGCGGGGATACCAATTACCCGGGATCAAGTGCCGGGTGAAATACCGCACAGTGAGATCGAGGCAGCGCGTTTTCCGGAAAGCTTTCTTTGGGGGACTGCAACGGCTGCGTTTCAGGTTGAGGGCGCCTGGAAAGAGGATGGAAAGGGCGAATCGATCTGGGATCGATTCACGCACACGCCGGGGAAGGTGAAGGGCGGGACGAACGCGGACGTGGCCTGCGATCAGTATCACCTCTATCCAGACGACATGGCGCTCGCGAAAAAGCTGAATCAGAAGAGCTATCGATTTTCGATCTCATGGCCCCGGATACAACCGACTGGTACGGGCGCGCCGAACCTGAAGGGCATCGACCACTACAGCCGATTTGTGGACGAGATGCTCAAGAACGGACTGAGGCCGTTCTGCACGATCTATCATTGGGACCTGCCGCAGGCATTGGAGGAGAAAGGCGGCTGGCCCAATCGCGATCTGGCGGGCTACTACGCGGATTATGCCGGGATTCTGGCGAAGCATCTGGGAGACCGCATCACCATCTGGGCGCCGTTCAACATGCCGTGGTCGGTCGCGTACATGGGCTATGGCGTTGGGGCGTTGGCGCCGGGCCGCGCTGACTTCGATGACTTCCTGAAAGCTCTTCACACGCTGACGCTGGCACAAGGGCAGGCTTTACGATCGATCAAAGCGGCGTCATCGAAGGCGACGGTAGGAAGCGCGTACGGGATGTGTCCGGCATATCCGAAGACGAATTCGGAAGAGGATCGCGCGGCGGCTGCGCGCTATCACGCGATGAATAACGTGTTCCTGCTGGAAGCCGCAATGCACGGACGTTATCCCAAGGCATTTGTTGGAGAGCCGCCCTACGAAAAGATGGGAATGAAGCCGGGGGACGAGGAGATCATGCACGCACCGCTCGACTGGGTGGGCTTTCACTACTACACGCGACGTTTTGTCTCGGATGCGAGCCACGTGCAGGCTTTCAGTGGAGGCGGATTCAGCGGGACGGAGATCGAGGCTGATCCAGCGACAGGACGTGATCCCTACACGCGTTTCCGAGCAGAGATGCCGACGGAAGGACCGCTGACGGAGTCGGGGCTGGAGGTTTGGCCACGAGGGATTTACGACTTGGTGATGCAGATCTCGAAGGAGTATGACAATCCGATTATTGAAATTACTGAGAGCGGCTGCGGGTATCTTGATGCGCCGTATGACAAGGAGAACGGGAGAGTGCCGGACACGCGGCGAATCCGCTGGTTCCAGCAGGAGCTGGCGGAACTGGCGCGGGCGATCAAGGATGGTGCGAAGGTGCGGTCATTCCATGCCTGGAGCCTGATCGACAACTTCGAATGGGCGAACGGGCATACGGAGCGGTACGGTCTGATCTATGTGGATTATCGCGATCAGAAGCGGACGATCAAGGATTCGGGGCTGTGGTACGGGAAGGTAGCAGCGACGGGACGGTTGACGTAGAGGTCGGGTATCCAAAATGGCTGACGAGACCGGAACATCTGGTTTCGTTGTGCGGATGAGAGCAGGGGCTGGAGCCCGCTCGCGCTCATCCCCGGATGGCCTGGCCGAATCCATGCTGTTGTTACAAAGCTGTGAAAGCCGCTGCTGTCTGCCGTTGCATCAACAGTTTTGGTGCATCTTGGGATTCGGGAGATTGCATCGAAGACGGCTGGGAGGAAATGCATGGCAGATACGAATCCTCAGAACATGAATGTGCCGGATCGTCCGGAGCCGACTCACACGGATCAGCGCATCAACCCGGTCCCGGATGAACGGGAACGTGCCCAGCGCGAAGCCGACAAACTGGCTCACAAGGGAGTCGAGCGCGAACACGAGTTCGACAGCATGCAAAAGCCGTTTACAAAGTAGATTCGGGGCGGTCCGCGTCCCAGGGGAGAGATGGTTACCTGGGTCGCGGCCGCCATAAATACTTTCTGTCAAGAAATTGGTCTGTAAGGCCGGGATCTACTTAGGGTTGGAAGAGGTATTACGACTTTCGTAATGGACTTTGTGAGATGCATCACTAGCCCTCAAGTAACTGAGGAGAGAGGGCAAGTAACCGTCAAATTGCCTCTTTCGTGAGCCCCGAATCACTTAAGTGGAGAGCATCTTTGGGCGATTCTGGGGCATCCTTTCATCAGACATGCAGGGTTGAAGTAAGACCCGGCAAATCCCCAGAACACCAGGTGACAAACATGCTTTCCACCGCTTCAAGAAGATCGGGCGATGTTGATTCGTACCTGATGCTCCAGCATTTCCCGCTTAGTAGTGCTTATCTGTGCCAGGATTGCAACTCGATTGGGAATAACGCCAATCAATGTCCCGCGTGCGCTTCGGAAGTGCTGATGAGTTTGTCGGCCATCCTGAATCGCGAGGACAGTCTGATGGCGGAACCGCAGTACTCTTCTTTACCGGTACTCGCCGCGGCCTCGGCTCGCGCGGGTTCGGCTTTGGCTGCCTAGTTTCTCTGTGGTTCTCAAGTGTGCGCGCCCGCCCGGGATATGTGAACGCCGGGAATGCCGAAACAAGGTTGGCGAGTGGCGCGCGACTACTTCCGTTTTTTAAGCAGCTTCCAATAGAAACCGGGGAAGACGTACTCGACCCGATGGCGAGCGTACCGACGCAGTGCGTACCGACGGAGTGCGTGAAGTCGGGCAGAGCCGCGCCTTTATAATGAAGGATGGACGGTTTCGTTCTGAGCCTCTCTGAGCGGTCTGTATGCCGCTCGCGGCGCAGCATTGTTGGCGGAGGACGCAGCCAGACAATTCTTAATTCCGGTGTCTTCCCTTTGAGTTCATCGAACGACGCGATCGTCATCCGCGGTGCGCGGACCCACAATCTGAAGAATATTTCCTGCGAAATTCCGCACGGCAAGCTGACGGTGGTCAGCGGCGTGTCGGGGTCGGGGAAGAGCTCGCTTGCGTTTGACACCATCTACGCCGAGGGGCAGAGGCGGTATGTGGAGTCGCTGTCGGCGTATGCGCGGCAGTTTTTAGAGCGGATCGAAAAGCCGGATGTGGATGAAATTGACGGGCTGGCTCCGGCGATTGCGATCAAGCAGAAGAATACGACGCGAAATCCGCGATCGACGGTGGCAACTGCAACGGAGATCTACGACTATCTGCGGCTGCTGTACGCGCGGTGCGGCGAGGTGCACTGTATCTACTGCGACGGGCTGGTGAAGCGGGACTCGATGGACGAGGTCGCGGAGGCGGTGCTGGGATTGGGGGAGGGAACTCGGCTGCATGCTCTCTTTCCGGTGAAGCATGAGACGCCAGGCTCCGTCCAAGCTGCCAAACCTGTGCAGCGTGGGAGGGGAACGACGAAGGCTGGGGGGAAGGCAGCTACGACGGTCGCTGTTGCGGAACCGCTAAATGAGGCCATGAAGGCTCGGCTGCTGGAGCTGCGCGGATCGGGGTTCAACCGGCTTTTTCAGGATGGGAAGATATATGAGTTCTCAACGCCGGAGTCGCTGATCGATGTTGATTTCGCGCAGCCCGTGTATGTGCTGCTCGATCGGATCGTCGTTGGCGCCGAGAACCGCGCGCGCATTGTGGACGCAGCGGAGATCGCGTATCGCGAGTCGGGCGAGGTGATTTTTGAGACGGTACCGCGCGAAGTGAGTGCGGTCGGAGCGCGACGGAGATTTTCGGGGGAGTACGAGTGCACGAATTGCCACAGGCCGGGTAAGGAGCCGGAGCCGCGGCTGTTCAGCTTTAACAATCCTTTTGGGGCGTGCCCGCGGTGCCAGGGGTTTGGGAACACGGTCGACTACGATTTGAACCTTGTGATCCCTGATAAGGGGTTGAGCCTGAGTGATGGAGCCATTGATCCGTGGAACCGGCCGAAGTACCGGTCGTGGCTCACGGAGATGAAGAAGCAGGCGGGATCGCTGGGCATTCCAATGGATGTGCCGTGGCGCGAGATGAGCGAAGCGGCGCGCGAGATTGTACTGCGCGGCAAGGGTGCATTCGAAGGCGTGCACGGGTTCTTTGCAGCGATGGAGCGGAAGAAGTACAAGCTGCATGTGCGCGTGATGCTGAGCAAGTATCGGGGATATGCGGAGTGTCCGGAGTGTCGAGGGCAGAGGCTGAGGGCCGAGGCGCGTGCGGTGCGCCTCAACCAACTGAACATTTGCCAGGCTGCGGCACTGACGATTGCGAAGGCGAGAGACTTCTTTGCGAATCTGAAGCTGACTCCGATGCAGGAGGAGATCGCGGGGCCAATTCTTGAAGAGGTACGGCAGAGGTTGAGCTTTCTGGACGCGGTCGGGCTGGAGTATCTGACACTGGACCGGCTGGCATCGACGCTGTCGGGGGGCGAGGCGCAGAGAATCCAGCTGGCGACGTCGCTGGGATCTCATCTGGTGGGTGCGTTGTACGTGCTGGACGAGCCTTCGATCGGGCTGCACACGCGGGATACGGATCGATTGATTCGAATTTTGAAAGAACTGCGGGACCTCGGGAACACGATTGTGGTTGTCGAGCACGATGCAGATGTCTTGAGATCGGCGGACTATCTGCTGGATCTCGGGCCGGGTGCGGGAGAGTTTGGCGGCAAGATTCTGGCGGATGGTGTGCTGGCGGAGATTGAGGCGAATCCTAATTCGCTGACTGGACGATATCTCTCGGGCAAAATTGCGATTCCGGTTCCGACACGGAGGCGCGTGCCGGGGCGCGAGAAGCTGGTGCTGAAGGGCGCGGAGGCGAACAATCTTCATGGATTAAACGTGGAAATTCCGCTGGGCATGCTGGTGGCGATTACCGGTGTGTCCGGTTCGGGGAAGTCGACGCTGGTGCACCAGGTGCTGTATCGCGCGGTGGCGCGAGCACTGGGGCAGGCTGACGGCGGCGATCCCTCCGGAGTGTTTCGTTCACTGACGGGTGTGGAGCGTTTGAATGATGTGATGCTGGTGGATCAAACACCAATCGGAAGAACGCCGCGGTCGAATCCGATTACGTACATCAAGGGGTTCGATCTGGTCCGCGAGTTGTTTGCGGCCCAGCCCGACGCAAAGAAGCTCAGTCTGACGCCGGGGCATTTCTCGTTTAACGTGCCGGGTGGACGGTGCAATACGTGCGAGGGCGATGGGACAGTCACGGTGGAGATGCAATTCCTCGCGGATGTCGAACTGCCGTGTGAGGACTGCAACGGCACTCGCTACCAGGCGCGGGTGCTTGAGGTGCAATACAAGGGGAAGAATATTCATGAAGTCCTGCAGATGACGGTGAAAGAGGCGCTGCGGTTCTTCACGGGACAGACTCGGTTGCTTGAAAAGCTGGCTGTGCTGGACGAGGTGGGACTCGGATACCTGCGGCTGGGACAGTCGGCAACGACATTGTCGGGTGGCGAGGCACAGCGCGTGAAGCTGGCGGCCCATCTGGCGCAAGTACGTGCAGTGAATGTAGCGGTGAGGCCATCGCAGGCGAGCAGGGTACTTTACATCCTGGATGAGCCGACGACGGGTTTGCACTTCGACGATGTTTCGAAGCTGCTGACAGCGTTTCGCAAACTGATCGACGGCGGCGGATCACTGATTGTGATCGAGCACAATCTGGATGTGATCAAGTCGGCGGACTGGGTGATCGATCTTGGACCGGAGGGCGGCGAGGGTGGCGGGAAGATTGTGGCCGAAGGGACGCCCGAGGAGATCGCGCAGAATCTGCATTCGCACACGGGGCATTGGCTGGCGAAAGTGCTGTGAGGGTGGAGTTTCATTCAACATAGACCTTTACTGACGATGGCCCGAACGATATCAACAAACGCCAGGAATGGCCTTGCGGCAACCGGCGAAGTGGATATGGCGGGAAGATCGATGACGATGCAACTTTAGACAGAATCGGTCCAGGAGAAGCATCATGGCGTATCGAATCACGCTCACCTGCACGTCGCTGCTATTGCTCTTATTTGTCTACGAGCCGGCGGGCGCCGGATTGTCAGGCAAACATCAGAAATCGGAGAAGGACCAATCGAAGGACGTCGTTTACGTCTGCGCATGCATGAAGAACAAGTCCTGTTCATGCATGACGGAGGCGAAGATGGAGGGGCCTTGTGCATGCGGAACGCAGGGTGGGCCGCCGATGAAGGCAGTGGCCGCAGATAGCGATTGGGCCAGGGAGAACCGCGAAGCGCTGGCGAAGTAGGCGCACCGCGAAGAGGCAGGATGCGGCGAACGGATGATGAGGTCGCTGCAGCAATGTTGCGAAGCGGCGATTTCTTCGCACCAGACGGGTTGAGTCGTTTTTAAGTAAAACCTACAATCCGGTTTGATGAGTCACATCGGGACCTGCGTGTGTCCGGTGATTTCGATCGATCGTGGCGATGCGAAGCCTCTACATCGCCAGGTCTACGACGGCTACCGAGAAGCAATCCTGCGCGGCGATCTTGCGCCAGGTCAAAAGATTCCCTCGAGCCGCGAACTCGCTTTGGAGATGCGGGTCTCTCGCTTTCCGGTTCTCCACGCGTATGCCCAGCTTCAGGCAGAAGGATACTTTGAGAGCCAGGTTGGCTCAGGAACATTTGTTTCGTCGACGCTGCCGGAGCAGATGATGTCTTCGGAACAAGGGACAGATTCGTCGGAGAGAGCGCCATCAGGGCTGAGGCCTATTGCGACACGCAATGCGCTCTATCCCAAGTTTCCAAGAGGATCGCCACTTCGAGGCTGGGGAGCTTTCGGTCTACACCAACCTGCTTCCGATCAATTTCCGTTTCAGCTGTGGTCGGAGCTGGCGAGCCGCCATAGCCGAAATCCTAAATCGGCGTCCTTGCAAAGAATCGATCCGATGGGACTGCAGCGATTCAGGGTTGAGATCTGTCGTTACCTTCGCACGGCCCGTTCCGTGAAATGCGATCCAGAACAGATCATGATCGTCTCAGGCTCGCAGCAGGCGCTGGACATCACTACGCGCGTTCTACTCAATCCAGGAGATGCGGTGCTTGTTGAAGAGCCGGGATACACGCTGGAGAAGATCGTGCTGGCGGGGGCAGGTTGCCGGGTCAAACTAGTGCCGGTGGACGATGAAGGGATGGATATAACCGCAGCAGCGAAACACAAAGGAGCCAAAGCAGCAATCGTCACTCCATCTCATCAGTTTCCACTTGGAACTACCATGAGCGCGACCCGCCGTTTGCTGCTGCTCAACTGGGCGCAGGCCACGGGAGCCTGGGTAATCGAAGACGACTACGACAGTGAATATCGTTTCGACACAAGGCCGATTCCCTCATTGCAGGGCCTGGATGTCAACTCACGAGTGATCTATATCGGCACGTTCAGCAAGATGCTCTTTCCGTCTCTGCGCGTCGGGTATATCGTGATTCCGCGCGATCTTGTGACTTTGTTCGAGGCGGTTCGGTTTGTCACGGACATCTTTCCTCCGTATCTCTATCAGGAGATGCTAGCCGACTTCATCGAAGGTGGGCAGCTTGCGCAGTACATTCGAAAGATGCGTTGCATTTACAGTGAACGCCGGAGTGTATTGGTTGAATCCATTCGGGCTGAATTCGGGGACTTCTTGACGGTGCACGGCGCGCCTGCCGGGATGCACGTTGCCGTGAGCCTGCCCGAGGGGTTCAACGACGTGGAGATCTGCGAGCAGGCATCAGAGCAGAAGCTAATGCTCTGGCCGCTATCGCGCTATTACGCAGGCAAGCGGCCGGTGCACGGATTCGTGCTCGGGTTTGGGAGCACTGCGGCAGCGCAGATTCCCAACGCGGTGGGGCGCATGCGCGCTCTTGTGCGTGGTTGAGATCGCTCACGATCCGGGAGACACTTCCATTCCTACAATTTGACTGCAGGTTCCCGCCGAGGTTGGGAAGTGGTTATGGCCGAACCGGTTTTAGCGGCTATGGCCAGTGGCCACCTATGCACGCACTCTGGAGCATGGGACGACGGCTCTCAAGCCCAAGTCCGAATAGAACTCTGGAGAAGAGAATGAATATCTGTTTGCTTTTGGCCAGGATGCATCGAGTAAATGTCTGTTCTTCCCTGCGAAATCGAGCGAGATTGAGATGGATGATCGTTGCTCTGTTGGCCGGGTTTGGACTATCTACGGGGGCGCTCGCTCAACAGGCAACAGTAGTAGGCACGGTTACGGATCCTGCGGGGGCATCGCTTCCCAATGTCGCTATTACGGCAACCAACATTGAATCCGGATTGGCAAAGACCATTCAAACCAACAGCGCCGGACAGTATGTGATTCCGGATCTCAACATTGGCCGCTATAACGTGAAGGCCGAAGCCACCGGGTTCAAAACTACCGAGCAGAAGAATATTGCGCTGCAAGTAGGCGATCGCGATCGAATCGACTTTCAATTGCAGGTCGGCGAGGTGCAGGAGACCGTGACGGTGGAAGCCAATCCGGTGCGAGTGCAGACCGACTCAGGGGAGCAAAGCAGCGTTATCACGGGGCAGCAGATCTCGCAAATCTCGGTGAGTGGACGGAGCATGTATCAATTGGCGGCTTTGGTCCCGGGCGCCTCAAGCCAAATTGGCTCCGGAGGCATGAGCGCAGGCGAAGTGAACACCCCGGTAGGTGGAGACGCGAGCGTGGAATTCAACGGGTTGCGTCAGAACCACAATATCTATCTACTCGATGGCGGTGAAGATGATGATCGCGGCGGCGCGGGCGGGATGAGCATTGCACCTTCGAGTGATGCAATTGCAGAATTTCGCACGCTCACCTCAAACTACAGTGCCGATTATGGACTCTCGTCGGCCGGAACCATGTCTATGGTCTTGAAATCCGGAACCAGGACGCTTCACGCGTCGGCTTGGGAGTTCAATCGCAACGACGCTTTCGACGCGCGCAACTACTTCAATCCTGCGCCGCAGAAGGTGGCGGAACTGCGGCTGAATGTCTTCGGCTTTAATGTGGGCGGACCGGTGACACTTGGGCACCTCTATAACCCGGAACGGAAGCGCACATTCTTTTTTTACAACCAGGAGTGGCGCCGACTTATTCAAGGTGGCCTGACGAATCAGCCGGTTCCCGATCCTGCAACGTATGGCGGCAACTTCGGCAGCGAGACCATAAAGGTTCCGAGCGCAAGTGCTGTGTCGGCTGCGGTGCTGGCTCGGAATTGCCCGGGAGGCGTGTTGCCAGCGGGCGTCATTCAGGGGCAGACGTTTCCGAATAATACGATTCCAGCATGCATGATTTCACCGAATTCTTCTTCGCTGCTCACGGCTGGCATCTTTCCTCAAGCCAACGCGGTGAATGCAGCGGGTAAACCAACTTTTATTGGAGGGAACAACTCTCCGACGAATCTCACGGAAGAAGTTGCGCGCATCGATCACAATTTCAGCAGCAAGTTTTCGATCTTCGGACATTTCATTGCAGAACAGGTATCGCAGGGCTTCGGCGTGAGCCAGTGGAGCGGTGCGAACGTGCCAACGGTCGGCGACACCTTCGGTAATCCGTCGTATAGCGCAGTGGTGCACACCACATACACGATTAACTCAAGTCTGTTGAACGAGACGTCGTTCAATTACAACGGCAATCGCATTAACATCGTGCCCTTCGCGGGATCCGGTTTGAAGAGCCTCACACTCCCGGATGGCTACGACTCTTCGAGATCGCGCCTCTTCTCCGGACCCAACAATGACAATCGCATCCCCAATATTGATCTCAATGGATCGCTCGGCACTCACTTTGAAATATCGAGCTGGCCGTGGCACAACAAAGCAGACGACTACCAAGTTCGCGACGACATTTCCTGGACCAAAGGTGAACATCAAATCAAGGTTGGCGTAAGCTGGGCGCTCTACAAGAAGACGCAGGACCTGTTCGGTCAGACACAAGGGGCCTTCAACTTTGACGGCACGTTCACGGGGAGCGATTTTGCGGACTTCCTGCTTGGAAACGCGAAGAGCTATAACGAACTGGCGGTGCAGGACCACGGGCAGTGGAACAACGTCTCGTTTGCTGTTTA
Organism: Occallatibacter sp.; assembly: GCA_035606555.1. Lineage (GTDB taxonomy): Bacteria > Acidobacteriota > Terriglobia > Terriglobales > Acidobacteriaceae > Telmatobacter. The sequence continues at coordinate 60,498 of DATNFD010000073.1, forward strand.
TGTGCAGGACAACTGGCGTGTGAATAGGAATCTCACGTTGAATCTGGGCCTACGGTGGGATGGCATCCCTCACACCTACGAAGCCAATGACCGCATGGGAAACTTCTACCCATCGCTTTACAATCCTGCGGATGCCGCGGTTCTTCTGCCTGACGGATCGATTAGCCCGAGCAGTCCGGGGCTGGGGACGAGCCCGAATCCAATTCTGGCGGGAGTTCCGCTATATCTGAATGGCATTGGGATTCCTGAGCACAACCACGTTCCAAAAGGACTGGTTAATAACAACTGGAAAACTCTCGGTCCGCGAATCGGGTTCGCATACGACCTGACGGGAAGCGGGAAAACCGTAGTTCGCGGTGGAGCGGGCCTGATGTACGAGCGTATCCAGGGTAATGACATGTATAACGCCGGCGCGAATAGTCCGTTCAGTCTCAACGTAACGAACAACAGCGTGACCATGGAGGATCCGAACATACTTCTGGCGACTGGTTCAGCAGCTGCGAGACCTATCAACGCGCCGAGTATTACCGGCCTGGCGATCGATAACTATAAACAGCCAGCGAGTTACCAGTACAGCGCAGGGCTGCAGCGTCAGTTGAACGCCAGGTCCGTACTGTCGATTTCATACGTAGGGAATCAGAACCGATATCAAAACGACTACCGGCAGCTTAATCTGCCGGATCAGAGCTACCTTCCGGCTCTCATCGGGGGCGCGCAGTACACGACAGCGCCCGGCTTGCCATACCGAGGCTTCAACTCGATTGACATGTCGACCAATGAGGCGAATTCGTACTATAACGGATTGCAGGTCGATTTGAACTCACGTATTCGGACGTTGACTTTGCGCGCATTTTATACGCTTTCGCGCACCGTCGATCCAACGCTCGGCGGAGGAGGAGGCGCTGATCTCACTAACGTCTCCAATCCATATCTTGGCTGGAAGTACGACAGCGGCCCGGGAGGATACGACCGAACAAATAATGCTGCTGTGAACTTCATTTACGAGATTCCTTTCCTTCGGAGGAGTCCCAACGGTCTGTTGCGGTCGGCTCTTGGAGGTTGGGAACTGTCGGGAATCGTAACAATGACTTCAGGCCTGCCGATCAATCCACAACTGACCGGCGCGCAAAGCAGCAACGGTTTGCCGAATGCAACGAACCGACCGGACAGGGCGGGAAAAATTTCCTATCCGCAGAAGGCCGGCGAATGGTTCGATACATCGGCATTTTCCTCGCCGGCGGTGGGTGCATGGGGTAACGCGGGGTTCAATTCCTTGCGCGGCCCCGGAAGGGACAACTGGAATCTCTCACTCTTCAAAAGCTTCGGATTTGGCGAAGAGCGAAAGCTGGAGCTTCGTGCTGAAAGCTTCAACGTCTGGAACCACACTGAGTTCAATCAGGTGAGCAATGGGCTTGGTTCGAGCAATTTTGGCCAGGTCACGTCTGCTTACGATCCCAGAGTGTTTCAGTTCGGAGGGAAGCTGTACTTCTGACGTGTGGTCTAGTCTAGGTGTGGTCCTGAGGTGGGATGATCGATTCAGAGATGAATCGATCATTCCATTTCTTGGCGTGAAGGCTCCCAATCCAGAAGACACTGCTTCTCTTGGTCTGCATTTCTGGTGAGCGGTCGCGCAATGGCTGCCTGGCTCAGAGTGCGATCGCTTTGGACGGATTTTCGCCGCCAATCAAATTGCGAATTCCGGTCATTCGGCGGATCCCTGAAGCAGAGTCGACTTCCTGTTCCCAATCTATTCTCAGTGGCTGAGTTGCCGATAGTTCGTTCAGCGAAATACCGTAAGGAGTATTTGCCGCGGTCACCTCTCCGAGCAGACGGTTTTTGCGCCCACTTGCCGGGATGCCTTGAGAGCGGAGATCTAAAGATTCCAGCACGGCTGGTTTATGAGCACACCATAAATGACAATGTCCTGACGTTCCAATGACATCTACGCATCTTTGGTGAGCCAAGATTCGGATCACAAGCGAGGCAGTCTGGCGATCACATGCACTAGACACCTCCTTTGATTTCTGCTCTTGATGATCCTGGCTGGCCGGGCCCTGAACTTTGGGTAGGCACACATTGGCAAGACACGCATCACTGTGGGGCGCACAGTTCATGAAGAGTCTTGTTGCAATGGTCACCGGTGCCGGTGGACCCGCGGGTCGAGTTGTTTCTGACTACTTCCAGCAAAACGGGATCGCAGTAATGCGGGCTGACATGGATGTCAGCGCAAGATCAGATTTCACGAAGCTTCCGGCTGCATCAGAGGAATCCTTTGTCCCTGCGCTAGATCAAGTGTTGAACGACTCAGGGATTAGATTACTTGTTCCGACAGTAACTGAGGAACTCCCCAAAATTGCTGAATGCCGCGACTCGATTCGACAGAGGAACTGCGCAGTCTATCTTTCTGCGAGTTGTCCGGTACGGATCGCAAACGATAAGTGGGAAACCGTCCAGGCCCTATCGAAAGTCGGCGTTGCAGTTCCGCGTTCTTACTGCGGCAATTCGAGGGAGATCCTCATCGAAACCGTTCCATTTCCGATGCTCTCAAAGCCGAGGTGTGGCAGAGGAGGACGAGGAATCGAGTTGCACAGGGACATCGACGAGCTTCCAGGTGTACTTGCGAGTGACCGCCTGTTCCAGGAGTTCCTGCCCGGAGACGAATACGACGTGAATCTCTTCGCCGATCCGGCCGGCAAGATTGCCGCATGCGTTGTCCTAAAAAAGATGGCACTCAAGGCTGGAATTTACGGTAATGCGCTCTCTGTCCAGCGCGTAGGCGAGCAGGATGTTGCCCGCTTGGCTGAAGCCGCAGTTTCGGCGCTTCGCCTGGAAGGACCGCTTGATATCGATGTGCGACGAGGACTGGACGGCATGCCCCGCATTCTCGAGATCAATGCGCGAGTTGGCGCGAACGTTCGATCGGCCGAAGAAGTTCTGACTACGTTGATAACGAACTGGAGGAGGGGACTGTGAACTCACGAAAGCTGTGGGTGATGACGATCGTTTGTGCGCTCCATCTCGTCGCTACGGGACAGGAGGCGATGCGTCAGGTGTCTCAACTCATCGACGCTGGTTCAGCAGAGCAGGCAAAGGCCGTGCTGGTATCGATACTGAACAAGGAGCCGCAAAATGCCAGGGCGCATGAGCTGTTGGGCGATGTGTATCGTCATAAGGGAAATGCAAATGCAGCGGTGCGGGAATACCGCCGGGCTCTGGAACTTGGTATTCGAGACTCTGAGCTTCTGAGCAATTTCGCCACCGTTGACGTGTGGACTCGCCACTTTTCAGAGGCCCGGAAGCTCTATAAGCGACAAGTTGAATTCTCCCCATTTCCGCAGGATGCGAAGAGGGAACTGGAGGATCTTGAGTATCAGCGGGGCTTGAGCATCTTCAGTTCCTATGGCGGTTGGGAGACAGATTCGACGACCAAGGGCTGGCAAACCGACGTTTTCTACGGTGGGCTTGATCGTTTAGATCCGTATGCCGGCGCGTCGTACTCAGACAAATATTTCTACAATCGTCGCTCGTACTATGGGAAAGCGTACACGTTCTTCTCGCCGGCGTTTTATGTGAAGTTCAGCTTCGAGCAGGACAACTATAATTATCCGATCGCAGTGACCCCTGTGCCCGACGCGAACGCCTACCAGCATGTTCCGACCGTGGAAATCGAGCTTTCCGGGGATTTGACGAAGCGTGTGCAGGGAACTATCTCGTACGAATTCTTCAGGCCGAACTTCTTCTTTGACCAAAGCGAACACGCCAGCAACCACAAGGTGAGCGGAGATATTGAGTACCGGACTGTCTGGAACCCACTTCGCCTGCAGCTCAAGGCAGCCGCCCTCCGTGATCCCGATCCTGGGCGTACGACGGTAGACAAATCGAATCACCTTGTGGTGCCTGTCTACGGGAAGCAATTTCTGGTTGGCGGCGGCGGGAGTCTCTCGCTTTCCCGGTTTGAAGCCAGCCTTCTGATGCTGCCCAACCGCGATCTCGACCGAAGCACAAGCTACTCGTTTCTTAGTGCGTGTACTGTGCCCTTGCGCGAGAACCTGAAGCTGCGCGCCGGTCACGTATATGACAACTATTCGAACGAGAGTGTATTCAGCGGGAAAGTCGCGCAGGTGTTTAACGCCGGCCTCTCCTGGAAGGCAGCAAGGTGGACAGAAATTTCGTTCGGCGGGAAGGTCGTTCGGCGTCCCGTTCGAAATGATCAGGCAATTTACATTACGACGCGCCTGAGGTTACCAATCCGATGAAACGTGTTCCGCAATTCGTTATCGCAGCTCTTCTTGTCATTGCCATTTCCGGCACAGCATACGAAGTGTCGAGCGCGACGGAATTGAAGTCTCCAACTCGTGATGACAGGCAACATGACGACGCGCATCGTGAGTTGGGCAACCATTACATGAAGACTGGCGCATTTTCGGATGCTATTCGCGAATACCAAACCGCATTAAATGCAAGTCCGAATGATATCGACTCCCGGTGGCACCTGGCGGAGGTGCTCGCATGGAACGGAGACTACGAACGCGCACTCGTAACCTACGAAGACGTTCTTCGTGCAACTCCTTCGAACTTTCAGGCACGGATCGGCATGGCGAACGTGCTTCGATGGTCTCATCGTTACTCAGATTCCGAGCAGCAGCTCGAGACGGTTCTGAGAGCCGACCCTGACAATCTCGAAGCGATAAAGGGTTTGGCGCAGACTTACGCGATTGCGGGAGATTTCGCGCAATCGCTGAGTGTTCTCAACCGGGGGCTGGCCAGGCATCCTCATGACTCAAAGCTACTCGCCCAGAAAGGCATTGTTCTGTCCTGGAGCGGAGACCTGGCCGAAGGCATAGAACTGCTGAAGACGGCTGTTGCCCTGAATCCGACGGCGGCCAGCTACCGTTCCCTTGCTGATGCATACGTGTGGCGCAGGGAGTTCTCCAGCGGTGCGGAGAATTACAGAAGGGCATGGAAGCTGGAGCCCAAGTCAATCGAAACCGCTATGGATCTTGCTCGAGCCTATCAAAAAGCGGGTGAGAGAACCCTGGCAGAAGAGGTTGTGACGCAAGCGTTGCGGACCTCGCCCAACGATCATCAGGCGATAGAGCTACTCCAGGAGCTTCGGAGAGACGGCCGGATGGACACACAAAAAGCCATCGACGCGATCGGCGAACCCGTCGCGTTTCTGGCAATACTTTCGCTGCCCAGCGTGTTCTTTTACAAACGGCAGCGGCGTTTCATCTGGCGAGGTGCCATGCACAGAAGGCTCTATGCCATTGTGTTGCCGGCACTCTATTCACTTTTCATTTTGATCTATGCGCTTCATGTTCTGGCGGAATCGAGCGTCCTATTCAAGGTTCTCGAAACCGGGATTCTAGGAGCGCTTTCGGTCTGCACGCTGCTGTTGTTTCGGGAGATGCACTCCTCAGCGCAAAACCCGAAGGCCGATAGCATACTCGTCATCGGCGCTCATCCGGACGATATCGAGCTCGGAGCTGCCGGCTCTCTGCTGAAGCTTACGCAGGAAGGCAAGAGCGTATATGCGCTCGTAATGACCCAGGGCGAGATCGGCACCAGCGCGCCAGCGGGCGTCCGAGAAGGAGAAGCAAGGCAGGGGGCGAGCCAACTCGGAATGAGCGATCTTTGGGTTTTGAATTTTCCAGACACGCATTTGCGGGAGCATATTTCTGAAATGAGGACAGCGATAGAGACGAAGATCAAGGAACTTGGAATACAGATGGTCATCACGCATAGCCCACATGAGACACATGGAGACCACATTGCGGTTTTCGAAGCAGCCAAAGAAGCCGCGCGAAGTTGTTCGTTGCTTTGCTACGAAAGCATCAGCGCCCCGAAGGAATTTGTTCCCAACTACTTCGTCGACATCACTGCATTTCTGCCTGAAAAGCTCTCGGCGATCAGCAGCCACAAGACACAGCGCAGGAAGTTTTACATGGATTCGGAGCTCGTCAAAGGGCGTGCCGCGCATCGCGGTTTGCAGGCTGGAGTGCCATACGCGGAGGCCTTCTGGGTATACCGGTGGGTACAGTGATGTCATTGCCACATCTGACCGAACAGGTATTCGTTCTGACCGTCAGCCTCGCCGCTCTATTGATGACCATCCAGGTGGTTGTGTGTTTCCCGCTGACACTTGCGTACGCCCTCTGGAAACGCGCGACACTGCAGAGCCTATCGTCGAACCCATTTAGCAGGCGGGTGTCGGTTCTCGTACCAGCCTACAACGAAGAGAAGACACTTCGAGCTTGCGTTGAGTCTCTTCTTGCATCTCGCTATGAGAACCTCGAGATCATTGTGATCGATGACGGCTCATGTGATGACACGGAGCATTCGATCGATGGATTGGTGGACAGTATCAAGGTTTGTTACATTCGGCAACCCAATAGCGGAAAAGCAACGGCGCTTAACAGGGGAGCTGCCGTGGCCTCGGGCGAGGTGCTTCTATTCACCGATGCGGATAGCATCTTTCTCCCGGATACAGTTGGAAATATGGTTCGGTGGTTTGCCGATTCCACTATAGACGCCGTGTGTGGCAATGACACTCCCCTGAACACACGAACTTCGCTCCAAAAAGTACTCGCCGTTACCAGCCACATCGGAACAGGTTTCGTTCGTCGAGCACTCTCGGTCGTGGGTGTACTTCCGATTATTTCGGGTAATCTCGGCGCGGTGCGAGCAACGGTCTTCCGGGAGATCGATGGCTTCTGCCAAATGTGGGGAGAGGACCTCGAATTTACGTTCCGCTTGCAAGCGGCCGGGAAGCGCATCGTCTTCGATGCGAGTCCTATTGTGCTTGCGGATTGTCCCGCGGACTTGCGATCACTCTGGAGCCAGAGAGTTCGATGGGTGCGAAGTTATCTTAAAGTCTCAGCCCTTCACTCCGCGCTCTTTCGTCCGACCCGTACATTGCCATTTTCGTTCTATTTGCCTTTCAACTACTTCGCTCTTACCGTTGTGCCCATCCTCCAACTCGTATCCATTCCCTTCCTTATACGGATGGCCTTCACTAATGACGCCGCACTGGACTGGGTATGGCACCTGCTGCTGTATTTCGGTCTACTCACTTTTGCGGTGGTGGCAACGTATAGTATTTTGCTGGATCGCGACTTTAAAGCTCTGAAGCATTTGCCGATTGCGACTCTTCTTATTGTTCCTCTATCTCTCTACTACAGCGTCGTTGTGCTGTCCTCCATCTGGCAGGAGTGGATGGGACGTGCTGAAGGATGGGAAAAAATTGAAAGGTTGCCTGTGGGAGTCAAAGCCCAAAGGGGTGGCTCTGGTCTTGTACTCGGCTCAATTCTATTGCTCACCGCGATTGGCGCTGCCCGGGTGTCCAAACTTACGTCCTGGAGAATTCCACCTCTCGCACAACCAGCGCAGGGTATGCCAGACATCTCGAATGAGCATTTGGAGAGGAACCATCAGATCACCGACATCGCCATTGCAACCCATTTCGATGACTGGCAAGATTGGCATGAGGCGATAGCGTCAGTTGTTAACAGTCCACTTCGGAGCCGTCTTCGCACGGTAGGGATCTCCGCTGGCCGTGTGGAGTGGGCTCACTTTCAATGGAGAGGGCATCAGAACCACTGGTCGCCGCAGCAGAGACGCTCCACTGTCGATCTCCTGGGCACTGCGATCCATGACTTCAGAAAGCATCAACTTCGGACGGTAGCCATTGTCGATTTCTACTCGCCGGCGCTCATTGCGCGTGCAGGACAATTCGCAGCGATCCGGTTCGATGGAGCGCAGAGTAAGGACCAGGTGTGCTTCAGCGAGTTGGTAGACGGAGATTACGGTCGACAGATCGTCGAGATGGTCTCGTACCTCTCTCACAACTATTCAATCGATGCCATCGCGCTCACCGAACTCGATTACTATTCCTTCTGTTTCGATGATCGATGCCTTCGATCTTACCGCGATGTCTCAAGGAGACCGGATTGGCCACGCCGGCCCTCGTCGAAGGTTGTGGATCGAGATGATCAGTCAATATGGCGTTGGAGATCGGCCAAGATGCAGCAATTTCTTCAACGGGTGGCGGACGCCGCCCACTCAGGCGGAAAGGAACTCATCGTCGATGTTCCTGTGAACTGGAAAGATGTCCAGCGGCGGGGCAGAGACTCTGGCCTGGAGTATGCACGGGTTCTAAAGTGCGCTGATCAGATCGTCGTATGGAACTATTTCGGGGTCGAAGAGAAGTCCCCAGAGGTCTCAGCAAGAGTTGTACGCGACCTGGTTCAGAATTTCCCGACAGACAGGTTCTTCGTTTCAGTGGGTTTGTGGGAAGGGCAGACTGGATCGCTCGATCCGACATCATTTCAAAAGGGCATGGAATACACGCTCGAAAGCGGGGCACAGAACATCTGGATTACTCCGAATAAGCTCATGAGTTCCAGCCACTGGTCTGCGTTAAGGGCTGCTCTCGACACAGTTAGTTCTCGACAGGAGCGGAGGAACTGAAAGTGAAGTCGTGATGCCACCGCATTCCTCTTCGACATAGCGCGGGTGGAGGCGGCGCGGCGGCGGCGGCTACGACAATCTTCAGAAGCCTCGCGTCTTGACAAACTGAACTGAACCGTTCAGTATTGTAATCGACGCGGAGGTTGTTGCATTGATCAGGGTTCAAAACCTCGTAAAAGCCTTTGGCTCGTTCACGGCCGTCAATGACGTGTCGTTTGACGTGGCGGCTGGCGAAATTTTTGCATTCCTCGGCCCAAATGGAGCGGGGAAGACCACAACCATCAAGATGCTTACCACGCTGCTGCATCCCACGAGCGGGTCGATTGAGCTCGACGGACTCGATCCACAAACTCACCAGAACCAGGCTCGCCAGCGCTTCGGAATCGTGTTTCAAGATCCTAGCCTCGATGGCGATCTCACTGCCTGGGAAAACATGGAAATCCACGGCGTGCTTTATCACGTGCCGCACAAGGTGCGCCATCAAAGGTCTGAAGAGCTTTTGAAGCTGTTTGAGCTTTGGGACCGGCGCGACGACCAGGTGAAGAAGTTTTCGGGTGGCATGAAGAGGCGTCTGGAAATTGCGCGCGGCTTTCTGCACACTCCGAAGATTCTGTTTCTGGATGAGCCGACGCTTGGACTTGATCCGCAAAGCCGTAATCAACTTTGGAGTCATGTTAAGCGCGTGAACGAAACTGAAAACGTTACGGTGATGCTCACGACGCACTACATGGACGAGGCCGATCGCGTGGCACATCGGATCGGCATCATCGATCACGGCAAGCTGGTGACGCAAGGAACTCCGGCTGAAATCAAGGAACAGACCGCAACAACATCGCTCGAGGATGCGTTCCTGAAGCTGACTGGATCGAATATCCGCGATGAGAGCGCCGGTTCTGCGGACCAGATGCGGCAGTTCGCGAAGATGTGGCAACAGCAAAGGAGATAGGCGATGAGTGCGATTTACATTCTCTGGCTGCGCGAGTTGAAGCGTTACACGCGTTCGCGCTCACAAATCATTGCCTCCCTGGGCCAGCCGATGCTGTATCTGCTGGTGCTGGGGTTCGGGCTAAATCCGGTTTTCAAACGAGCCGGATACGGCAGTTATTTTCAGTTTATCGCGCCTGGAGTTATCGGAATGTCAGTGCTGTTCTCGTCGATCTTCTCCGGGCTTGGGCTGCTTTGGGATCGCCAGTTCGGGTTTCTGAAGGAAACGCTTGTTGCTCCGGTGCCGCGCATCCAGATCATGATCGGGCGCACGCTCGGCGGCTGCACCGTGGCGGTGATTCAGGGACTGCTGGTTCTGGTGATCTGCCTGATTTCCGGTTTTCGCCCGGCGAGCTGGGTTGCGATTCCGGTTGCTGTGGGGTTTATGGTGCTGATTGCCATGCTATTCGCGGCGCTGGGCGTGATCTTCGGTTCGAGTCTGCAGGACATGCAGGGCTTTCAGCTCATTATGAATTTCCTGGTGCTTCCCATTTACTTCTTGTCCGGAGCGATGTTCCCGCTCACAAACCAGGGCAAGATACTCAGCTTCATCACCGCGCTCGACCCGCTGTCTTATGGGATTGACGGGATGCGCTCGGTGCTGCTCAGCGCCGTAACGTTCCGGCCAGCATTCGGAATCAGCATCGATCTGGCTGTACTTGTTGTTGTCGGCACGATCCTTCTGATACTCGGGGCGTGGCGATTCTCTAAGATTGAAGCATAAGTATGGCTCGCCCTCGAAGTACGGAAGCACACGAGAAGGTCCTCAACGCCGCGCTCGAACTCTTTGCAGAGCGCGGCATTGAGAACACAAGCATGGATGCCATTTCTCAGGCCTCCGGTGTCAGCAAAGCGACAATTTACAACCATTGGTCCGACAAGGAAGCGTTGCTGCTGGAAGCGATGCTAATGGTTCATGGTCTCGATCGGGAGCCTGAGGATGTCGACACGGGCGACATCCAACGCGATCTGGCAACGGTCCTGACGCGCAAACCGCCAGACAAGTACGACGCGGTGCGCAATCGGCTCACGCCTTCTCTTATTGCGTATTCAGCTTTTCATCCCGAATTCGGCCGCGAGTGGCGTCACCGCGTGACGGAGCCGCCACGGCAATGCATCAAGAAGATTTTGCGTCGCGCGATTTCTCGCGGGCAGCTTCAGCCGGATCTGGATATCGAAGCGTCGGTTGCGCTGCTGCTGGGCCCGATGCTCTACGCGCATATCTTCAACAAAGAGGATCCGTCGCGGAAACCAGATCTTGGTCCCATCAGCGCCGCGACATTTTGGCGTGCCCACAGTCAGAACCGCAAGGAGTTCATCACGAAGGCCGGCATTGCGAAGCCAGAAGGTAAAACGAAACGGCGGGGCGGGAGATCGGAATAGGTTGTCCGCGCCGGTACGGCTGAATGGAGATGGGTCTGTCCCTGACGATTGTTGTCGGGATATCTGCGTTCGGCTTGCGCGAAGGTTTTTGATGTGCATGGAGTCTCTTGAGGCAAGGGTGCGACGATAGAAATATAAGTGAGCCGGTGACGATCAGGTGCAAGGCGGTACTGTTCGATATGGATGGGACGCTTGTCGACTCTACTGAGGTGGTGGAGCGTGCGTGGGGCGGGTGGGCTGCGCGGCACAACATTTCTCTGAGCGACGTGCTGACGTTCTCGCACGGGCGTCCGACGATCTCTACGCTCGAGCACTTTCGGCCGGGGCGGGATCACTCGCACGATTTGAGGGAGCTCGCGGAATTTGAAGAGACGCAAACGGAGGGTATCCTGGCGGTTCCGGGTGCCGCGGAAATCTTGCAGTCGCTTCGGATGCAGGATCACCCGTGGGCTGTGGTGACTTCGGCGTGGAGAATACTTGCAGAGACTCGCGTGCTGGCGGCGGGTTTGCCGCTGCCGAAGGTGATGGTGCCTATCGACGAAATCCAAAATGGCAAGCCGGATCCGGAGGGGTTTCTACATGCTGCAGCACAATTGGGTGTGGCGCCGGATGAATGCGTCGTTTTTGAGGATACCCGCCCGGGAATTGACGCGGGGCTGAGCGCAGGCATGCAGGTTGTGGGTTTGCTGACGACGTGCTCATCGGAGCAGTTGCGGCATGATCCGCTGATTAAGGATTTCCGCGATGTGGAGATTCGGACTGAAGGTGAAGTCCTCAAGATCCAACTGAGGCCTGCTTCGTCTCGGAACTGAAGAACTGAGTCAAAACCCGGCTGGACGTTGCGCAGCAACATTGAAGGCGCGTTCCAGGGCGATTCCGGCCTGGCAGAGTGTGCCTTCGTCGAAGAGACGGCCGATAAGAGTGACACCATGCGGAACGCGGCGGGGCGGCGAGAACTTAGGCAAGGGATGCTTCGGGTCAGGCGCCCAGTCACTGCGGGCTTCGGAGACTTCGACGAAACCGGCACGGAATGTCAGCGATGGGTGGCCGGTGTTGTTGGTGATGACGAGGATCTCATCGCGAAGAGACGGCACGAGCAGCAGGTCAACTTCGGACATGATGCGGGCCATCTCCTGCGCGACTTTGCGACGCAGGCGATCGGCTTGAACGAAATCCACTGCGGAGAGGAAACGAGACTGGCGGAATGTGTTCGGCCATGCGTCGGGTACCTGCGCGCGGAGTCCGGCCTCCTTGTGGCTGAGGGTGAGTTCTTCGAAAGCGGCGGCGCTTTCGGCGAAGAGGATCAGGTTGAGCGAGTCGTAGGGCCAGTCGGGAAGCGAGACCTCGACAGGCTGCATGCCGAGTTTGCGAACGGTTTCGAGTGCGGCGCGGTCAACGTCAGTGGCGGGTGACTCTTTCATCCAGGCAGGGAAGTAGCCGACACGCAGACCCGCGACTTTGGAAGTCGCGTCGAAGGAAAGAGTGCTGGGGAGGCTGGCAACATCACCGGGATCGGGACCGGAGATGGCGTTGAGAACAAGAATCGTGTCTTCGACTGAACGAGCCATGGGGCCGAGCTTGTCGAGCGACCAGCAGAGAGTCATGGCACCGGTGCGGGCTACGCGTCCGTAGGTGGGGCGAAGTCCCGTGACGCCGCAGCGCATCGACGGGCTGACGATGCTGCCGCCCGTTTCGCTGCCGATGGCGAATCCGACGAGGGCTGCGGCGGTGGCAGAGCCGGGACCTGCACTTGAGCCGGAGGAGCCTTCTTCGAGGAGCCAGGGGTTCATTGTCTGGCCGCCGAACCAGATGTCGTTGAGCGCGAGCGCCCCGAGACTGAGCTTTGCAACGAGAACTGCGCCTGCGGCGTTGAGACGTTGTGCGACGACGCTATCTTTTTGCGGGATGCGATTGCGGTATGGCTCAGCGCCGTAGGTGGTCGGGATGCCGGCAGTATCGAGGAGGTCTTTTGCGCCCCAGGGGATGCCGTGCAGGGGACCGCGGTACTTGCCGGCGGCGATTTCGCGATCGGCCTGACGGGCTTGCTCTAGCGCGTGATCTTTGGTGAGGGTGATCACGCAGCGCAGTTTGGGGTCGAAGCGCTGGAGGCGATCGAGGTAGATGGTGGTGAGGTGTTCGGAGGTGATCTGGCGGGATTCGATCCAGCGCGAGAGTTGAGCGATGGGGGCGAAGGCGATGTTGGATTCGTTGGAAGGGAGGGGCGCGTGCGGATCGGGGGTGCGCTGGAAGTGATTGCCTGCTGTGCCGGCGGAGGAGATTCCGGGAAGGAGAGGATTCCAAACGGTGGCCGGAGCGAGGTTTGATTCGAGGGTTATTTTGCGGGGGCCGGTTCTGCGCTCGTATAGCGGGGCCATGGCCTGCCGCCAGTTGCTTGCGG
>DATNFD010000074.1:0-60346 GCA_035606555.1 Occallatibacter sp.
CATCGAAGGAACTTCGCGACCTCGTGAATCCCGGCGAAGCCGGCCAGGAAGCGACGCGAGGATAATCTCCGTTCGATTCGGGCCGCTGCGCTCCTGGCGTCTCCTCATCGGCTGGCAGCGGCCGTGCCTCGTTCGCCCTCATGTCCTCAGCGCCCAGGCCTTCAATCTCTCGCGCAGAGCCCATGCAATGCTGCCTCGTGTTCCGCGTCGTGCGCTCGAGCCTTGCCCGCCGTGCGGAAAAAAGAAACAGGGCGCATCCCGTATCCGTCAAAGAAATGAAGAGCCGCAACGCCTGAAAACCAATACGTTGGGGCTTCGCCATTTCGTCACGCTGGTCGAACGCTCGCACGCGGAGTCGTTGATGAAGCGATCATTGCTGTTCTGCATCGGATCCTCTCTTGTCGTCTCTCTCTTAACCTCTCCGGCGCAGGCCGAAAAACACATCTCTCTCGCGCAACTCGAACAAACCGTCGCGCAATTGAAGGGCACTCCCGACTCGGAAGCCGCACAACGCCTCTCCGACCTTCAACTTACGGAACGCCTGGGTGCTCAACGCTTCAACACTCTCACACAACTTGTTTCGGGCGAGAAATCCCGCAAGGCCCTTCGCGCCATCGCGGACCAGTCTCAGTTCCTCAACCCGCCCGCTGCCGAGGTTCCACCCAATCCCCCTCCAACACTTTCTGAGCAGCGCCGCATCATGGGCCTGGTCGCTAATTATGTAGAGCACACAATTCCACAGTTGCCGAACTTCTTTGCTACCCGCATTACCGATCACTTCGAAGACACCCCGCTGATCCATCGCGAGCCGTACCAGCCGTTGCATTTCGTATCACGCTCTGAGGCAGCCGTCTTCTACCAGGGTGGCCGCGAAGTCGTAGACACAAAGGGCCGTGCCGGCAAGCCGAAACCATCTCCAGGAGGGCTCACAACCTGGGGTGTATTCGGGCCGATTCTCGGCACCGTCCTTGTCGATGCCGCTTCCAGCAAGCTCGTATGGGGCCACTGGGAACAGGGCACATCTGGCCCGGTCGCGGTCTTCGATTTCGACGTTCCACAGCAAAAGTCCCACTACGAAGTGAACTACTGCTGCTATGTCACACAGGCAGGTTCAAACGTAGCCGATGGTCACCCCTTCCGCCGAATCGTTCCCTATCGCGGCTTCATGACCGTCGATCCAGCGACCGGAGTCATTCTGCGAGTCGTCCTTGAAGCCGAACTTAAAGGATCAGATCCCGTTGCGAAGGCCGCCATCCTCGTTGACTACGGTTCCATTGAAATTGGCGGCAACAGATACATCTGTCCCATTCGCAGTCTCTCGACCACCACCGCTGAAATGGTTCAGATTGATCCTGTCTATAAGTACGCCATCGCCAATGCGCTCCAACCTCTGAAGACTTCTCTCAACGATGTCACCTTCGACAATTACCATATGTTCCGCTCCGACGTGCGGATCCTCTCGCCGGAAGAAGCCGATCTCGTCCAACAGGCACAGGCCGCTCCGTCCGCAATCGGAACTGCCCTTACCCCCTCACCCGCAGCCCCGCCGCAAACCGCGCCTGCCGCAGCAACTCCTTCATCCGATACGAAGGCTGAAGTCGCGCCGGCTGCGACACCCGCTCGATTGGAAACGAAGCCGGAACCGGCACCCACAGCTGCGGAAACTGCACCCGCTACTGCCGCCACCAAACCCGAGCCTGTCACCTCAGAGATCACCACCGCAACCACCACCACGCTTCCCGATCTTCCCTCTACCTCTGCTTCATCCACTCCCGACACGGGCTATCGCTTACGCACCACAACGCGCCTCGTCGAAGTCACCGTCGTCGCCTTCGATAAAAAGGGACATCCTGTCACAGACCTGAAGCCGACCGACTTCGAGATCTACGATAACGGCCGCAAGCAGAACGTAAACTCCATGACGCAGGCCGCTGCTGAAGCCGCATCTCAATCATCTGCAAACTCCACGGCGTCCAAACCCGCGTCTGAAGAACAGAGATTCACAAACCGCCCGGTCGAAGGATCGTCGACTCCCGCGGCCTCGCCTCAGCGAGTCAGCACCAACACGACGATCTTCCTCATCGACTCAAGTCATGTAGCTTTTCCTGACCTCACATACGCAAAGAGCGAGATGCTCCACTTTCTAAAAACCGTTCCGGCTGACGAGCCCGTCGGCCTCTACATACTGCGCAAGTACGGCTTCCAGGTCTTACGCGAACCCACCACAGACCATGAGCAACTTGCCGCCACACTCCGCAACTGGATGCCCAGCGCACAGGATCTCTCCCAATCCGCGAACGAGGAACTGCGCAATCGCCAGCAGATGGAGTACGTTCACAGCAGGTACGACCTGCCCAAAGTGAACGGCAACCTATCTTCCGGTGCGGAAGACTTGGGGGCACCTCCCGATATTCAACTTCGATCTCTCGGGGACAGCCCGGGCCAGGATGCTCTGCAATACCTCGTCTGGGTTGCGCGCCACGTCGCTGCATTCAAAGGGCACAAGAGCCTCATCTGGGTGGCGAGCGATAACGTGCTCGCCGATTTCAGCGAAAAGGCGCCTGAGCAGGAGAAAGGCGACAAGTATCTCGATCCGCTCTCGCTCAAGGCAAGGGAAGCCTTGAACGAAGCTCAGATCAGCATCTATCCCCTCGACAGTTCCCAACTGGAGAGCAACGTCGTCGGAGCCAACTTCCAGCACGCGAATGTGCAGGTCAACCCGACAGCACCCGATCTCCCGACGGGGGCCGGCGCCCCGGGTACAAGCGGAAAAGACTCGATGGGCAATGATGAACTAACACAGCTACAAAAGAAAGCCCAGCGCGACATCAACCCCGGCCGCCTCACCGCGCAACTGCAGCAGGACACACATCCCATCCAGGGGACTTTCCGCGAACTGGCACAGGCCACCGGTGGTCGCGCTCTGCGTCGCGCCAGCGACATCGCTGCAGAACTCGACTCCATCGTCAACGACGGACGCGCTGCCTACACGCTCAGCTTCACTCCCGACAGTTCTGCGGACGGCAGCTACCACCATCTCGTCGTGAAACTAACGAGCCGCCGCGACATCACGCTCCGCTACCGCACCGGCTATCTTTACGAAAAAGAACCCGCCACTCTCAAAGAGCGCTTCCAGAACGCTGTCTGGCGTCCCGCCGACTTCAGCGAAATCGCCCTGACCGCCACTCCCGCGGCCAACTCCAATCCAGCCGCCGTCAAACTCAACGTCGCTGCAACCGACCTCGCGCTTGCTCAGCAGGCTGGCCTGTGGATGGACAAGCTTGACATCTTCCTCGTCCAGCGCGACGACGCCCTCTTCCACGCAAACATCGATGGGGAGACGCTCGCCATGCGCCTCAAACCCTCCACCTATGAGAAGGTTCTTAAAGAAGGCATCGATGTCGACCAGCAAATCAAGGCACTGCCCGACACAGGTGCACTCCGGATCGTCGTCATCGACGAAAACAGCGGCCGCATTGGCACTCTCACGCTTCCCGCATCGGCCTTCAAGAGAAAGCAATGAGTATCGCCGGATCGAAAGCTGACATAAGCACAATCCTCCTCTGCGTTCTCGTTTGCAGTTCGTTTGTTGCCGCAGCGCAGATGCCCGATCGCGGGACTGACCTTGTCGTAGTCACCGCTTCTGTGGATCACAAAGTCATTCGAGCGGGCCAGGATCTCGGAGTGATGGTGAAGCTCACCGTCGGCCCGAAGGGTGCGTGGCTTCCCAATCACTTCGGCGACTTTATTGAGACCTGCCGCTCGGGATTCAGTGCCGATATCTTTACGCCGGAAGGCAAGCGAGCCTCGAGTTCAAACAAAAGCTGTGGCGGAAGTTGGCTGTTTGGCCAATTCATCCCTTCGGAAGAGCTGAAACACTATGTATTTCTGAAGCCGGGAGAGAGCAGGATCTGGCGGACGACTCTGAAGGAAATAACGCACATGCCGGGGACCTACGAGATCAAAGCGGGATATCTGGCCGCCGAAAATCGTATCGAGCAGGTTGCTGCCTTGCCCGAAGTTCACGGCCTGATGGTCTCGGGCCACGTTCCCGCAAAGCCCGTCCGTGTTCGCATTCAGTAGCGGTACGCTCCTGGACGATGCCACTATCGAAGCCACTCTGAACATTTTCTTCATCGACCCTCTTGACCCGTCTATAACTGTAGGGTTCACAGTGGAGATGGACGATGTTGACGGTAACCAAACTCGCCCGGCAATGCGGCGTGAGCCGCACCGCCCTGCTGTACTACGAATCGATCGGTTTGATGCCCCCGCCGCTGCGCAGCAGCGGGAATTACCGGTGTTATCGCCAGTCCGATGCCGAGCGCCTGAGCGCCATTCGCGCTTATCGCAAGGCCGGGCTTACTCTCGATGACATCCGCGCCATCCTCAAGACGCGTTCCCTCCGCGGCGGCGATGCGTCTGAGGTGCTCAAGCGGCGTCTGGTCGAACTGGACGCCGAGATCAATCAGCTCCGCGCTCATCAGCAGGCGATCGTTCGGCTGCTGGGGACAAAGGCGCTGCGAAAGGCAGACATGATCACCAAGGAAAAATGGATCTCCATCATGAAATCCTGCGGTTTCACTGAAGACCAGATGAACCGCTGGCACGCTGAGTTCGAACGCTCCGCACCTGAAGAGCACCAGGAATTCCTAGAATTCCTCCACATCCCGTCGGCAGAGATCAAGACCATCCGTCAAAACAGCCGCACAGCTCGTTAACTCACTCACAAACCGGATGCCCCATCCAAGCTCTGCTTGGGTGGGAGCCCACCAAAAGAAAAACCGCCCATCTGGGCGGCTAGGAATTTTAGTGGCGGTCCGGAACATTCATCCCGTCCTCTGCCATTTTTAGATTAGCAACATTCGGCAAGAGAAAACAGCCTGTATTTTTCTTCGCATTCCGGTAGTCTCGCCAATCGAAGCTCAATCTACGAACAACAAAACCGGAGGCCTATGATCCCTCAGGAAAAGAGTGAGGCTGTCTCGCGCGGCTTGCAGGAAGCGTTCGGCACAACCACCATCGACGACATCTCCAAAATGACGCGAGGTCTCAGCTCCGACCTCGTCTTCCGCATCGTGGTCAACGGCAGTCCGTATCTGCTGCGCATCATGACCCGCATCACCGAGCAGATGGATCCGAACCGCATCTATGCCTGCATGCGCGCCGCATCGGATGCAGGCCTCACTCCCCGTGTTCTTTACGACAGCACAGACGACGGAGTCTCCATCACTGACTTTGTCGAAGCCTCTCCCCTCCCGATCTCCGTGGCGTCGCATCTTCTTCCCCGCACGCTGCGCGCGCTCCACGCTCTGCCGCCATTCCCCAAGGAATTCAACTTCGTGACCGCCCACAACGGATTCATCTGGCGTTTCCGCGATGCGGCTGTCATGCCTCAGCAGGAGATTGATGAAGCTTTCGGCCACTACCGTCAGATCTGCGAAACCTACCCGCGTCTCGATGCGGACATGGTCTCGTCGCACATGGATCTCAAGCCCGACAACATCCTTTTCGATGGGCGCCGAGTCTGGCTGGTCGACTGGCAGGCAGCATTTCTCAACGATCGCTACTTCGATCTTTCCGTTGTCGCCAATTATCTCGTCAGTACCGAGTCAGATGAATTCGCGCTTCTTGAGACCTACTTCAACCAGCCAGCCGACCCATATCAGCGCGCACGCTTCTTCCTCATGCGCCAGGCTCTACACATGTTTTCTGGGGCAGTGTTTCTCATGCTCGGATCAGGAGGCAAACCAATCGGCGAGGTCGAGAAGCCGCCTTCCTTCGAACACTTCCACCACGGCGTCTGGGCCGGCAATGTGAATTTCGCCGACAAGGACCAGCAGATCATCTCCGGACTGGTCCACTGGAAGCGCCTCCTCGATAACATCCGCCAACCGCGCTTCGCTGAATCTCTCCAGATCGTTGCTGCGCGAAACTCGGAAGGCACTCGCAAGCTCCTGCCCAGCGCTCCCTGAGGCCTCAGGCCGTTGCCGCCTCAGGCATTCGAAGGTATTTCAAACAACATCGGTCTTTGAACGTCGTTCATGCGTGCGGGGCGGATGGGAACTGCGCTTCGCGGCCTCACCCGCTCAACTCGCTTCGGCTGCTGTGGTCCGTCGCCGCCAGATCGCTCGAACATTTCTTTCGTCAGAACGAATCGTCGTCCCGGCGCGGCGGGAACGCGCTCACCGGGAAAAAGGATTCCGGCCAGGTTCAGGGGATCAGCGCCCGCAATCGTAATCTCTGCCTTGAGTTCCCGATGTTTCGCCGCGTTCAGGCTATCCATGGCATCGGGCAGCGCGAACTGCTCGCCCCCGAATCCCGCGACAAACCGCCCTCCGCGCACCACCCCACGATCTTCAAGCCGCCGAAACATCCGCAGCAACTGCCCCCATCGCGGCACATTCGACTCAAACACGAGCAAGTCCCGGAACACCACGCCATACCGATTCAGCACCACGTGCGCGGCCGATTCAATTGCCTTATCTCTGAAGCGCGCCAGCTCGATGGCGTCTTCCGGCTGCGGAGCGTCATTGCGCAACAACGACCACCGGCCCGCCGCACTGCGCGCCTTGCGAAAACTTGTATTCGCCGCGCGTCGCCGCTCCGGATCAATCATCGATCGCAGCTGGTCGAATCCGTCCGCGGCAGCGAGCCCGGCCGCGGCAAGCTCCCATAAGGCATGTTCGACCTCGATCGAGGCCAGTCCAAGGCTGCGTTCAATCTCTTCTGCGAAGCAAGCGCCTCTGCTCTTCTGCATCTCCCACACGCGCAGCGCATTCGACGTCAAAGCTTGCCTGAGCTTCGCTTCATCCACGGCCTGCTCGCTCATCGCATAGTCCAGCCACGCCGCAGAGTCGCGCATATAGAACGTGATGGGAGCGGCATTGCTGGGAATCACGCGCTGCGGTCCGCTGCCGTTTCCTTCATGAAAAGCCGGATGCGGCGAGACGCGCCCCCATCCCACTACGCCTGAAAGACACAGCTGATCGAGCCAGCGCGGATCGTAATTGGCAACGCGCGCTGGCAGGATCGATCTCTCCCACTCCACCGCCGGCGCTTCGAAGCCCTCCAGTTTCGAGATCGCCTCAAGCAATCCGTCCTCTCCCGAGACCTGGCTCTGCTGCGCGACATGCTGCCACCCCAGCAGCCACTGCATAAACACTGCGGGCGAAACCGGCTCTACCTGACGCCGCCGGCTCATAATTGTCAGCTTGTGAATACGCTGCAGAATGCGGCGCTCGCACCACTCCACATTGAGCTCTTCGGCCGTCGGCGCACCTTCGAAAACTCCGCGCATCAGCAGGCCCTGTGTTTCAAGCGAGAGAAACCCGTGGTATACCTGCACCGGATCAATCGAGAAGAGCCCGGCAAAGCGGGTGGCCGTCACGGGACCCAGAATCTGGATCCATCCCTGAATGCATTTGCGAAGCGCTTCCTCGCGCAACTCTCCGGCGGTGCTCGTCCCACTCCACAGAGCATCGGCAAAAGGGAGGCGCTCACTCGCAATCCAATGCTCTGCTCCGTTCTGCTGAACAATCTGCCCTCGCCCGCCGTGCGTCAGCCTTTCGAACAGCAGAGGCCAGTGCTGGCATCGTTGCTCGTCGATCATCGACACAGGCATCATTACGACGCTCATCAGCAGGTCGTGAAGCTCATGATGATCGCGTACATCCGGCCAGCACTGGGCACGGACTGTCGCAATCGCGGCAACATCCAGCCTTCCCGGATGTTCCAGAACACTCGCAGGAATCTCCCGGCTCAGCGACACGGCTCGCGCTCTGCGCTCCTCCAGCCCTGCCTCGTCGAGGAATGCGTATGGATTCGCATTGATCAGCTCATGCGCAAACTGCGACGGCACTGGAGTGTCGACGGCGAGGCATTCGATGCTCCCATCCTGAATTCCGCGCAGCACGCCCAGCAAGCCATTCAGATCCATCGCTTCCTGAAGTACGTCCTGCATTACTTCCCTCACCAGCGGGTGATCCGGAATCTGGATGTCTCCCTCAATGTTTTCAAAGCACGCCGCCGCCTGCGGAAATACGCTCGCCAGCAGATCCTCCGAACGCGTCCGCTGCACCTGCGGTGCAATCCGCTTCCCTTTTGAATTCCGCAACAACTGAAGGCTTCGCCCCGCCGCCCAGCGCCAACGCGTCTTGAACACAGGCGCGGCCAGAGACGCCTGCTCCAGCAAACTGCGTGTCGTCACTTCAGTCAGAAACTGAAAGACATCTGACAGCGGAAAGCTGTGCTGCTCCGCCAGAGAAATGTTGATGCCGTTGTCTGTCGCAGCAGCCTGCAGTTCGAAATTGAATCCGCGGCAGAATCGTTTGCGCAGCGCCAATCCCCATGCCTTGTTGATCCGTCCGCCGAACGGAGCGTGCAGAATCAACTGCATTCCTCCGCCGTCATCGAAAAAGCGCTCTGCAATAATCGTGTCCGTCGTCGGTACCGCACCCAGTACTGCGCGCCCCGCGACCATGTATGACACAAGCTGTTGCGCACCCCACTGGCAGACTCCACACTCCTCCATGAGCCAGCCACAAGCGGATACGACGTCAGGCTGCGCTGGCGAAATGTACTCAGGCGAAACGTTCCGCGTGCGCTCCGAGATCTCCTCTCTCAGCGCGCTTACACCCTCTGACAGAACATCCGTCCGCTGCGGAGCTTCTCCCGTCCAGAATGGCACGCTCGGTGGCGCTCCGTGCGCGTCCTCCACATGCACCTGCCCTGCCGCTTCAATTCGTTGCACGCGCCAACTGTTGTTTCCCAGCAGGATCACGTCTCCCGGGCTCGAGTCCACCGCGAAGTGCTCGTCCAGCGTCGCAATCTGCACGTTCTCCGGCTGCAGAATCACGTTGAACAGTGCCGTATCCGGAATCGCCCCTCCATTCGAGATAGCAATCATTCGCGCACCGCGACGCGGATGCAGCTCACCGTGTACCCCGTCCTGCAGCAGGTAAGCTCCGTATCGCCCGCGGCTCGACTCGATTCCATTTCCGAGAATTCCGACGATCTCTTCGTACTGTTCCCACGTGAGATCCCGATACGGATAAGCGCGGCGCACTACTTCATACAAAGATCGTTTATGCCAAGGCTCCGCTCCGCATGCAGCTACAAGTTGCTGCATCAGTACATCGATCGGCTGCGGAGGAACTTCAAGCCGGTCCAACTCTCCATTGCGCAATTTGCGTACGAGCGCCGCCTGCTCCAGCAGATCATCGCGGGTCGTCGCAAACAAGCGTCCCTTCGGTATCGCTCCCCGCCAGTGCCCTGCACGGCCAATCCTCTGCAGCGCAACTGCGATCGATCGTGTCGTCGAAATCTGACAGACCAGATCCACATTTCCGATATCGATTCCGAGTTCGAGCGACGCGGTCGCCACCAGGATCTTGATCTCACCGCGCTTCAGCCGCCGCTCGGCATCGAGCCGAAGCATGCGAGACAGCGAGCCGTGATGCGCTCCCACGTTTTCATTTCCCAGCCGCTCTGTAAGCGCGAAGGACACCCTCTCGACCAGCTTCCGCGTGTTGACAAATACCAGCGTTGATCGATGCGTATCAGTGAAGGCTGCCAGCTTGTCGAAGATCTCTTCCCACATCGCCTGCGACGTCACCGAGGTCAGCTCGTCGCTTGGAACCTCGATGGCCACATCCATCTGCCGCTTCTGGCCAACCTGCACGATGGTCGCCGGCTCCCGCGCTTGAGCACTTCCCGTCAGGAACTCCGCCACCAGCTCAATTGGATTCTGCGTTGCCGATAGCCCAATCCGTTGAGGCGCCCTCATCAGCCCTGTAATAAATGAGCCCGGAGCAAGCCGGTTCTCGCCGCACACCAGCGCATCAAGCCGCTCGAGCGACAGCGCCAGGTGAGCCCCTCGCTTGTCATCGGCAACTGCGTGAATCTCATCGACGATCACTGTCTCGACACAGGCCAGATGCTCGCGGCTGCGCTTTGAAGTCAGAAGAATGTAAAGCGACTCGGGTGTCGTGACCAGGATGTGCGGAGGATGGCGCAGCATAGCCGCGCGTTCCTTCTGCAGCGTGTCGCCAGTTCGAACCGCCGTCCGGATCGCCATCGACAAACAACCGCGCTCCAGCGCCAGCTCCTGAATCTCTCTCAGCGGTTCTTCGAGATTCTTCTGGATGTCATTCGACAGAGCCTTCAGTGGCGACACATACACAACCTGAGTAGCCGGTCGCAGGGTGCCTTCAATCGATTGCCTAAACAGCCGGTCGATGCACACAAGAAATGCCGCCAGCGTCTTGCCCGATCCGGTGGGTGCAGAGATCAGCGTAGGCTTGCCCGCAAGTATGCTTGGCCAGCCCAGAGCCTGCGGCTCCGTCGGCGTTCCGAACCGTCGAACAAACCATTCCTGAGTGATGGGGTGAGCCCAGGAGAGCTCATCGGGGAAGCCCATGAGGCATTCTAGCCCGTTCGCCTTTTCTTTGCCTCCATGTTTTTCAACCTCCAAGAATCCCAGCAAACGTCCCCAATTGACCTGATCACCCGCCAATGCTTCGCGCTCGTGCTCGCCAAACCCTGCCCGCCCGTGCATCCGCCGATGTCAATGTAAGCTTTTCCTGATGACTCGCTGAGCCCCGCTGGCTTCGGAAGAGAGGTTGTTGCCCATGCCTGAAGTACTTGATCTTTTTCAACTCGACGGAAAGAACGCCCTCGTCACAGGTGCATCGCGCGGTCTCGGCGCAGGCATGGCACTCGCGTTAGCCCAGGCCGGCGCAAATGTCGCGCTACATGGCTCCCGCAATGTTCCGGACTCAGTAGTTCAGCAGGTCCGGTCCACCGGTCGCAAGTTCGCCTTCACCATTGGCGATTTGCAGGACCCGCAAACTGCTCCCCGACTGATCGAGGAAACCATCGCCGCGCTCGGCTCCATCGACATCCTCGTGAACAATGCGGGGATGATCCGTCGCGCCCCAGCCGTCGAATACCCGTTCAACGACTGGACCAGTGTGCTGCAAACCAACCTGACCAGCGTCTTCGAACTCTGCCAGTCCGCAGCCGTCCATATGCTTCGTCAGAACTCTGGGAAGATTATCAACATCGCATCGCTGCTTACTTTTCAAGGCGGCGTCTTTGTGCCCGCGTATGCAGCGGCGAAAGGCGCAGTTGGCCAGCTGACGAAAGCGCTGGCAAATGAATGGTCTGCTGCCGGCATCAACGTCAATGCGATCGCGCCCGGCTACATGGCCACCGACAACACCCAGGCATTGCGCAGTGATCCAGTCCGCTCCCGTCAGATCCTCGAGCGCATTCCCGCCGGCCGTTGGGGACTGCCGGAAGACCTCGCAGGGGCGGTGGTCTTTCTAGCTTCTCGTGCCAGCAATTACGTCCATGGCCACGTCCTCGCAGTCGATGGAGGTTGGCTGGCCCGATGAACGTTCTAAACCTCAACCGAGAACAGCCGCACGCCAGATGAACACAAAAATCTCATACGACGCGCATCCGCAAAAACAATTTTGAATGTCATCGAAAGAAGCTATGAGGGTTGTCGGCCCGCGAAACTCTAGCGCGATTCCGGAGCCTGCGCCAACACCCATCGAACCAGTTCTTTGCCCGCCGCGAAGTTGTCGTATTCCTGCGGTAATTTTCTTCCGTCCGTATATTCGTTGTAGAGCCACGGATCCACCATCGCAAAAACCGTTCCTCTCCCGACTTTTGCCACTGCCATGAGAGTGTCGCCGCGATCCTGAAGCACCGGCTTTGCTGGACCTGTTGCCGTAATCGTGCATATCTCTTTCATGTAGACCGCGTGGGCTTCGCGAAAGATCGGACCGCCTCCGGCGATCGCAATCTTTCCCATCTCAAATTTCCTGCCTTCCACCTGGTTGCGAAGAACATTGTTGTAATGGATCCCGAACTGCTCTGAGAGCAAATTGAGATGCTCCAAATCCGCATTCGGGGGATCGTTCTCCAGGATCATCAACACTCCGCCCGCTTTCACCCACTGCACAATCTGCGCCGCATTCTCGCGTGTCATGTAATGCGGATTGGGATTTTTGGCAGGAGTATCCGGAGACACGATGATGTACACATTTGCCTGCTGAAGATTCGCAAGCTTTGGGGCTGTGTACAGCGTCTTCGTCTCTGCTCCGTAGCTGCGGAAGATGTGGCCCAGCAGCGAATATCCGCTGTTGCTCTCATCGTTCCACTTGTAATGAAAGTAAGTCTCCTGCCCAAACGCGTCCGGACGTTTCTGGCTGTTAAACCACGCATCCAGCAATACTGTTTTGCCTTTACCCGGTTCCCCTTTGGGGCGTCCTCAATCTCCGTACTGGCCAGCAGAAACGCGCCTACTCCCTTGGGATCGTTCGTGACCACCTTCTCATGTGTGTAGTAATCGAAACTTCCATCGCGGTACGGCTCCCCTCCCAAACCCCCAACCTTTACGGTTCCAGTCAGCGACACGTCTCCTGGGTTGCTCTGGACGAAGTGGCTCACGATGCCGCGATAGCCGCGCTCCGCATTGCTGAGATACTAATGCGGAAGGTATCCGCGGCGAACCCCCTTCGCCAGTGCGTAGACAAACATGCACGAAGCGGAAGATTCCAGATAGTTCCCCTTTCGCCTCCCCTGATCGATCACCTGGTACCAGAGCCCGGAAGCGGTGTCCTGGTATCGCAAAACTGCAGCCGCGGCAAGCTCAAGCTGCGCGATCAGTTGCTTCCGACCCGGATCGTCCTCGGGGTAGAACGGCAGTGTGTCCACAAGCGCCATCATGTACCACCCCATGGCTCTTGCCCAGAATTGCGATGAAACACCAGTCTCTTTGTTCGCCCAGCGCTCGCGCTTCGATTCGTCCCAACCGTGATAGAGCAAGCCGGTCTTCGGATCCCGCGCGTGCTGGTCCATCAGCGCAAACTGATGCGTAATGTCCTTGAACCCCTCGGGATGATTGAACCTGGAAGCATATTCCGCATAAAACGGCTCTGCCATGTAAAGTCCATCGAGCCACATCTGATTGGGATAGCGCTGCTTATGCCAGAAGCCTCCGGCGGGGTTGCGCGGCTGGTGCATCAATTGCTCGTAGAGAGTCTGCGCCGCATCTGCATAACGCTTCTCCTGCGTTACTCCGTAGAGCAGAAGTAGTTGCCGCCCGAGAAGAATGTTGTCGAGCTGATACTCCTCTGCCTTTCGGGTCGGGATGGATCCATCAGCCTCGACAAATTGATCGACCGATGCCTTGATGTAGTTGTAATACCGCGCATCGGCCGTATTCAGCCAGACCGCATCCATGCCCTCCAGCAGCGTTCCCAATTCGTAGTTCCAGGCCCAATGCTGACCTGCTGGAACCCATCGCCCATCTGGCCAGCGCAGTATTGCGGCATCAGCAGTTCTCTGTGACCACGGCATCTCCGACGCGGAGCCCTGCCGGGACATACACGCAAGTAACAATGCGATTGCAAATATGCGATTCAGTTTCATTTCGGCTGTCTAACCCTCGGCGGTGACATTAACAACCAATCAGCAGGTCCCCTGAGAAGGCCAACCATCACGCTCTTGTGTTTCGCGTATCAAGTTCATCCGCTCACTTTGCGGTTTGGCGTCGCTTCTTGCGCGTATTATTTCCCGAACTTTTCTTCTCCGTCGGGACCTCCATGCCTTGCGACGTCTGCGCCATACGTAGGTGCTGGATCATCAGCTTCCGTGCTTCCTCAGGTTTCTTTGCGCGTATAGCGCGGTAGATCTCCCGGTGCATCTCCGCAGACTCACGAAGATCAGTTGCACGCTCCACAGTTTTTCGGCGGACATCGTACATCGTCGACGTAACGGTCTCCATGACCGCAGCAAGGATCGGATTCCCCGAAGCATTCGCGATGATCCGGTGAAAAAGTACGTCGTGGATGAGGTAGTCGCCGGGCGAATGCAAGGCAGCAAACATCTCCGCTACCTCCTCCGCCAGCGCTGCATGGTGCTCTTCTTTGCCTCGTTCGGCCGCAAGTGCAGCAAGGCCGCTCTCCAGGATCAATCGTGCTTCAAACATCTGCCACGATTGAAATCCGTGTAATGCTCCCATAAGGCTGAGCGACGTTTTGCCAAAGTCAGGCGGACCGTCCACGATAAACGTTCCTACCCCATGGCGGATCTTCATCACTCCCATCGCCGCGAGATGCCCGATTCCCGTGCGAAGACTGGCACGGCTTATCTTCAGAGCGCGCGCGAACTCTCGCTCGGGAGGAATTTGGTCGCCAGGCTTCAAAGTGCCATTCTCGATCAACAAACGTACGTGGTTAACCACTTGCATCGTTCGATGGCTGTTGATCGACTCGTGGCTCTTCGATGGCATCCGAAATTCGTTCCCTGAACTGCGACTGAGAAATGCTTGGCTTGCGAACAGACTAACATTGCAGATCTCGCCTGCTGATGCCAGTTGATCGCCTCCCACAAGCTGCGTGTATACTCGTGGTCTGACCTCTACATACGACTGTAGCACTTCAGAGGTTCTTCGGTCGCACTCCTGCGACCCGTAAATGAATGGATGGCAGCAACGTTCCAGGGGGACATTATGCAGAATGAGGGTTTGAAATTGCCCAGGTATTCGATCGGGGTTGGCGATCGATTTGCACATCAGGCCAAAGCGCAACTGCAGGCATGCATCAACGCCCTCAAGCAAGGTGTCACGGTCATCCCTGTATGGAACAAATCCAACCGCGAACACACCATCATTGGTTCCGAACCATCAACTGTGCGCCATGCGGCGGACGCTGCCGTCAAGGCCCTTGGCTGGCAACATTCGTACTACTGCGACGCAGACCATATCACATCTCAGACCGTCGATCGCTTTATCTCTTCCTGCGATTTCTACACGATCGATGTCGCCGACTTCATCGGCCAGCCTGCGCCCGCGTCCGAAATTGACGCCTTCGTCAACCGCCACCCTGAACTGCTCGTGCCCGTCTTCCTTCAGTCCTTCCCGAAAGCTTTCACTATCAGCCCGGAACTCCTTCGCAAAACAGCGCAGAAATATCTGGCCGCCGCAAAACGAGCCGGCGAGGTTTATCGGACTATCCTGAAATCCAGGGGCAAGGGTAACTTCATCCCTGAAGTGTCAATGGACGAAACCGATACTGCGCAAACGCCGCTTGAACTACTCATCATCCTCGCAGCTATTGCCGACGAGGGCATTCCCGTTCAGACCATCGCACCGAAGTTCAGCGGCCGATTCAACAAGGGTGTCGACTATCAGGGAGATGTTGTGCAGTTCGAGCATGAATTCGCTCTGGATCTGGCGGCGATCGCCTATGCAGTCGATCACTTCGGCTTGCCTGCCAACCTGAAACTCAGCGTCCACTCCGGCAGTGACAAGTTCTCTCTCTACCACCCGATTCACACCGCCATGAAGCGTTTCGATGCCGGCGTGCACCTGAAGACCGCCGGGACCACATGGCTCGAGGAATTGATTGGCCTGGCCGAAGCAGAAGGTGATGGGCTGGCACTCGCCAAAGAAATCTACAGCGAAGCCTATGCCCATCACGAAGAGCTCTGTGTCCCCTACGCGACTGTAATCGACATCGATCCCGCACGGCTGCCTTCTCCTTCATCAGTGCAGCAATGGACATCCAGCCAATACACCTCTGCCCTGCGCCACATCGAGAAATCGCCATCATACAACCCGAGTTTTCGCCAGCTTCTCCATGTCGGATTCAAGGTCGCCGCCAAAATGGGACAGCGCTACCTTGACCTGCTTGAACTCCATGAGGATGTGATTGCCAGGAATGTCACGGAAAACCTCTACGAGCGCCACATCGCACCCGTATTTCTGGGTAGCAACACCAACTCACCTTCAAGTACTTTTTGATTTGTAGATGGATCAGCGGGTCAACCCTGCGCATTGCCTCCGATCGACTGGTCACTGTAACGATACCCTTGCGCCCGCCATTTTCTTGATCGAAGGCGCTTCTTCTGCCTGCACTGTCACACCTGAACCCGACACTTCTGCGTATCCAATCGTCAATCCTTTTTGCGCACTGATCTTTACATTGCTAAGGACGACGCCCTTGATCGGATATTCAGGTAGACCGATGATCGCCCCGGCAACCGATCCTCCCGAAGCATTTACGTTTTCCAGCGTAATATCGTGAAACCTCGGAGTGAGCCGGGTAATCGGCTGCGCTGTCTCGTTCTCCGGAGGCAGAACCTTCGGATAGTACTCGCTGATGATGATGGCATTCTTCACATTCTTCATCTCGATATCGCGAAACAAAAGATGTCCAACATCGCTGCCCCGGTCACGATTCGCCTTGACGCGAATTCCATTGTCAGTACCCGTGAAATGAATTCGCTCAGCGCGAATGTTATTCGCCCCTCCAGCTATCTCGCTGCCGATTGAGAGTCCATGCCCATTAAGGAACGTACAATCAGTGATCGTGATGTCACGGCTCGGTTCATCCGGTCCAGGAGAATTGATCACGCCTGATTTGATGGCCACGTCGTCATCACCCACATCCGCAAAGATGTGATCAATCAACACGTGCGATGAAGAGAATGGATCGATCGCATCGGTATTCGGAGAATTCGCGGGAGCAAGTACCTTGATGTTGCGAACCACGACATCGTGGGAGTAGTAAAGAACAATCTGCCACATTGGCGAATTCTGGACCGTCACTCCCTCGATCCGAACCCCGGTGCAATGATCAAACACAATCAATCTCGGCCGCGGATGATCCGATCCCATTACGCCCGCATCCTTGATCGATCGAGCCATCTTCCACCAGCTTTCGCCCGCTCCGTCGATCACGCCCTTCCCAGTGATGGCCACGTCGGTGGAACTGGTCGCACTTACCAGGGACTGAAGCCCCCGCTCACGGAACTCCACCTTCGCGGGATAGTCGGCATGATCGGCTGATCCGATCAGTGTTGCGCCCTCATCCAGCTGAAGGGTAACGTGGCTCTTCAACACGATCGGCGCACTGAGATACATGCCTGCTGTCAGCCGTACCGTTCCTCCCCCGCTTCTCTCGCATGCGTCGATAGCTGCCTGAATCGCCTTCGTGTCTTTCGCGATCCCGTCGCC
Source organism: Occallatibacter sp. (assembly GCA_035606555.1). GTDB lineage: Bacteria > Acidobacteriota > Terriglobia > Terriglobales > Acidobacteriaceae > Telmatobacter. Next base: position 17,036 of record DATNFD010000074.1, read on the forward strand.
CTTAGCTCCAAACCGTCGCGGATCACAGGTCGTAGCTCCAAATGCAGCTGGTCCGAACGAGACTAGCAGGCCAGCTATGGCGAGCCAGCGCCCACACAACTTCATCCTCAAACCACAACAGACTCCACGGAAGTCTATGCTCATCGATCAATCTCCACGTTGCAGATGCCCAGGTCGAAGACGTGGGCACTGCTCATCAAAGCACGAATAAGCCGGAATTTCCATTTAGGCGGGCAACTGTTCAGTGCGTAACACCCTCTCAAGGTCAGACCACAAAAGATCGCCTCACAACCTCCCCGACGCATAATTCTGTGCGCAAATGACTTATCCGATCCGACCGGCCCGCATCGATCTCTCCTGTTTCCATGCGCAATCAATGACGGATGAGGCCGCAAATGTGGCTTGCTGTCGTTCTCGGAAGGGCCTGACCAAGTTGTTCTTGACAATAGACCAAAGCACCTGCAAAACTTTTCCGCTATTGAGAGGTCGGACCTCTCAGATTCCCCTGCCATCTGACGGACCTGCGAAATTTTGGAGGCAAGACACATGAAGCACCTCAAACGGCGGCTCTCTGCGCTGCTCACCCTCATGCTCGCCTTGGCTTTGCCAACGGCCCTGCTTTCCCCTCCCTCCGCATTTGGCCAGTTGGCCGGCACTGGCAACATCCAGGGAACCGTGAGCGATTCCTCTGGCGCAGTGATCCCAAGCGCTCAGGTGACCCTGACGAACCAGGCAACCGGCGTCAAGCACCAGACGCTCAGCAGCGGCGGCGGCGTGTTCAGCTTTCCGAATCTCACGGTAGGAACCTACAACCTCTCAGCCACAGCTCCCGGATTCAAGACTTATACCCGAACCGGCATCGTCCTCGAAGTCGGCAGCAACATCGGAATCAACCTGAATCTGGCGGTCGGATCAACCAGTCAGGAAGTCGTGGTCCAGGCAAATGGTATTTCGCTTCAAACCGAAGACACTTCCTTCAAGCAGACCATCGACCAGCAGGAAATCAATGAGCTGCCGCTCAACGGCCGGCAAATGACCGACCTCATCGTGCTCTCCGGCGGTGCCGCAAACGCCCCCGGCAACGACATGGTCGGCAGCAAGAACTTCTTCAGTTCCAAGTCCATTTCCATCGCTGGCGGAATGGGCAATCAGACGGATTACAGGCTCGACGGAGCCGACAATAACGACTACATGACCAACGTCAATCTGCCGTTTCCTTTCCCGGATGCGGTCAATCAGTTCAGCGTGGAAAGCACCGCAATGGGCGCTCAAAGCGGTCTGCATCCCGGTGGTGAAGTCAACGTGGTCACCAACTCCGGCACCAACGCATTTCATGGAACCGCATTTGAATACATCCGCAACAATTGGATCGATGCAACGAACTTCTTCTCTGACTCGCCTGACCAGCTTCATCAGCATCAATTCGGCGGAACCATCGGTGGTCCGATCATCCGCGACAAGCTCTTCTTCTTCGCCGGTTATCAACGAGTGATTCACCACGAACAGACCTCTGACAACATCGCGTATGTCCCCAGCGCTGCCAATCTTGCCGGAGACTTCTCGGCCTCCGACGCCACTCCCCTCTACAACCCGATTACCGGAGACGTGCTCGTCAACAATCACATAGATCCTTCTTACTTCAGTCCGGTCTCGCTGGCATTGGCAAAGTTCCTGCCTCAAACCACTGACCCGGCCGGACAAGTCACCTACGCTCTTCCCGGCAATTACACAGAAAATCAGTTCATCACCAGGGTAGACGCCAACCTGTCTCCGAAAAGTACCCTCTATGGCCGGTACTTCATCGATGGATATGCCCATCCTGCCGCGTTCTCGCCAACCAATGCGCTCGTGACCACGGCATCTGGCAACCTGGAGCGAGTCCAGTCCCTGACCATCGGGGAGAGTTACGTCTTCAGTTCCCACACCGTAAACTCAATCCACATCACGGCTGATCGCCGTCGTGACAACCGCACCCCCGCAAGCGATGGCGTCAGCCCGACTGCAGTCGGAGTCAACATCTACAACAACGACCCCAACTTCTTCCGCTTCACGGCGAGTTCCAAATTCAATCTGTACTGCGGCACATGCGCCCCCTCCCACTTCAACGTAAACACATTCTCGATCGCAGACGATGTAAATTTCGTCCGTGGCAGACACCAGATTCTTTTCGGTGGCGAGTTTGCGCGTTCTCAGTTCAATGCCGGCAATCATTACGAGATGAACGGCGCGTTCACCTTCAGCGGCGATTTCAGCCAGCGGGGTCCGGGGCAGAACCTGACCAAACAGCCAAGGGCCGATGCCATCCTCGATTTCCTCACCGGTGCCCTTCACGGCTTTGAGCAGAGCAAAGCGCAGGGCAACTCACTGCGCGCTCCCATTCCAACTCTTTACGTTCAGGACACATGGAAAGCCACCCCGGAACTCGTGATCACGGCGGGCGTTCGCTGGCAACCGGAATACATGCCCTCTGATTACTTCCATCGCGGGTCTACATTCAACGAAACCTCATTCCTGAACAATGCCTACAGCACCGTCTATCCCAACTCGCCCGCCGGTGTCTTCTACTACGGAGATCAGGGCGTTACCAAAACTTTCACTGAGAATTCGATCTGGCAGTTCTCGCCTCGCCTCGGCCTGACATTCAACCCCGACGGCAATGGCAAAACGGTCCTTCGTATCGGCGGGGCGCTCATCTACGATGAACCCAACTTCTTCACGGCTCAGCGCAATCAGCAGAATCCTCCATTCGCTACCGCCGCTTCCACTGTTCCCACAACCACTCCGCTCGACTTCGCGGACCCGTGGTCTGGCGGCAGCTCACCGGGTAATCCCTTCCCCCAGCCTCAGATTCCGCCACACGATGTCACGTTTCCTGCTACCGCTCAGTACATCTTCATGCCGCATCACTTCAACCCGCCTTACGTGATCCAATGGACCGCCAGCGTCCAGCGAGAGCTGGGCCATGCATGGATGGCCCAGCTCGATTACATCGGCAATGAAACCGTACACCAGACCTGGGGCTTTCCACTGAATCCGGCAGTTTATACGGGTGGCTCGCCAACTGCGAACTACAGTAAACGCTTCCGTCTCGTTCTGGAGAACCCCGTCGAAGGCGCCAAGTTTACCGGCGGAGGAGGAGGAACGGTCCTCGTGGCCGACTCAGCGACCGCAAGCTACAACGGCCTCATCGCCACCATTCAGCACCGCACAGCGCTCTTTACATTTCTCGCAAACTACACCTGGTCGCACTGCATCGACATCGAAGATGCCCAGGGTGATTTCGCCGCAACCACAGTGGAGGATCCCTACAACCCGCGCCTCGATCGCGCCAATTGCGGATTCGACTATCGCGGCATGTTCAATGCCAATGCTGTCGTCACCAGCCGCTTCAGCAGCCTGCATGGCTTTGCTGGTGCCATCATCAACAATTGGGAAATTGGTCCGCTTCTCAGAATCACGGATGGCGCTCCCTTCAATATCACCGAAGGGGATATCTCGGGGGATGACGTCACCAACGATCGTCCGAGCTTGACCGGATCACCCGTCTATACAGGAAACGCAATCGCTCAAAATCAGCAGTACATCAACTCGGACGCGTTCGCGTACTCTGCCAACGGCACCTTCGGCAACCTCGGACGAAATGCCTTCAGAGGGCCGAAATATGCGAACCTCGACGCGGAAGTCAGCCGATTTTTTCCCATTACTGAGAGGACGAAGCTCGATTTGCGTATCGAGGCGTTCAATGCGCTGAACCACCCCAACTTCAATTCACCTTCGCAACTTTCCATCACCTCCAGCACTTTCGGCAAAATCACAGGTGCGGGAGCTCCGCGAATTTGGCAGGGCGCCCTGAAATTCATTTTTTAGCTCCTTCGAATTCTCGGCGCCGCATCCCTCCAATTCCGGCGCCGATTCAATTTGTCTCCAGGCTTCAGAACGTACCCGCCTTGCGTAGCCTGCTCGGTTTCCGCTTCGACTCGATGGCGTCATTGTCAGACGCACTTCTGTTCAAGAAAATCCAAAAACTCACCGCAGAATCATAGCCGAAGTCCCGGCCACAGATCGGCGGTGGAAGGTTGACAACGCTTACCTCATCTGAAAACATTCTTGGCGCCCCCGGAAGTGGTCCGACCACTCACTCGAAACGATCGATTTCAGCAACTCCATTAATGAAACCAATTCGATTTTCAGCATCGCAGTCGTGGCCCTCACGGAATACGGATACTCGAGACTCTCAGACCATATGATCAAGAGGACATTCATGGACCGCAACGAAAATAATCGCAGGGACTTTCTGAAAGCAGGAACGGCAGCAGTCGCTGCTACCGCAGTCACATGGAACGCACGAAGCTATGCCGCAATCATTGGCTCTAATGAGCGAGTCCGTGTCGGCGTCGTCGGCTGCGGAGACCGCATGAAGGGCGCCCTGATTCCATCCTTCCTCCAGCACGCGAAAGAGCTCAACTTCGAGTTCGTTGCAGTCTCCGATCTCTGGAACAAACGCCGCGAAGAAGGAGTCGCCTACGTTGAAAAGCTCGGTGGTGGCCATGTAGAAGCCGTCCGAAACAATGACGAATTGTATGCCCGCAAAGATGTTGATGCTGTCCTTATCGCCACTGCCGATTTCCAGCATGCGTTACACGGCGTTGAAGCAGTCAATGCCGGACGCGACGCCTATGTTGAAAAGCCGACAGCGCACACCATGCAGGATGCCCGCAAGTTCCTTGAGGCCGTCAAGAGAACTGGCAAGATCGTTCAGATCGGAACGCAGCGCCGCAGTACGCCCAGTTATCAGAAAGCCGCCGAATACATCCAGTCCGGCAAATTCGGCGACATCGTCATGGTCGAGATGACGTGGAACGTCAACCAGCCCGGCCGCTGGCGCCGCCCCAAGGTCGTTCCTCTCCTTAAAGAGCAGGACACTGATTGGAAGCGCTACCTCCTCGACCGTCCCTACGAGCCGTTTGACGCGCGGAAGTATCTTGAGTTTCGCCTTTTCTGGCCCTACTCTTCCGGCATTCCCGATCAATGGCTCGTTCACCAGATCGATACAGTCCACTGGTTCACCGGCCTGCCGCATCCACGCAGCGTCGTCGCCAACGGCGGGATCTATCTCTGGAAGGACGGCCGCCAGAATTGGGATACCATGACCGCGGTCTTCGATTACGGCCCGCTCGACGATCCCAGCAAGGGATTCCAGGTGCAATACACTTCCCGCTTCACCAATTCAGCCGGCGGAGTGAAGGAGTTGTACTACTCCAACGGCGGCATGATCGATATGGACAAGCAGACCGTAACGCCGGATGGTGGTTTAACCGCTCGATCGGCCGCAGAGATGGGAATGAATGCCAACCTGCTTCCCAGCTTCTCGCTCGTGGAACACGCAGAACAAGCCTCCACCGCGGCGGATACCGGCGCAGATCCGCAAACCTCCGCCAATATGCGCAACTGGATGGAATGCGTTCGCTCGCGAAAAACTCCCAATGCACCCATCGAAGCCGGATACAGCCATTCCATCGCACTCTGCATGAACGTCGCCGCTATTCAGACAGGCCAGAAGGTAACTTTCGACGATAAAACGCAGCAGGTGCTCGCTGGAGGAAAGGTCTATGCGTAGGATGGGCGCCGTCTCGGCTCTCGCGGCGATCATGCTGCTCCTCTCATACGCGTATGCCGCAGACGCGGCAAAGGGAATAAAGGTCACACCCAATGAGGCGCAGCGACGCGTCGACATCACCATCGACGGCAAACCGTTTACCGCTTATATCTGGCCTGCAACGCTGAAGAAGCCCACTCTGTTTCCCCTCATCACAGACAATGGCATCACCGTGACCCGCGGATATCCTCTCCAACCGCGCCCCGGCGAACGCGTCGATCATCCACATCACGCAGGCCTGTGGTTCAACTACGGAAACGCAAATGGCTTCGACTTCTGGAACAACTCCGACGCGATCAAACCCGAGAACCGTCCCAAAATGGGTGATGTCGTCTTCCAGAAGATCTTGAGCACTCGCAGCGGCCCGGACAGCGGTGAACTCAATGTCGAATCAACATGGGTCACCGGACAGAACCAACCGATTCTCGACCAGACTACGCGCTATGTCTTCTCGCGGCGCAATCACGCGCGCGTGATCGATCAAATCATCACGTTGAAAGCGCTTGATCGTGTCATCTTCCATGACGACAAGGAAGGGCTGCTCGGGCTGCGTGTCGCTCATTGGCTCGAATCGCCCACTGAAAAGGGCGGGGTGTTCACCGATGCGAGCGGCAGGGCAACGAAGGTCGCCGCAACCGACACTTCAGGAGCGACCGGCGTCTACCTCACCAGCGAAGGTGTCGAAGGTGATGCCGCATGGGGGACGCGCGGGCGCTGGTGCTCGCTGACCGGCCATACAGACGACCATACCGTCACAATCGCCATCTTCGATCATCCGGGTAATCCTGGCTATCCAACCTACTGGCATGCCCGCGGGTATGGCCTGTTTGCGGCGAATCCGCTGGGGAGGAGTATCTTCAACCCAAAGGAGACGCCCTTCAACTTCACACTCGACAAAGGTCAAACGGCGACCTTCCGCTATCGCGTTGTCCTGTATTCGCAAAACACAAATGCAACCGAATTGAATCATGAGGCCGACTCATTCGCTTCCGACTACAAACAATAAGGCGAGGTGCGGTCGGGCTTCTCTGATCAAAATTCAAAGGTGATCATCGATGAACAGTTTCAATTCCATGCGCCGGGAGTTTTTGCGCAAGGGCGGTCTCGGAGTCGCTGCCACAGCCATCCCCGCAATCTCGTTCGCGGCATCGCCCTCCGGCGAAGCTGAATCCAGCACATCCACTCGAGCCATCTTCGATGTCCGCAAATACGGCGCATCCGGTGACGGCAAGACCCTCGACACAGACGCGATCAACCGCGCCATCGACGCAGCTGCGGCCGCGGGCGGAGGACTGGTTCTCTTTCCAGCTGGAAACTACCTGTGCTTCTCTCTTCGTCTCAAAAGCCAGGTACAACTTCATCTTGGCCAGGGCTGTACCATCATCGCCGCTGATTCTCCACTGCCCGGCCAGCAAACCGGCTACAACGGAGGGAAGTACGATGCGGCCGAGCCCAACACTCCCTGGGAGGACTATCAGGACTACGGCCATAATCACTGGCATAACTCCCTTATCTGGGGCGAAGGCATCCATGACTTCAGCATCACGGGTCCCGGTCTCATCTATGGAAAAGGACTCAGCTTCGGAGCCAATCGCGCGGCAAGGGGCAATTACCCGATCTACGTTGCCGAGCAGGCCGGGGTTGGCAACAAGGCCATCGCGCTCAAAAATTGCCGGAACCTGATCCTGCGCGATTTCTCGATTCTCAAAGGCGGTCACTTCGGCCTCCTGCTCACGGGTGTCGACAACCTTACCATCGACAATCTCAAGATCGACACCGACCGCGACGGTATCGATATCGACTGCTGCCAGAACGTGCGCGTCTCCAACTGCACGGTCAACTCGCCTTGGGACGACGGCATCTGCCCCAAATCTAGTTACGCACTCGGCTACGCCCGCCCGACCCGCAATCTCACTATTACAAATTGCCTGGTGACTGGCTCCTACGTCCTCGGCTCAGTTCTCGATGGCACCTTCAAGAAATACAGCGAGGGCGAACGCGTTGGACGCACCGGCCGCATTAAGTGTGGCACGGAATCCAATGGCGGATTCATCAATGTCACCATTTCAAACTGCGTCTTCGAAGGATGCCTCGGTTACGCCCTTGAAAGCGTAGACGGCGCACTCCTTGAGGACTTCACCATCACCAACACCACCATGCGCGATCTCTACAGTGGACCAATCTTCATGCGCCTGGGCGCCCGCCTTCGTGGTCCGAAAGAGAGCACAAAAATCGGAACCATGAAGCGCGTCCTCATCAGCAATCTCACCTGCTTCAACGCACCCCAGCGTCAGGGCTCCATCCTCACCGGAATCCCGGGAAGCATGATTGAAGATGTGAAGCTCTCCGACATCTACATCGAAACCGCCGGCGGCGGAACCGCGGACATGGCGAAGATCGTTCCACCGGAGCAGGAACATGAGTATCCCGATCCCGGCAGGTTCGGACCTACACCCACTTCGGGCTTCTTCATGCGCCACATGCGCAATGTCGAAATGAGTCACGTCGAGATAGCAAATGTTGCGCCAGATGCCCGCCCGGCGTTCTACCTGAACGATGTGGATCGCGCGGACTTCTTCGCCATCACTGCGCCACGCGCCCCGGAAGGCGCATTCGCACTGCGCGGCGTCAAAGACTTCCGCATCGGCTGGAGCCGGGCTGCGGCAGACACTGTACTAAGCAACGCCGACAACAAGAGCCTCTGATCTACCATCGCTCCAGAGCTTTCGCGGAGAACGAAATGCACAAGATGAACTTAGCTACGCGGATTTTCGCAATAGCATTGCCATTATTCCTGGGCGCCATCGGCGCCTCGGCCCAGCAGGACTACTTCAGCAATTGGCCTCCGGGCACGTCACCCCAGGAAGTTGGGAAGCGTGTCGCTGAGCATTTCGTTACCACTCCGCACCAGGGGCATTCCATCTTCTATGGCGAGGTTGGCACCTGGTACGGAGCCCTGACCTTCGCGCACCTCACAGCCGACAAGGAGTTGCAGAACAAACTGGTAAATCGCTTCGACCCTTTGCTGCCCGGCGGCGCTGAAACCAACCTGATCGGCCAGCGACGCCACGTCGATGACGAGATCTTCGGCGCTGTGCCCCTCGAAATCTTCATCCTCAACAAGGATCCCAAATACCTCTCCTACGGCAAAGAGTTCGCCGATCGCCAGTGGGAGAATCCGCAGCCCGACGGCCTCTCCGCCGAAACTCGCTTTTGGATCGACGACATGTACATGCTCACGATCCTTCAGCTCCAGGCATACCGCGCAACCGGAGACAAGAAATATCTCGATCGCGCCGCGCTCGAGATGGTCGCATACCTCGACAAGCTGCAGCAGCCAAACGGGCTCTTCTATCACGCTCCAGACGTGCCCTTCTTTTGGGGACGCGGCGATGGGTGGGTGGCAGCTGGCATGTCGGAGATGCTGCGCGACCTCCCCGCCGATCATCCTCAGCGCGCACGCATTCTTAAGGGCTACAAGGCAATGATGGCCGCGCTCCTGAAGTATCAAGGCAAAGACGGCATGTGGCGTCAGCTCATCGATCACGAAGAGGCATGGCCCGAAACCTCCAGTTCCGGCATGTTCACCTTTGCGCTGATCTCAGGCGTAAAAAACGGCTGGCTCGATCCGCTTGCCTACGGGCCCGCGGCGCGCAAAGCGTGGATCGCCGTCTCCGGCTACGTTGACCAGAACAGCGATGTCACCAGCGTCTGTGAAGGCACCAACAAGAAGAACGATCTCGAATACTACCTCGAGCGCAAACGAAGAACCGGCGATTATCACGGGCAGGCGCCCATCCTCTGGTCTGCTTCCGCACTGTTGCGCTAGGGCCCCATCGCTCGCGGCACAACGTGTGACCGCTACAATGCCATCATGTGCGCGTTCGATCGCATACGATCCCGCTGATGGAGTTGACCTCTTTGCGCAACTCAAACTGGACCAATTTTCGAATTCTTCTTTTTCTTATTCTGATATCTACCACCGTTGCCTACTCACAACCGAGCCAACCCTCGCCAAAAAGCTCTGGCAATCCAGCCGCGCTCGTCAATCCTCTCATCGGCACCACAAACGGCGGCAACGACTATCCCGGTGCGACCTTGCCGCTTGGCATGGTTGCATGGAGCCCCGAAGAGCCACGCAATCATCCGCGTCGCCAGGTGCAGGGTGTTCCCGGCTCGATGCGCGATGACCGCGGCCGTCCCGCAGCTCCCGGCGGCTATGAATATTCCTCCAACCGCATCAACGGCTTTTCGCTCACGCATCTCATGGGAACAGGTTGCGCCGGCGCCAGCGGCGATATCCCCCTTATGCCCTACGTCGGCGAAATCAGCACGTCACCCGCCGACGATCTCGACGCGGAAAAATATGGCAGCACCTTCTCTCACGACAACGAGACGGCGCAAGCCGGCTACTATAAAGTCGCTCTCGACAACGGCGCAAGCGCTGAGCTGACGGCCACGCTTCGTACCGGATCAGGCCGGTTCACGTATCCTCAGGGCAAGCCCGCTGTCATGCTGATTCGCACTGCTTACTCCGAGCCCGGCAGCAGCGACGCACACCTCCACATCGATGCCAGAACGAAAACGATCTCTGGTTCCGTGACGAGCGGAAACTTCTGCGGTTACATCGGCACTGCCGACCGCCGCAGCTACTACACGCTCTACTTCGTCGCTCACTTCGATACTCCCTTTCTGAGCACCGGCACATGGGAAGATATGGCTGTGCACCCGGGTGCCACCGACGCAAGAGGCGGAACAACGTACGGCGAAAAGGGCTTTGTTCCACCCGGCAAGGGCTCCGGCGGTTGGGTCGTGCTCGACACTTCGAAATCAGCAGCAGTCGGGGTGCGGGTCGGAATCTCCTACGTCAGCCAGCAAAATGCCGAAGCCAATCTCCGCGCTGAGAATCCCGCCGGAACATCCTTTCAGTCCATTCGCGACAAATCGCACTCCGCGTGGAACCAGATCCTCAGCCGCATTCAGATCGAAGGCGGCACCCCTGATGAGCGGACGGTCTTTTACACCGCTCTCTATCACTCTCTGACGGGCGAGAACCTCTACAGCGACGTCGACGGCCGCTATCTCGGAATGGACGGAGACATCCATCGGGTCGCCGCTCCGCAGAAGGCGCAATATAGCACCTTCTCTGGTTGGGATGTCTACCGATCGCAGCTACAGCTTCTGGCGCTCCTCGCCCCCGACGTTGCTGGAGACTTCGCGCAATCGCTTCTCAACCAGGCGAATCAGAACGGCGGCGAATGGGATCGTTGGACGCACAACGCCGGCATCACGCATGTGATGAACGGCGACCCTGCCGCGCCGGCCATCGCCGACATCCTCGCCTTCGGTGGCAAAAACTTCGACGTAAAATCCGCATATCGCTCGCTGCTCACAGCCGCCACCGTGCCCACCGCGCACGACCTCAGTAAAGAGGGCTGCGAAGTCGAATGCGTGGGCCAGCGCCCATCGCTGGACAAGTGGCTCTCGCTCCATTACATTCCTGTGGGCGCCAACGCGTGGGGACCCGCTGCCGACACACTCGAAGACGTCACCGCCGACTTCGCCATCTCCGAACTCGCCCGTCGCCAGGGCGATGCCGCGACACAAAAGCAGTTCCTCGAGCGCGCGCAGTACTGGAAGAACATCTTCAATCCGCAAGCCACACCTGAAGGCGGATACATCCAGAACCGCAATGCTGACGGCTCATGGCCCAAGTTCGATCCCGCATCCGACGACGGCTTCGTTGAGGGCAGCGCCGCTCAATATCTCTGGATGGTGCCTTTCAACGCGAAAGGCCTGTTCACCATGCTCGGCGGCATGGAGAAAGCCAGCCAGCGCCTCAACGCCTTCTTCTACAACCCCGACGGAACCCTGGCCGTAACCAAATCCGGCGGATTACATGCTGAGCTCGACAATGAGCCCTCTATTGAAACGCCATGGCTCTTCGATTTCCTCGGCCAGCCCTGGAAGACGCAGGAGGCCGTCCGCAAAGTCCTCAACACCATCTGGACAAACTCGCCCAAAGGCATGCCCGGCAACGACGACCTCGGCGAAATGTCCTCGTGGTACGTCTGGTCGGCGATCGGCATGTATCCGGAAATTCCGGGCCGCGCAGAACTCGTCCTCGGCAGCCCTCTGTTCAAAAAGATCTCCATCCATCGCACCGGCGGCGACATCGTGATCAACGCAAGCGGCGCAGCGACGGATGCTCCGTATGTGCAGGGCCTGAAAGTAAACGGGAAGCCATCGAACAAGACCTGGCTTCCGGAGAGCTTCGTCGAACACGGCGGAACACTCGATTTCGAGCTGAGTTCGCAGCCGAACAAGAACTGGGGCACCGCTCCCGAAGATGCGCCGCCTTCGTTCGAGCCGTAGGGATCGACTGCAAATCTTTATCGCCTGAAATGAAAAGCCGGCCGAGTGCGAATCATCGCCGGCCGGCTTTTCAATTCAACATCAGAATTCCGCGCAGATTATGCCAGCGCCAGATTCATATTTGTGATCGCTTCGTCGATCTCCTGCGTGCTCTTAAAGCCCACTGTCGCGCAGTCCACGCCGGCGTTCTGGAATGCAAACCTCATTGCCTTCACGCGATCGTCATGGCTGTTCTGGAATTGGCCGCCCCCGCACAGCTTCATGCCGATCACGCCCAGTCCTTCCTTCTTCAACTGGTGAATGTGATCCACCACTTCACTCACGTTCGCCGGATGATTCGTATCCTCATAGGTCGGTCCATCCATCCGCGCACCGTTGTGGTTGATGCGGATCAGGCCCACGTCGAGCCAATTCACACCCGGCATCTGCCGCAGCGCGGGCAGGCCATGCACCGACGCGCCGTGAGTTTTGATGATCTTTCTTTGCTGCGCCGCGAGGATCCCGTCCTGCCAGCGCTTCGTGGTCTCCGGCCAGTCAGCCGTATGCTGCCAGTGCAGCAGCATGATGTCAAAGTACTCGGTCTGCGAAGTTTGCCGAAGCTCATCGAACTTCGCCTGCGGATCGATGCCTTCGTGGAAGGTCGTCACCTTGCTCATCAGCTGGTAGCTGTCGCGCGGCAATCCCTTCAGCGCTTCGCCCAGCATTGCTGGAGTCTGATAAGCCTCGGCTGTTTCAAAGAATCGGATCCCGTGGTCATACGCGTAGTGCACCAGCCGCGTGAACTCCTTCTGGCCCAGCCCGGCCTGTACCGCACCGCCATCGGTTCCTGTTCCGAACGCCAGTCGCGTCACGTTGAGGTTTGAGCGCCCAAGCACAACGGTGTCTGTCGCTGTGCGCTTGGCTGCGGCCAGCGGGAGGGTGCCTACGGTCGCGACAGCACCTGCCGCCAGACCTGTCTTGAGGAAACTACGCCGGGTAGTTGGACTCATTTTGACCTCCGCGGCTCAAACCGGTGGGGCGAGCCGGATGTGTGGATGTTAGCACGCAGCCTGCGGAGTCGTCCCCAAAGAAGCCGCAACAAGCGTTCATCTCTGGCCCGATCCCAGACCATCGAGAGTTCCACCCACTACAATTTCCTCTGGAGATTGCTCATGAGCTCATTTCAGGATTATCCCCGCCTCTCCCCTTTCCTCTGGTTTGATTCAAACGCCGAAGAGGCAGCAGACTTCTACGTCTCCATCTTCCCCAACTCACGAAAACTCGGCGTGATGCGCAGCAGCGTCGATACTCCGAGTACACCGGCTGGTGCGGTCCTCACCGTCTCGTTCGAACTCGACGGACTCAAGTTCACCGCTCTGAATGGAGGCCCCAATCACAAGTTCACCGACGCCATTTCCTTCGTCGTCCGCTGCGAAAACCAGCAGGAGATCGACCGCTACTGGTCAAAACTCACCGACGGCGGCAATGAGGTTGCTTGCGGTTGGCTCAAAGACAAATTCGGCCTGAGCTGGCAGATCGTCCCCGCCAACATCCTCGAACTGGTTCGCACTCCCCAAGGCATGGAAGCGATGATGAGCATGACCAAATTCGACATCGCCGCATTGGAACGCGCCGCGAAATCGTAGCTTCCCCAGACGCAATCGACGCTGCGCGCCGGCTCTACTCGGATTGGTCCGAGTCAACGGCCGGCGCCGGCATCGGCAGCGGTCGGCCACCAATCGGTCGCGCCCCTTCCTCACCATCCAGAAAAGCGAGCCAGGACTGGTCCTGCGCAAGCGCCTCTTCCAGTTCCGGCTCGCTCAAAACCATGCACGCCGTCGACAGCGCATCTGATTCAGCCCCAGTTTCGGCAACTACCCAGGCGCGATTCTGACGTAGCGCAGGCTGTCCCGTTCGCGGATCGAGAATGTGCTCGCCCTTCACCGCCAACCCTGATCCGCTCAGTGAAGCGTGAGTCAGATAGACGCGTTGCCGTGCATTGTCGTCCCCGAGTCCGCACGACCAACCAGGCAACTCGGGAGGTGCATCTCCGGCAAGGATGCTGCTTCCCCCCGCGACCAGCAGAAATGACGCGCAATCCCACTCGTAAATCAACTCTGCCATGCGGTCCAGGGCGAACCCTTTCCCAATTGCCCCGAGATCGAATTCCAGCCTGCCACTCACGCTTTCAATCGACTGTTCCACGGGGATCAGGCGCCACTGAGGCAGTGACCCCTGGGTCTTCAGCGCCGCCGGCGTCGCGCAAAACGCTGAGCGCGTCGCTTCCTCCATTCGCCTGGCGATTGCCAAACACCCAAACGCAGGCTCACTCAAGCGCATCCGTTCGCCCGGCGACAGCTGACCTGCCTGCGCAATATCGCTGTTCGCCCGAAATCGGCTCAACCGTGCCTCCAGCCGATCCAGCAGATCAAACGCGGCCTGAGCAGCCTGCGCGGCATAGGCCTTGTCTTCATGAGCGATCCGTACCTGAAAATGCGTCGCCATCGCGCGGTGATTGAATGGATGGATTTCAGACATAGACACTCACTTCGGCATTGGCAGCCACAGCAGGATCAGCACTCCGGGCCTCTCGCCGAAGAAATCCGCGCGGTCATCGCGCAACTGATCTCCGTAGCGCTCCGCCGCATCCGTCGAGGTGATATAGAAATCCGCCTTCCCGACCGCCTGCCCCGGCTGCCAGAAACCGACGTCAGAGAAGTGCCGCAAATACCACGGCAGAGGCCACGGATCGGAGGCAATAACCGCGATGCGTGGCTTAGGAATACCATCGCGTTGCGCCATCTCGGTAATCTCCGGCGCAAGCCCCAGGATATCTTCCGTCGTGTGCGCATACGCATAGGGATTAGTCTCATCCGCCGGATGCAGAAAAACGCGCTGCTTCGTGTCGTGTGCAAGCAATGCCGTCATCAATCCAGCCAGCACTGCGAACGCAGGAATAGCTGCCATCTTCGGAATGCGGTTTGCAGCCGCATTCCAGAATGAGCCAATCGCAAGCCCCACAAACAGAGTAGCTGGAAGCCACAGATTCAAAGCCAGCCATGGCGTCTTGTAAGGGATGGCGCTGTAAATCATCGCAATCGTCACTGCATAAATAGCGAGGAACCTATAGGCCGCGCCGCCGCTCCTGCCAATGCTCATCAACAATCCGACGCCGGCAAGCGCAATCACCACTCCACCCGACCACCCGCCCGTCAGAAGCCGAGCAAAATACCAGAACGGCTTCTCATGACCTTGGCCTCCGGCGCGTTCCAACAGGTGAGGCGCCGCATGCAGCAGCATCGGAATCGCTTTCCAATCCCTTCCAAACCACGTGTAGAGAACGAGGAGCAGCACGACGAACGCGGCTCCGGCAGCCAACGCCGCTTTGCTCTTGATCCATTGCCGGATGCGTGGATCGGTCCCACGCGGACTCCAGAACCAGAAGCCTAGTGCAGCCACGAAAAGCGCCGTAAAATGCAGAACCGCTGTCTCCTTCGCCGCCAGCATCACCGCCGCGCACGCTCCTGCGATCACTCCGGAACCCAGTGTACGCATCTTCACCGCGCGCCACCCCGATACGATCAGCCCAAACGTAGCCGTGCAGAACAACGATTCATGGATGAAATACCGGTCGTAATAAACCGGCAGCGGACCAAAGGCAAAAAGCAGCGCCGCGATCAGACAGGGCACGAACCCGAACATCTCCGCGGCAGCGCCGAAGATGAGAATCGTGACCGTGCCGGCCACCACCGATGTAATTCGTAACTCTGATTCCGTCAGATCAGAAAAGGTCTTCGCGCCCTGCAGTCTCGCCAGAGGCAACGCTACTGCCGCCAGCGCGGGACCGTGGCGGTCCCGCGAATCATAGGCGAATGTATCTCCAGCGAGTAGCTGCCCAACGATATACCCGTTAACGGCTTCGTCGGTGTGCATGGGCCGCACCCCGAGTTGCGGCAGGCGAATGGCGAGTCCGAGAAGCGCAACGACAACGAAAGCCAACCAGCGAACCCACCGCGAACGAGGAACTGCGTTCTGCATCAGCGCTTCGCCGGAGTCACCGGGCTCATGCAGGCTTGCCCCACACTTCAACCTCAATGTAGTCGTTCAGCTTGTTGCTCGTGTTGCCGTTGCTGTACAGGCGAACATAGCGCCCCTTCACGCCTTTGGCATCGATCAGCTTGCCCTGGTACGTTTCAACGTAATTCTGATCGTGACCGGCGCCGGCTCCAATTTCGTTCTTGAAATCGTTGTTAAAGATCGTCGTGACGCCCGACTTGAAGTTGGGATCGTTCGATACCTGCGCCACCACGTCGCGATAAACCCGCGCCTGCGAATGGAAATGCCACACAAGAAGAGCGTAGATATTGGCTTCCTTCGCCAGATCGATCTGCACCCACTGCTTCCCCGGCCCAAGTTCAACCCACGAACCCTCATCGCCCGCTTTGTCGCCGTCCGTCACCAGGTCCAGCGTTCCCGTCACCGGGTTCTCGTCACTTGCTGTGACTTTCTTTCCCTTGGCCAGATTCACAGTGCCCGCTGGAACCATGAAATCAGCACGCTTGCCCTTGAGAGGCGGCTCGAGATTCGGCACGTTAAGCGGCACCGGGGTGCCGACGAACAGCGGCTTCGGCAACTGCGTTTTCAGCGGCACCTTGTCCTGTGCAAGGGCGACAGTTGCAAAAAGGAGTGCGGCGACAATCGGAGATGTACTCAGAAAGACACGTTTCATGAATTCAGGCTCTCACTTCTTCGTCAGAGATATTGATTTTCTTCTCAGCGGCCACCGCCTCATTGGCCTTGTGAATCACGTACTCACTCGAGAAAGCTTCATCGGCCGGGCAGTTCAGCTTTGCCGTGCCGCGGATTGTATTAAAGAAATTCTCAAGATGCGGCTGATGCGGAGGCTTGTTGAAGAACACGGGGATTTCATACTCGGCCAGTGCAGCCGTCTCTCGCACGTCGACTTTGGCCGTGTCCGCTGCCAGTGGCTTGGCTTTCACATAGCCCTTCTGTGCCAGATCGTCCCATGACACAGCGGTCGCACGCGCTTCGCGATAGATGGCGCAAATCGCGGGATCTTCTGACATCCTGATCGTCCCGTCATCGCCCATGAACTGCTCGTAATAGCCGCCGCCGGCGCTGGTCGTAGTCTGCACCTGGTAGAAGGCGCGCGCTACCGCCTGGTCCACCGGAAACTCATAGATCACCATGGCATTGTCGTACCAGTCGTGGTTCTTGTAGTAATCCAAACCTCCACTGGCCATCACAGACTTTGGCGTCCTGCCCATCCACCAATTGAAGATATCGATCTGGTGCGCCCCAAGGTCCGACAGCGGACCGCCGCCCAGGCCCTTGAACCAGCGCCAATTGCGGAATTGGTGCATATCCTTGAAGCCGTATTTGGCAAGCATGCTCTGCGGCATCTCATACTTCTTCGGCCAGCCGAAATCTTCCTTGACGGCGCGATTCCATTGACCCTGAATAGCGGTTACCCGCCCGCAGAAGTTCGCTTCGTGCAGCAGCCGGTTCAGAGTGAACAGATATCGCGGATTGCTGCGTCGCTGATGACCGATCTGCAACAGCTTTCCGGTCTCGCGCATGGTCTTCACCATCGAGCGCGCACCGTCGATCGTGTTGCTCATCATCTTTTCGCAGTAGACGTCCAGGCCTGCTTTGAGGCAGGTGTTCGTCATCGGCGCGTGCCAGAAGTCCGGCGTCGCAATCAGAACAGCCTGCAAATCCTTCTCTTTTGCGAGAAGATCCTCGTAGTTTTCATACGAGCGCACATCGTTGCCAAGCTTTTGCAGGTAACGCTGCCCTTCGCCACGGTGATATTCCCAGATGTCGCAAAGCGCAACCAGTTTCACGCCTTCGATGTTGAGCAGCGATTCCAGCAGGACCTTGCCCTCTTCGCCGTAGCCGATGAGAGCGACATTGATGTTGTTCAGTGAAGATTTCTTGACCGCAGCCTTCTGCTCGTTCGAGTCAGACTTGCAGGCCTCCAACAGCATGGCGGCGCCGGCCACCGCTGTCGTGCTGATAAACTCCCGACGATTCAACTTATCTACCATTTTCTGAGAACCACAAACCTGTTGTGCTGGGCGAGCACAAAGGCGGCTGCGACCAGGGCGATATGGATTCCGAGATAGGCCACGCCGGCGTTCTCATCGATCAGCACCAGGCCGACCGTCAGGGCAATGAAGAGCAAACCCTGAATAAGCAGCGAAAGCCGAGTCCCGAGCCCGATGATCAGCATGATGCCGGTAAGGATGAACAGCGGCCCCAGCATCTTGTCGAAAAGCGTCAGCGCGAACTTCGGAAACATCGGATCGTGTGCGAACTTATCGCGCAATGCCGTCGGCACGCCGGCGTAGTTGGCCAGCGCGTACGACTTCACGTTCACGTTGACCATCACACCGCTCGCATCCGGCTGACCTGTTGATGGATCGATGAGCGGCTGTGCCACCGCCTTATACACCGCATACTTCTGAATGCCCACGAACAGCGCACGAACACCGAGCCATAGGCGCAAAGCCCAGAACGCAAAGGTATAGTCCCATGCGATTCTCTGGGCAGGAGTCACTCTTACTTCAGTTGTTGTAGCCATGTATCCTCAGGGCGTTTGTGTCCGCCTAGATGGTTAAGTTCTTCAGGTAAGTCGCGTCCACGTTCAGCGACTCTTGCCACGGAATGTCGAAAGCCTCCTGCTCAACGAAGGCGTGGGTAATCTTTTGGTTCTTCGCTGCCTGGGCAAAGATGGGGCGGTAGTCGATCGAGCCCCGGCCCAGTTCCGTCACCTTCGCCTCATCGTGCTTCGCGACCGAAATGTCCGGTGGAAGATGGAAATCCTTCACGTGAAACATCGAGAAGCGATTTGGATATTTCTTCATCAGAGCAACTGGATCATGCCCTGCCACCTTGACCCATCCGCAATCCATCTCGAAGGTCGTCTTATCTGGCTCGCACAGGCTAAGCAGTTCTTCGTAAGGCACTTTGCCGTCAACAGGTGCAAACTCCACCCAGTGATTATGGTAGCCGAACGTAATTCCTGCCTTCTTCAGTTTCTCACCTGTTTTATTGAATTCCTCGGCGTTGTACTTCCAATCGTCGATTGTCAGCGGTCCCCGTCCCGCATTCCGGCGTCCCGGACCTGGGCAGATGATGTTCGATACACCGACGGTCTTCTCGAACTCCGTCGTCGCGTCCAGATTCTTTGTCACATCGACAAAGGAACGATGCGAGCTCACGCACTTCAGCCCCGCCTGGTCGAGGGCCTTGCGAATCTCAGCCGCTGATTTCTTCGGCAGCGCGGCAGACTCAACCTCAACGTAGCCTGCCTTGCGAACTGCCGCGAGCGTGCCCTCGAAGTCCTTCGCCATCTGGTCTCGTACGCTGTAAAGCTGGATCCCCGGTTCCAGCCCCAGAGGCTCGGCCAGCGAAAACCTCGTCGATGAAAACGCTGCAACGGCTGCTGCTCCGCCCATGAAATGCCTGCGCGTAATGGACCCCATGACTCCTCCAGATTCTTTGAACTGCCTGCCTGCAACAGCACGCAACTGTGTGCGGGCACTCCAATCTCGCCCGCCGGAAGCGCGTATCGAACCCTAGCTCATCTTCCAGGGCCCGCGGTACTCCCGCGTCATCAGTTTGCTGGCTTCCGGATCGTCAAGGATCTTCTCTTCCTTTGCATCCCAGCGAATCTTCTTGCCGGTCAGCATCGCAATTTGGCACAGATGCCCCGGAATCGCCGAGTTATGCCCGATCTCAACCGGCGTGACTGTTGCCTGCCGGGTCCGGATGCAATCCAGGAAGTTCTCCATGTGATCCGACGACGTGTAGAGCTTCACCTTGCGCAACTCACGCGGCAGGTATTTGCCTTGCTTCACTGCCGCGATCGAGGTATCAAATCCGCCACGGTCCACCCATACCCATCCCTCGCTGCCGATCCACTTCACGCCGCTTCTGATCTCAGGATGGCCGCCGGCGATCGTCATCGTCACATTCTCGGGGTACTTCAACTCAAAACGGAATCGCGGTGCGCTGTTCCAGACCGCATTGCGGGGAGGCAGTTCGCCGCTCCCCTCCACTTCCAACGGTCCAGTGTGATCGAAATTCAGCCCCCAGTGCGCGATGTCGCAATGATGCCCAATCCAATCCAGAAGCTCTCCACCGCCCGTGTTGTAGTTCCACCGCCACGACTTGTGCGAGCGCGCTCTAATATACGGCTCCATCTTCGATGGGCCCACCCACATCTCGTAGTCCAGTTCCTTGGGCGGATCCGTGACCAGCAAATCCCAGCCTTTCGAGCCCTCAACTACCTCTTCCAGCCGGTTCGCTTTCACTCCTGCAGCTGCCAGCTTCGCCAGCGACTCTTTGCCCACGCCGTCGAAATCGGAATTATTTCCGGGCAGCCCGACCTCGACATGCGAAACCGTCCCGATCAGACCATTCCGAACGATCTCCGCCGCCTTATGGAACATCGGAACGGAGCGCTGCCACGACCCCATCTGCCAGACAATTCCGTTCTCCTTCACCGCGCGCACAATGGATTGCTGCTCCGCGATGGTGTGGCCCAGCGGCTTTTCGCCGTAAATATCTTTTTTGCGCCGCGCGGCTTCAGTCGCCACGATCTCGTGCCAGTGATCCGGCACCGCAATCATCACGGCGTCGATATCCTCGCGCGCCAGCAACTCGCGGAAATCGTGGTAGCCCTTGCAGTCCTCGTTCCCGTAGCTTTCGTTGATCTTCTTCACCGCAGCCTGCAGATGATTAGCGTCGATGTCGCACGCAGCAACCACCTGGCAGTCCGAGAGGTTCAGCAGGTTTTCCGTATTACCGGGACCCTGCCAGCCCATACCGATCACGCCTACATTGATGCGATTATTCGGCGAGGTTTTCGAGGTTTGAGCAGCGGCGCCGCGGAGAACCGTCGGAAGAATTGCAGCAGATCCAGCAGTCTTGAGAAATCGGCGGCGATTGAATGAAAGGGACCAAGGTCCAGAACCAGATTGTTCAGGCATTTTTTATATCTCAGTAAAAACTCGTTCCGTGAATGCAAGAGTTTTATATCACCTTTTGCAACCTCCCGGCGTATCCTCACTCACCAGAGCGTAGCGGCAATTGAATGATCCTCCTGCATTCCTGCAGCATTAATCTCTGAGCTGTCCGCTCTGGATAAGACGCCGAACAACGAACTGCGCTCCAAAACGATTGAAGTGATCGCTATCATTCATCAGCGGAATGCCCTTTTCAGCATCGGCGTAGGCAGCGCACTGCCCATGTTCGCAAAGCGCATCGTACAAGGAAACATACCGGTAGTGCCATTTCGATTCCACCGCCTCCTTCAGTTCACGATCCAGCTTCGCATCCTTCGAAATCCGATGCTCCGCCACCAGATCAGGACGATTCCACGCAATCGAATACGCCAGCAGACGCGCCAGCGGAGCATCGTATTCGGGCACGCAACCCAACACCGTCACCTGCACGTTGTGCTCCCGAGCCCACCGGAGCGTATCGTCAAGCCCCGCTGCATCGCTCGGCAACCAGTCCGATTCTAGGAGCAGTTGCTGCACCGGATGCTTCGGCAGATATTCGCCGAACACATAATCCATCACCGATTTGCAGACCCCTTCGGCATGATGGTCGATCGTCGCGGGACACGCAGTTACATTTACCTGCATCACATTCACTCCTGGCAGCGCCGCCTGTAGCGCCGGCCAGAGTGCGGCAGCGTGGCTATCGCCCAGCAACAGAAAATTCTTCCTATTCGGATCCTGGCGAAGGCATCTGTCAAAATCAACCACCGTTTGTCTGCTCGTCGCATCCACAAAGCACGTTCCCAGACGCTGAACTTGCTCCTCCTGTCTTAGTTCCGAAATCTCAAGAAATGCCGCCGGCTGCAGCGCTCTCTCGTCGAAGCGTCCCGGCAATCCGCCCAAGCCCACGGTTACGACCGCGAACACGGTGCAGGCAGCAACCGTCGCACCGGCTCCTATGAAAAGTGCTCGTCCTTGCAGACGAAGAGCGCCCTTCCGGAACGGCGTCTCGACAAACCGCCATGATAGGACCGCAAGAACGAATGACACCGCTATCACCACCAGATGATCAAAGCGATCAGGCGGAAACTTGGCTCCGTATCTACTCTCAAACCATGCGGCAGCATCGACGATGCCCATGCGGTAAATCATGAGTACCGGCCAGTGCCACAGATACAGCGAGTACGAAATCAACCCCACAAAAACAACCGGACGCCAGGACAGCATCCTGTAGACAATCGACTTGCCGGACGCTCCTGCCGCAATAATCATGCCCGTCCCGGCACAAGGCAGCAGCGCTGCCATTCCGGGAAAAGCCGTCAGAGGCGTGTATTCCCGGCATGCAACTCCGATCATCGCCAGTCCAAGCAGAGCCGTCAGATTCCTCAGCCACGCAGCACGAATCGGAGGAATAAGTTCCAGCGAAAGAATTGTCCCCAGCAGTAGTTCCCAGGCCCGCGTATACGGCATATAAAACGCCGTGTCCGTATTCCACGCAACCGTAAGAACGCTGCTGGCCAGGGATACAAAGAACAGAATCAGCACCGATCCTCGTAGTCGGCCAGGAAAGAACCTTCGTACCAGATAAAGAAAAATCGGAAACAAAATATAGAACTGTTCTTCCACTGCCAGGGACCAGGTATGGAGAAGCAAGTCAGAGTTGCGCCGATCGAAATATCCCGAGTGCTGCCAGAAATAGAAATTCGAAGACGAAAACGCCGCTGCCAGCTCCGACTTGCCGAAGTTCACAAGCTCGGCGGGAAGAAGAAATACGACTGCGAATCCGCTCAACACGACGAGCAGCCCAAATAGAGCCGGGAAAATGCGCCG
Source organism: Occallatibacter sp. (assembly GCA_035606555.1). Classification (GTDB taxonomy): domain Bacteria; phylum Acidobacteriota; class Terriglobia; order Terriglobales; family Acidobacteriaceae; genus Telmatobacter. Next base: position 39,911 of record DATNFD010000074.1, read on the forward strand.
AATGCGTCGCTCGTAAAACGCCCTGATCGAGAATCGGCCCTCCGCGATCTCTCTGAAAATAATCGAGCTTATCAGATAGCCGGAGATCACGAAAAACACATCGACTCCGACGTAACCGCCAGAGAGATGAAGGATCCCAACATGAAATGCGATCACAACCGAAACAGCGAGCGCGCGTAAACCATCAATATCGGGACGATACGCGAACGATTTGGACAAGATCCTGAACTCCGGGGCAGATCGACGGGCGTCGTGGAATTACTTTCTCGGATGAGACTTCAACAGTCTATCTGCCCCGATCAGACTTTGGGAGGCATCGCCTGTCGAGTTCCCCCTCTGAACCGGAACCACAAACAGAATGGCCGACCCCTCCGGTCGGCCGCATTCATTCTCGAAATGCGCAGTTAGTTCACGCCCCCGGATGTCCCACCGACAATACTTCGATCGACACGCGTGCCAGGCCCGACTTGGTCATGTTCAACTTCTCGGCCGCAGCATACGACAGATCGATCACCCGTCCCTTCACGAGTTCGGCTCGATCTGTTATCCGGACAGTTACGGATTTGTGATTTCGCAGGTTCACCACCCGCACCTCAGTTCCAAATGGCAGCGAAGGATGGCACGCGGTCATCTCGTCCATGCTGAACATCTCCCCGCTTGCCGTCTTCCTGCCGTCGAATTCATCGCCGTACCAGGACGCGATCCCCTTCAGAAGCTTAAACCGGGGCTTCTGCGCTGTAGGTCGCACCATCTGCGGGGTCGCACTCGCAATCCCGTTTGGGGAAGTAGCTGCGGGCCTTGGCACTCCAGCATCCGCCTGCACTGTCCGGGTTGGCAGCGTACACAGCATCCCGGTCATTGCCACGCACGAAATCCCCGCAAGAAGCCACAAAGGTACAGGCTTTTCGGGGCTCATGTTGGTTGCTTCTGGTCGTTTGAGCATCCTATGATTCTATCAGCCGTACCGGCCAATATCCTCCATAAAAATCAACGAGATGCGGGCAAAAATGAGGCGAAAACGGCTCGGATTACGGTACTCCGCCGGAAGCCTCTGAATTAACGCAATTTAGGGTTGCAACAATCCTGGTGCAGAATCGTTCTTTTGCCTTTGTTCGACCACTCCACTGCAAACGTCAGCCGCGCTCGACCAACATTCCGGGAACACGCGGAGATCCCCGTAGCGGCAAAGACTACCACGGCGAACTCCTGTTCGGAAAGAAACTTCCGTCCAATACGAACCGTCATTTCAGTGCACTGAATCGCGAAAGGAGGTATCTCATTGCTGTCCATAGGTTTCGCTCTCCAAGCCTCGCTGTGCCTGCTGTCCCTGACTACGCCAGTCGCCCTGTCTCAAGACACGACGACTCCGGCACCGCTGGCGGTTCCCCCGGCCATTCGATCGGCCAGAACGGTTTTCATATCCAACGCAGGAGCGGATAGCGGCCTGTTTCCCAAGCCCTTCAGCGGGGATACCGATCGTCCCTACACTCAGTTCTTCTCGGCTCTGAAGGCTACCGGCCAGTTTGACCTGGTTTCGGACCCGTCTGATGCGGATCTCGTACTCGAACTGCAGCTTCTTGCGCCCACGGGCCCGAGCAGCGCGGATAAACAGAAAGGAGCCTCAGACCCGGTTCCGGAGTTCCGCCTGACCATCTACGACAGAAAATCCCACTACACTCTTTGGACGTTCAATGAGTCAATAGGAGTTGCTCTCCTCCAGAAGACCCACGACCGCAATTTCGACGACGCCCTTTCTGCCCTGCTGATTGATTTTCTGCAACTTGCAGGGAAATCCATCCCCGCCTCCTCATCTTCTCCGCATCACCCCTCGAACTGCAGATCATTTCTTCCAATCTGTTAGATTGCGAAGCATAGGCCGTCCGATAACACCCTCCACATGGAAGGTGCCATCGCGACGGCCGCTTTGTTTCTGGAGATAAACCTATGCATCTCAGTCCCGCCGGACTCGATCTGCTCAAGAAATCCGAAGGCTTCCGCGACCACATCTACTCCGACGTCGCCGGATTTCGCACCATCGGCTTCGGACACCGTCTGGTCCAGTCTGAAACCTACCCCAACGGCATCACCCTTCAGCAGGCCGAATCCATTCTCGCCGCCGACATCGCCGAGGCGGAAAGCTCCGTCTCCCGCCTCGTTCATGTCCCCCTGACCCAGGGTCAATTCGATGCTCTCGTCGACTTCGTCTTCAACCTCGGCTCGGGCCGCCTCGCCTCTTCAACTCTCCTTCGCTATTTGAACGCCGGCCGCTACAACGATGCCGCCTGGCAGCTCCTTGCCTGGGACCATGCCGGCGCCCAGGAACTCCCCGGCCTCAAGCTCCGCCGCGAATCCGAGTTCCGCCTCTGGTCCCCTACCGAGCCAAAAGCCCTGGTGGCCTGACCGGGCGGCGCCATGCCATACGAATTTCATTTCAAAGCATTTACAAACAAACTCAGCAGAACCGCCCGCTGGCAAAAAAATGGGACGCAATACGAGAGACCAGAGCCATTCCTGCCAGAACGCCTATGGCCCGGGCCCATGATCTCTGATGTCTGGTCTCTGGTCTCTGTTTACTCGTCCTTCATGACCGATCGAATCAGCATACCCAGAACCGCCAGCACCGCGGCGGCCTCGAATGCCGGCACCCACCCATAGACAGTAAGGCCTTCCACCATCTTCGCCGCAAGCATAATCATCGATGCGTTGATGACAAGCAGGAATAGACCGAACGTGAGAATAGCGAATGGAAAAGTGACGACCTTCATCACGAAGCCAAGCGTCGCGTTCAGTACACCAATTACAACCGCAGCGATCATTGCTGACCGGATATCGTTGACGTAGAACCCGGGCACGAGTTGTGCCGTGACGACCAGCGCGATGGCACTCAGTATCCAGTGGATGAGCGCTCGAAACATGCTGAGTCCCTTTCCAGAAGCGAGGGGCTGCTGCGCGCCCGGCTCTTCTCCCTGCTCTTAGTGGTAAGCAATCATAACCCGCCCCGCAATCACCCAGCCGCGTTTTTGTGCGACCATTCTGGTAACGACAAACAGGGGTACCTCATTCAGAACGTTCAACTTCGACCGCTGTATCCGCCACTGCGGCACCAAGGGCCAATCTCCCTCATGCACAGCTGTAATCATCTCTCCCGTCTTCTTGCCTGCGCTGTTTTCGTCACCTCCTTCCAACCCGGAGTTTCGCAACAGCCAACTCAGCCGCCGCTGCCCGACATTCGCGAATTAATGCGGCAGGTCCAGGAGCATCAGCGAAAGCTCGACCAGGTTCGCGAGAACTACACCTACACCTCCTATCAGGTGGTGCAGGACATCGATGCCAACGGCGAGGTTAAAAAGACCGAAACATCCGAGTACGAAGACTTCTTCGTGAATGGGCATGTGATCGAGCGCAAAGTGAAAGCCAATGACAAGCCTCTGGACGACAACGCGCAGCGGAAAGAGACCGACCGCGTTACGAAGCAGGTGGAGAAAGCGGAGAAAACGCCTCGAGATAAGCCGCTCGAAGGCCCGAGCATCACCGTGAGTCGCCTTCTCGAGATCATGGATGTACGCAATGAGCGCCGCGAGTTATACCGAGGCGATCCAACCATCGTCTTCGACTTTGTCGGTCGCAAAGACGCCAAAACCCACGGCTTCGCTGAAGATGCCTCGAAGAAGCTTCAGGGAACGATCTGGATCAACGAGGCCGACCGCCAGGTAGCCCACCTTGAGGTGAGCTTCATCGACAACTTCCGCATGATTGGCGGCATTCTGGCGACAGTTCAGAAGGGCTCCAACTTCCGCTTCGACCAGGCAAAGGTCAACGGGGAAATCTGGCTTCCAACCGGAGCGGAGGGAACCATGCAGGCTCGAGTCCTGCTTCTGAAAAACCTGCGGCAGCACTTCAGAGAACGCGACTACGACTACAAGCGATTCAAAGTAGATGCACAACCCAACGAAAACACACGTATAACGCCCGGGAAGAAGGAGTAGAGCAAAGAGATGCCTTCAAACGGCCGGCAAAATCGGAGTGCGGCCTTCGTCCGTCTCGATCTCCAGTATCTCAATGCTTTCTTTCGAGGCAATGTACCCCTTCCTCCGGAACCAATCCTCCATCGCCGGTTGAAGACGTTCGAGCGGAACCCTCTTCCCCGCCTCCATTAGCCCATCGCTGACAGGCAGCGTGTCGTCGAAGATTGCGTCGTTCGTAAAATTGCGCATGGCGAAGTTGTCGATCCATTTCAACGGGCACGGATGACGCAACCCGTCGACATCGACACGTGCGATCGATAGCTTCCTCGAGAACATGATGTCAGCTTAAATCCGCAATCTCAGGATGCGCCTCTGAGGTGAGCGCGCCTTCTTCATCCACAGGCAAGAAGAAAGGATTGCATTGATGCAGTTTCACTTTGTCCGTTTCCGCTCCGTTGAAGAAGGCGTTCCTCTCTTGTGAGCCTTCTCCTTCATCCGCGGAACCTGGTCTGTCGCGTGCTCTTTTTCAATCACCGGAGTCGCCACAACAGGCCCTTGCACGGTTTGCGGTACGTGCATAGCTCCCGCCGTGCTGAACCGTCCCGCGCCGTTCAGCGGCTGCGGCTCAACCACCGCGGACGGTACCGGCGCAACCTGGATATGCGAGTACACGCCCCATCCTCCGCCTGCAATCACCACCACGATGGCCGCTGCTGCTGCCGCACGCATCCAGCTGTCTGCCGCCGCGAAGGGCCACACAATCACATTTCTCCGATGAGGCGCAGATTGCAGCTTCGCTTTCACACGATTCTCGAGTTCCTCAGGCGCAGGCAGGGTTGCAATCAGCCGCAGCGTCTCTTCCGCTGTAAGCGCTCCTGCAGTTGGAACCGACCGATTCTCTGATGACGGGCTCATGTTGTACTCCTCTTGTGCTGGAGCAGCTCAGCCAGTAGATTTCTCGCGCGAAAAAGCCGTGACCTTACACTCGACTCGGTCACTTCAAGTACCGCCGCAATCTCTACGCTCGAAAGCTCCTCGAATGCTGACAGCATCATCACCTCACGCTCGCGCGCCGGCAGCTTCTCCACGCAGGCCAGCACCCGCGCATGATGCTGCAATGCGGCTGCTCTCTGCTCCGCACTTAGTCCGTTTGCCGGCAGCACACGTGCCAAATCGGCGATATCGTCAGTTTCAGGACGTGTCTTCGCGCGTCTCTTGCGATCCAGAACGATGTTCCAGACGATCCGCACCAGCCACACGCGATGATCGCGAATTTCGCCCAGCGCTTCGCGATGCCGAAGCACCCGTAGAAATGCTTCCTGCACGGAGTCTTCCGCATCTTGTTGGTTGCGTAAAACGGAGAAGGCTACCCGATAAAGAGTGCTCGCATACTGGTCGACCAGCGCCGCCAGTGCTGCTTCCTCCGCGTGCTGGCGCGCTTCGTCATGCACAGCGCTCTCGACGATCTCCATCCAACCTGGAACTAGGATCTGGCTGGCGCTCATACAAATACCAGACGCAGCTGAACAAGAAACTGCTCAAGTTCACACAAACGCCCGCCGCATTCGACCGAATCTGGCGCGCCTCCAGCCATTCCTGGACGCTCATTCTGGGTACTTTACTTGTTCCCCGACAGCTTCTGGCCTGCGATTGATCCGGCCGCTCCGTCCTTGTCCGAATCCTTCAGCTTCGCCCACAACGCCTTCGCCTGGGCCTGTTTGCCCGTAGCATCATACAGATCCGCAAGGTCCAGCTGCGCCACTCCGGCAGTCACGGTCTCTGAAGGCTTCGCAATGATCTCGTTATAAAGATCGATTGCCTGCTGGTCACGGCCGGTCTGCCGGTAGATTGATGCCAGCGCGACCTTCGCCAGGTTCGCAAGATTCCGGTTCCACGAATCCGCAACCTTCTTCAGATCGCTCTCGGCAGCAGCTGTCTGCCCCAACTCCTGTTCCGTAACGCCTTGGAAATACCGCGCCTTCGATCCCTCAGGGAGCCACCCGTATTTGTCGGCGACTGCCTTGAACTGCTCGTTCGATGCCTTCGCGCGTTCAGCGACAGTTGCATATGTGCCGTTTTCTGCTGGCGCGCCCGGCAATGCAAGGGGTGCCGTGTAAGTATTCAGCGCCTGCCCCAAAGCGGCTTCAGCCGCGCCCTCCCGCACGTTCCAGAAAACCAGGAATCCAATCCCAACCGCCAGAATGACGGCGGCAGCGATGGCCCACCGCAAAACGTTGGTCCGGTGCCCGCTGAGCCAGGTAACGCTCGTCTTGGTGGCCTGAGCAAATTTGTCGCCTTTCAAGGCATGGCGCGTCTGAGTATCCACTTGGTTCTTTTGTCCTTCTCTACGATCAACTTGCAGGCAGGTCCTTACAGGAGAGGCACAGCTACCGCAACCTTACTAGTCTACCAGTGGCCTGAGAAGCCAGTCCACCAGGCCGCTTTGCGCTAAGCGAACCCTGCCCCGCATCCTTGCTCTCAATCCCGCCAGAAGATAGGCTAATCACATGTACGAAGATTTCCACGTGACCGACCGCTGGACCGGCGAAGACCTCCACTGCCAATGGAGAGCAAACATCGTGGCCATTGCTACGCGTCATGCCGATGCCGTGGATATCCGCTTCGACGTCAATGGGCGCCCAATGAGTATCGCCCTGCCCTGCACCGCCTGGGTCGAGCAGAAGAAGCGCTCCGGTAAGGTCATCACCGACCGCATCGCCGTCCAGATCGCCGGACGTCACCTCAAGCAACTGATCGAGGAAGGCTACGACGCCGCCCGCGAAATGTACACCGCCTCCGTAGACGAAACCCTTGCGCACCTCGACGCCATCGTAGCCGAAGGCAAGCACCTCGGCGGCCTCCCTGCGCTTCCCGTTGGTGTCGAAGCCACAGGCTGATCCGAATCGGATCCCCGGTCGAATCGATCGATGACAGATTCCACCGAGAGTTCCTGCCTAATCCCTGGTCTCTAATCCCCGATCCGCCGTTCCCTTGTTCCCTCGTCCGCTTGTTACCTCGTCCCCTGCTTTACTCGTGCCTCAGTGCCTGCATCGGCTGCACACCCGCTGCTCTCCGCGCCGGAATCCACGTCGCCACCAGTGCCATAACGATCAGCACCGCCATTCCGGCTGCAATCGTCGCCGGATCATTAGGCTCTACTCCGTACAGCATCGACTTCACTAAACGCGTCCAGGCCAGCGCTCCGCAAACTCCCGCAACAATCCCCACAAGCGTCAGCCACGTGCTCTCGCCTAGAACCATCCTCCGCACTTGTCCCGGCTGCGCTCCCAGCGCCAGTCGGATCCCGATCTCATTCGTCCTCTGCGCAACGGAATACGCCATGATCCCGTAAATGCCTACACACGCCAGCGCCAACGCCAACAACCCGAATCCTGACGTGAGCGCCGCCAGGGCTCGCTCGATCTGCAATGTCGCGCTGATCTGCTCCCGCTGCGTCCTGAGATTCGTCACCGGCAAATCACGGTCGATCCCCTGAACAGTTCTTCGCAATACCGGTGCCAGAGAAGCCGTACTCATCGCTGTGCGCAACTCATACGTCATGCCGTGCACCTCCTTCTGTTGTACATAGGGCAGAAAGAACTGCGCTGGCGGCCCTTCGCGGAGCGTGTAATAGTACGTATCCGCACAGATGCCAACGATCCTTATCAGATCGGCCTTTTCGTCGCGGTCCGCGCGAAACATCCGCCCAATTGGATTCAACCCGGCAAAACGCTTCTTGGCCAGCGCCTGATTGATCACCGCAACTTTCGGCGATGTCGCCGTGTCCTGCGCACCAAACCCCCGTCCTCCAATGATCTTGATTCCCAGCGTCGGAAAAAAATCGTTGCCAACGACATTCAGGTCTTCCGCGGTGCGATTACCCTTCTCGTACTTTTCTCCATCCGGCAAGAAATCCGAATTGCTCATCGAGTCCCCAAGATATGCATTCGCCGCTGGCGTTACATGCTGTACACCGGGCAGAGCCGCAATTCGCCTTTCGAGTTCCTCATGCAGAGCAACGTCCTTCCCCGCCGGATAGCGCGCGCTTGGCGGATTAATATCGAACAGCACAAGGTGCTCGGTGTTGAATCCGACGTCCTGCGATGTGAGCGCGGTCAGCGTTCGCAGAAACAGCCCCGCACCCACCACCAGCATCGTCGACAAGGCAATCTGAAATCCTACAAGTGCCTTCCCACTTAATCCGCGTCGACGGCGCGTAGCCGTCTGCGCCGATTCCTTCAGACTGCTCGAAACTTCTGCCCTCGCCGCAAACCACGCTGGCGCCAATCCAAACAGAATTCCTGTCGCCAGGATGATGACCGCCGTGCATGCGAACACCGCCCAGTCGAACGGCACTTGAACCCTGAATTCTTCCCAGGAGTTCGTCAGCAGCCGCGGAAGAATGTTTCGGCTGAGATATCCAAGCAGCAAACCTCCGCCACCTCCCAGCGCCGCGAGCAGCAGGCTCTCCGTCAATAACTGCCGTACGACCCGCGCACGACCCGCTCCCAGCGCCATCCGCACGCTCATTTCGCGCTGTCGTTGCGCACCCCGTGCCAGAAGAAGATTCGCAATGTTCGCGCAAGCAAGCAGGAGAACCAATCCTGTCATGCCCAGCAGTACAGACAGTGGCTTTTTGTACGTCCGGTCCGCCCAGTGCAGCCCGCGGCTTCCATCCACCAGTTGCAGACGAGGTATCGTGTCTCCCGCCTTCACGGTCGCCAGCGAGCGCACTGCTGCCTCAAACTGCACACGTAGCCCTTGCTGCGCCTCGCTGTCTCGAACACCCGGCTTCACACGGCCAACCACATTTACCCACCAGAAATCCGGATTAGAAAGATCCGACCCTTTCACTCTCTGCACTGTCAACAACGGCTCGAGACTGATCGGCACAAATAGGTCCGGCGATTCCAGAACGTTCTTTGCGCCGGTAAAGCCCCGCGGATTCACGCCAACGATGGTCAGCTTCGTCTGGTTAAGAGTGATGATTTGCCCAAGTGCCTCTGGGGATCGCCCAAATTCCCGGCTCCACAATTCATCGCTGATCAGGACTACATCTCCGGAACCCGCAACAGCGTCATCCGACGGAAGAATCGCTCGCCCAAGTTGCGGATGCACTCCGAGCGTCTCGTAATAGTTCCCTGTCACCTCTGCCACTGCAACTCTGCGCGCCGTTCCGCGCACCGTAGCATTCATGCTGTCTTCTTTGAAACCCGCCAGGCTCTCCATTCCTGCCGGGTGTTTGCTTATCTCGCGATAGATCGGGTACGGAAACACACTGCTCGTCTGGGTGCCATCTGGCAGGTTGTCAAAGTCTCCCCACGAGCTATGCGCGATGACTTTGTCATCTCCCGTCCATCGCACCAGCTTCAGCTCATCCGCATGGGGGATCTGCAGCCGATCATAGAGAAGCACCTTCGCCAAAGAGAAAATCGCCGTGTTCGCCCCCATCGCCAGCGCAAGTGACACCGCCGCAATCGCCGTAAATCCCGGATTCTTCCGGAGCATCCTTGCCGCGTACCGCAGATCAGAACCAAGTTCATCTACCCATCGCAATCCCAGCGATGTCCTCATCCCCTCTTTGTGCATCAGCACCGGACCAAGCGCGATCCGTGCCTTTCGTGCCGCCTCGGCCGGCGATTGCCCTGCGCGAATCAGATCCGCCGTCAACGCCTCCACGTGAAACTCGAGTTCCGCATCCATCTCCCGCTCCACTCGCCTGCGCTGCATCACAGATCGCATCCACGACCGCAACTCCGCCCGCTTACGCCCCAACCAGTTCTGCCCGCTCATAAGCTCTCCGGTGTCGTGCGAAGAATCCCCGCAATGATCCCCGCCATCCGGTTCCACTTTTCCGTCTCTGCATCGAGCCGCCTCCGCCCCGCCGTGGTAAGCCGGTAATACTTCGCGCGGCGATTGTTCTCGCTCTCCCCCCACTCGCTCGTGATCGCGCCCTGGTGCTCCAGCCTGTAGAGCGCCGGATACAGCGACCCCTGCTGAATCACCAGTTCCTCGCCTGAAATCTGCTGAATCCGCAGCAGCACCCCATAACCGTGCAGCGGCCCCAGCGACACCGCCTTCAAAATCAGCAGGTCCAGTGTTCCCTGCAATAGATCTGTTCCCTTGTCCTCTGGCTTGGCAACCACGCGCCACTCTCCTCGACGATCTAGGAAAGAAGATTACATGCGTTCTCCTAGAACGTCAAGGAGAGCACAGAAGCCCTAAATCTTGCGCGAAGACCTCTACCCCGACTTCCGATTCTGCATCTTATTCCCGTTGTTGGACCGATCGCGGAGGAAAAGTGTAGTCGTTTGCTGGGCTTGCGGTGTATTCTCCCTTGCTGCAGAAGGGCCCGCTTCAAAACCATCCCCCAAACGGACCGCTAATCTAATCGGCTTCGCAATTCCATTCCAAAAGGAGGAATAAAAAACATGGGTCATGGATTGATTGCCTGGATCATCATCGGGGTCATCGCAGGCTGGCTCACCGGAAAACTCATGAAGGGATCCGGCTTCGGTTTCTTCATGGATATGATCGTTGGCCTCGTGGGCGCTCTCGTAGGCGGCTTTATCTCTAGTCACCTGGGATTGGGCGGCGTCGGGCAACACGGAATGATCATCAGCATCGTAATCGCGGTGATAGGTGCAGTCATTTTGACCGTCATCCTGCGACTGATCACCGGCAAACGCTCAGCCGAGCTCTGACCTCATTCAGAGGGTTGTGCCCCGTTCATCGCGAGTGTTCTTTCGCGATGAGCGGGATTCATTCACTTCGACGCGTGAGCATCTTTCGCGTTCTGCTCCTTCAGCCACTGATACAACGGCGCGAAGTAGTCCAGCATTGGCTGCGCATCCAGATGATCCGTTCCGGTCATCTCTTTCAGCGTCTCCTGCCACGGTTTTGACTGTCCCGCCTCCAGCATCTTGTTGAGCTTCTCGCCTGCCGCCTTTGACCCGTAAAAACTGCACCGGTTCAGCGGCCCTTTGTATCCGCTCGCATCGCACATTGCCTTGTAAAACTGGAACTGGTAAATTCGCGCCAAAAAATACCGGGCGTAAGGCACATTCGTTGGGATGTGATTCTTCGCGCCCGCGTCGAAGTCCGCCTCCGTGCGCTCCACCGGAGGCGCCACTTTCTGGTACTTCTCTCGCAGTTCCCACCAGGCCTTGTTATAGTCACCCGGCTTGATCTCCCCCGAGAAAACCTCCCAGCGCCACTTGTCCAGCGCCAGGGCAAACGGCAGAAACGCCACCTTGTCCAGTGCCGTCCGCAACTGCAGCGGAATATCTGCCTCAGCCGGCGGCTCCGAATCGGTCAGCTCCAGCATTTTCAGATATGCCGGCGTAATCGATAGCGCGATCGCATCCCCAATCGCTTCGTGAAACCCATCGTTCGCGCCACCTCGAAACAAATATGGCTGTTTGTTATAAGCCCGCTGGTAGAAGTTATGCCCCAATTCGTGATGCACCGTCGTGAAATAATCCGCGTTCACCTCGATGCACATCTTCACCCGCAGATCGTCCACAGAATCCAAGTCCCACGCCGACGCGTGACACACCACCTCTCGATCCCTCGGATGCACAAATTGCGATCTCTCCCAGAACGTCGCCGGAAGCGGTGCGAATCCAAGCGATTTGAAGAAGTCCTCGCCGTAGTGCACCATATCGCGTCCCGCCGCCAGGGTTGCCGCGTGTCCCGCATCCGACGTCAGATCCGTACCTTCTTTGAAGGCCGCGGCGGCAGACGGATCCTTCTCCGCAATCTGCTTCTTTAGCGCAGACTCAAGATCCACGGGCTTGAACTGCGCCAGCTTCGGCTCCGTCGGCGCAACGATGTCGTAGATGTTCCCCCACTCCTGCGCCCACATGTTACCCAGCAGTTGCGCCGGAATCATCCCATCCGGGCGTTCCGCCGCCTTCCCGTACTTCGCAATCAACCGATTTCGAACATACGTGTGCAGCTCGCGGTAGAGCGGCTCCAGTTGTCCCCACGCCCGATCCAACTCCGCCGAAAACTCCGCCGGCGTCATGTCATATCCGGCTCGCCACAACTCGCCCGTATCGTGATAGCCCAGTTCCTTCGCGCCGGTATTTTGCAACTCGATAAATCGCGCATACTTCGCGCGCATCGGCGCGCCAACAGCATGCCAACCCACCCACAGCCGTGTCAGCTCCGCCGGATCTGTCGAGTGCGCCATAATATTCGAAATCGCATCGATCCCCAGGCACTTCCCCTCTTGCGGGCAATACTTGCCCTTCCCATACATTCCCGTCAGTTGCGCCGCAAGCTCCGTCTGCTCCTCCAGCAGATTCGGCTCCTTCGGCGCAGCGGGAGTATTCAACTGCAACAGCTTTATCTCCCGCCGCAACTCCGCCGGAAGCGCCACCTTATCCCACCGATGGCTCTCTGCTGCCAACTCGAGCATCCGCGCCGTGTATTGCCCATTGATGAGCGCTGTCGTCTCTTCGGTGTCTTGGGTGATGTCTGTCTTGGCAGTCCAGTCAGCCCGAGCATCCTGCGTCGACAGCTTCAGCAACTCCGCATTTGCCGCATCAAGAAACGCCCGCGCTCCAGCCTCGGTTGCAGGTTTCCTCCCCGCAGACGTTTGTCCAATAGCTGCCGCGCTCACTCCCGCAAACAACACGAATACCAACGAAACATATCCACGCATGACCGGCAGTATAAGTGCTCCGCCCCACTCCAAACAGTGACTGAGGCCCGCTCATCCTCGCTACCCCTCATCTCATCCCAAAAATCCGCTGCCTGCCTCCTGCCCTGTGAGAAACTTGCGCAAAGAGGCGAATCCCAATCGCGACACAGACGTCGTCCGCACCGCCCGCGAGGTGTTCTTGAGCCTGCTTCGAGACCTGCAATTCTCCGTCCGTCAGTTGCGCCGCGCTAAGACCTTTGCTGCCGTCGCAATCCTCACCCTCGCTCTCGGCATCGGATGCACCACCGCCATCTTCAGCGTCTTCTACTCCGTCCTCCTCCGCCCCCTCTCCTTCCGGGATTCCGACCGCGTCGTTCTGGTCTCCGAGCGCGCCAGGCAATTTCCCATCCTGTCCGTCTCCTGGCAGAATCTCCGCGACTGGGAAACTCAGAGCACCTCGTTCGAAGAATTTGGCGCAGCCCGCGTCCTCACCATGGCCCTCACCGGCACCGATGAACCCGAACAGGTCCCCAGCGAGATGATCAGCGGCAACCTCCTCTATCTTCTCGGCGTCAACGTCTCTCTCGGGCGCGGAATCGTCCCCTCTGACGACCAGCCGTCGTCTTCCGCCGTCGCGCTCCTCGGCTACGGCCTGTGGCAGCGCAAATATTCCGGCTCCCCCGAGATCCTCGGCAAGTCCATCACCCTCGATCGCCAGTCCTACACCGTCATCGGCATCCTGCCCAAAGGCTACGAACTCCTCAATCAAACCCCCGACATCGTCATCGCCATGGGCCCCTGGGCTGCGAAACTTCCCGACGACCGCTCCTGGCATCCCGGCATCTTTGCCATCGCTCGTCTTAAGTCTTCAGTCAGCCTCACTCAGGCACGCGCCGAAATGACCACCATCGCCCGCCGCCTCTACGAAAAATACCCCAACGACAACATCGCTCTCGATGCCGTCGTCAATCCCATGCACGAGCAGCTTGTCAGCCAGGCCCGACCCGCCCTCCTCACCCTTCTCGGAGCCGTCATCTTCGTCCTGCTCATCGTTCATCGCAACATGGACTTCTACGACAACACCATCCGCGAACTCCACTCGCTTCCCGGAGTCCGCTCCGTTGCCGCAGCCTCCACGCTCCCCGTCAGCGGACAAGGCGCCGTCATCCACTTCAACATTCAGGGCCGTCCGCCGCGCAACGGCTCCGAATACATCATGGCCAACTACCGCACCATCAGCTCCGAATACTTCCAGACCCTCCGCATCCCACTCCTCCAGGGCCGCTGGATCGAGAGCACCGATCGCGAAAACACGCCCGCCATCGTCGTCATCAACGAAGCCATGGTCAAGACCTACTTCCCCAACGAAAATCCCATCGGCAAAAAGATGCAGATCGGCGCTACCCCCGATAACACCGTGCCGTGGATGATGATCGTGGGCGTAGTCGGCAACGTGAAGCAGTCCCTCGTCGCCGACATGCCCACCGAGTTCTACGTTCCCTACCGCCAGGCCAACGAAGTCCTCCCTGTGCGCACCATGTCCGTCGTCCTCCGCACCGAGGTGGACCCGCGCGCGCTCATCCCCGATCTCCGCGCTACCGTGCATCGCGTCAATCCCAACCAGCCCGTCGTTAAGATTCGCACCATGGAAGACAACGTCGCGCAAAACTTCTCCCAGCCGCGCTTCCGCACTCTCCTTCTCGTCGTCTTTGCGGGAATCGCGCTGCTCATCGCCGCGGTGGGCGTCTACGGAGTCATGGCCTACGCCACCGTTCAGCGCGCCAGCGAAATAGCGATCCGCATGGCTCTCGGCTGCAGCGTCGAAAAGATTTTCATGCTCGTCGTGACGGACGGACTCCGCCTCACCCTCATCGGCGTCGTCATCGGAACCGCGTTTGGACTCGCCCTCAGCCGTTGGCTCAAATCGCTCCTCTTCGGAGTCTCCGCCACCGACGCCCTCACCCTCACCGGCTCAATTCTCGTCGTCTTTCTCGCCGGCCTCGCCGCAACCCTGATCCCCGCCCGCCGCGCCTCCCGCATAGAAATCGCCACCATGATGCGCGAAAACTAACCAGGCATCTCAAATCCGAATGACACCATCGTCCGACTGCACGCTACCGCGAAGCTGCCATCTTGATTGCACGAACTCCCCTTTTACCTGGCTGTCATCCTGAGCGCACGGCGCCCCACGCGTAGTCTTCAGCGTGGGGTGGTAAGCGAAGGATCTACATCTCGCAATGATCGCGGACGAGAGACTGTCTCGACGGGTTAAGGCTTCCGCAGCTGTGCCCCGTTCATCGCAGCTTCATCGCCGATGAGCGGGTCAATGCGAGCGGCCCCCAACTGTATACCGGCGTCGAACCATCACTTCGTCCCGAACACAAACGAATGCAATTTCCCATTGCTGACGGTAGGAAAGATGCGATATTCGACCCGACGAAGCCCCAGATCCAAAAGGAACGTTCTGAGCCCCTCCAGCGAATAGGGAGTTCCGCGCATGATCTTGCTTCCCCGACGGCGGCCCACATCAGCTTTGAAATTGCTGACGGCTCGAACGATGGAGTGGGTTCGCCGCCATAACGGCCCCCACGGCCCATTCTCGTTAGGGAATTGATAAAGCGGAATGTGAATCATCAGCGTGCCCCCGGGAGTAAGAACCCGGTGCGCCTCACGAAAATAGCCATAGCCAACCTCTACAGCATCAAGATGCTGCAGCACATGGCTGGAAAAAACCGCGGCCGCTGAATCAGATTCAACGGGAATCCTGTTGCTGTCGACCAGAAAGAACTCGACATTGGAACCGACGGCTTTTCGTGCACGCTCGATCATTCCCTCAGATACATCCACCGCCGCCACGCGATCGAAGTAACCTGCCAGCGCTCGCGTCATGCGCCCAGCGCCGCAGCCAATCTCGACACAAGTTCCCCGGCTGATTCCATATTGTGTCCAATGCGAGAGAAAGTCGCGCCAATCCGATTCTCCCAGCGCATAGAAATCTTCATCCGTCCAGGGTGAGGATCCCTCTTTGTGTTTGTTCGACCAGGACGCAACACCGTAGAGTGGGTCATCTTTACCCCACTGCTTCCACTCTGTATTTGATTTCAGGGCCATAACTCGCTTCATTTTATATCGATGTGAAGTTCGTTCTGACTGATTTCGTTCGAGAATATCTTCCTCTGCCTCGAGGAGAAGATCTGAACTGGGCATATCTTCATGCCCGTCATGATCTGCCCGGGTCTATTTGCTCGATCCCGGCCGCAATCTCAAAAACACCAACACGCCCACCGGATCCGATCCATAAACCGGCTGCAGCGGCTTCCCCACTCCATACGCGGTCACCTGTGCCCCGATCGCGGCAGACAAATTGTGCCCAGTCGAAAACTCCCGGTCATAGCCCGCCGTATACGCCTGCACATGCGTCAGCGGCTCTTCGTGAAACCCCGCCGGAAGCACCCGCGCGCCAACCAGCAGTTCATTCGTCCGTCCCGCATTCTCAATCCGCGTCCAGGCATAGTTCCGATCCATGAACCGCAACGTCGACTCCAGCAGGTAGCTGTTCTCCTTCGAGTCATCCGCCAGCGACCGCGTCCGCCCCCACAGCAGCGTGCTCGCCCAGTTCCCATGCGCAACCGGACGGTTGTACATCACTGAAGCCGTTGTCCGCGCCTGGTCCTCATCCGGAAAAAGCGCTTCCGGACTCTTGATGCGCGCATACGAAACCTGCCCGCTCCAGTTCTGCCCGGGCTGCACGGTCAGCCGCGTCGCCCACGAATCAATTTTCCCCTGGTCAACATTCCACCTGTGCTCATCCGGCTCGCGCCCGTGAAATCCGCCCGCCTCAACTCGCACCACACCTTTCGTGTAGCCCAGCGTCACCACATCACTCGCGATGTGCGTTGAATCCTGCTGATGGTGCCCCAGAGTTCCCACAGGATTCTCCGCGGCCGAAGCCCGATGCGGATACGCCGTAGGCCCAATCGCCGGATCACCGATCGGTGCAACATACAGACTCAGCAGTTGGTCTTTCCCGACATGCAAGTCGTAGAGGGCCGCCAGCTCCATGAAGAAATCATGCGGATGCTGTCCGTCAGCAATCGGAATTTCATACGCAGTCTCGCCCTGCTGAAACAGCAGAGGATACCGCTCCGACGTCACCGTCGCCGGCTCCAGGCTGAACATCCCTCGCACCGTCAACTGCCCCGGCCCCAACTCCCGCTCCGTCATCGGCATGAACCAGTTCGTTGAAAAGAGCTTATCCCCGCCCCGCGGGCTCGATTGCTGCGTGTCCAGCACAAAAGCATTCGCGTGAAACATCACCATCCACGCGCCTTTCATGCTCATCACCATCGGCACAGGCGTCGAATTCGGCTCCGCGCTCGTCCCCGATGAAGCATGATGCTCGATCTCCTGTACAAACGTCTTCGGATGCATTTCATCCATCAGCCGCATCATGCCCTGATCCTTCCCCATGTCCATTCCGCCCATGGAGTGAGCGTGGTCCTGTGGCGAATCCTGCGCGTATGCAGATGAACAGAACACCATCACAAAAACGAAGAGTGGGAAAATTACAAGACGATTAGACATTCTCCCTTTCGATGCACTGCGTGCATCTCGGTTTCAATCTCCTCGATTAGCTTCACTGTGGCCCGTTCATCCCCGCTTCATTGCGATGAACGGGATCTCGTTCGTCTCACCAGGCCACGGGTGCCCCATTCTGATATCTCGCAAACAGCCGAGCGAAGAAGCCGCTAAGCCGGATTAGAACATCCTGATTCCCCGTTCTGGCTGAGGTTGGTACGTTCGTTCTCAGCCTCTTCGCCCGTCGGCGAAGACTTCCCTATTCCCCACAGGAGAAAAGTTCGACATGCACGTCTTCCCCACTCATGTTTCCGTGCGTCCTGCAGTCCTCAGGCTCCGCCGCAAAGCTCTGCTCAGCACTTTACTTACCGCCTCTTTCGCATCAGGCTCACTCAGCGCCTCGCCGAGTCAGACCATCCAGGTCCCAATCTCACCCGGGAGTTTCGTTCTGTCCAACCCCAACGGTGGATCCGCAACTGGTCCGCAATTCGCAGAATTCCTGGGCCGCAAGGCCGTCTATCTTCCCTCGGGTCTGATCAGCGTAAAAGACTCGAAGCTGCGCGACGGAACAATCGACGTAGATGTCGCGACCAAGCCCGGTGCCCTGTTCGCCGGCGTCGCTTTTCGCGAGCAGTCTCCTGACAATCTGGAGATTGTCTACCTCAGGCCGGGTGCCACCGACACACTTGAAGCCATGCAATACACGCCGCGCCTCAATGGCGACGCCATCTGGCAGCTTCTCAACTCGAACCACGAAAAAGCGATCGCCCACTTCCCCAAAGATCAGTGGTTTCACATCAAACTCGTGGTCAGCGGCCGAACCTGCACGGTCTTCATGAACGACGGTGTCGAGCCCAGCTCGCTGCCCACCATGACGGTAACGAATCTTCGTCTCGGAGACACCACCGGAGCCATCGCTCTCTGGGGGCTGGGTGGCGGTGCCTATTTCAGCAACCTGAGCTACACCCCCGGACCTGACAGGCCATCGCTTGGTGAACAGGCCCCATTTGAAAAGACAGGCGTGGTTTCAGACTGGGAGTTGTCGCCCGCCTTTGACGCTGCCGATGTGGATGCGGCAATCTATCCATCCTCGATCGCAAACTGGGACAAGGTGCACGCCGAGGATCCGGGATTCGTGCTCGTGAATCGCTACCGCACCAGCCCCGCCATGTTTCCCATGCCCTCTCGTGAAGACATGCGGAAAGGAAGGGTGAAAGGAGCAAAGGTAGTATTCGCCCGCGCGCACATCGCCTTGCCCTTTGCCGCCGATCGGGTCCTCGAAATCGGATACAGCGACGACATCGTTGTCTATCTGAACGGAAAGCCGGTCTTCTCCGGAAAGAACGCGCTGGGATATCGCAGCGACGACGCCCTCGGCGTATTCAGCCTCGATGACCATGCCCCGATCCACCTGAACGTCGGCGACAACGAACTTCTAGTCGCAGTCACCGAGTACAACGGTGGCTGGGCCTTCGAGTGCAAGCTTTCTCCGGAATGAGAAGAATCTGGGTGCCCCAGGTCCCTCGCACTTGGGGACCTGGGATCGTCTGTCCATGGCCCATTCAGCCCCAATCGGGTAGGAGGCGGGATCACTCCCGCCGTCTTCCCACACCACACGGACGTGCCGTTCGGCATCCGGCGGTTCATGAAACAGACAGGAAGCGCCGGTGAGTGTCCACCAGCGAAACCAGCCCCTTGCGACCAAACCAGGATTTGGGAAAGGCTTGGTTTATATGCGAGGCAGCGCCGTTCCACCATGGGCCCCGCCCGTTGGTGGCCGACTTCCACGCCCGAACTTTGTCGATCCCAGCGATCGACCGATCGACGGGTCCTTCGGATCCCACCTCGCGATAGACACTGCCTTGCTGTTCGGCTAACACTTCCCCTTGCCGGGTGTGTAGAGGACTTTCACCTCCAGGTGAGTGCGCCCTGGGCGCACCAAACAAAAACGCCCTGCCGATTGGCAGGGCGTTTCCTTATATTAATGCCGGCGATCACCTAATCTCCCACACAGTCACCCGTGCAGTACCATCGGCCCAGCGAGGCTTAACTTCCGTGTTCGGGATGGGAACGGGTGATCCCTCGCAGTATGGTCACCGGCAAGCTTGGTATGGCGCTTGGCGGGTTGGTTTACCCGCAGCCTGCCGCGGCGTCTGCTCTTCCCGGATGGTTTACCCCGGGCATGGCAGGAACGCGGACTGCAATCTGGCGCCACAAAACTTTGCTCAGCCTTGAGCTGATTGACACGAAATTGATTGGTACAAACAAGGCTTGTAAGAAGAACGTCCGCGATAACTATTACTGCGCGGAGTTAATTCTATGGACAAGCCGAACGGGCGATTAGTACTGGTAAGCTCCACACATTACTGCGCTTTCACATCCAGCCTATCAACCAGGTGGTCTTCCTGGGCCCTTCGGGGAGATCTCATCTTGGAGCGTGCTTCCCGCTTATATGCATTCAGCGGTTATCACAACCGAACTTCGCTACCCAGCCGTGCCCTTGGCAGGACAACTGGAACACAAGAGGTTCGTTCATCCCGGTCCTCTCGTACTAAGGACAACCCTCCTCAAATCTCCTACGCCCACAGCAGATAGGGACCGAACTGTCTCGCGACGTTCTGAACCCAGCTCACGTACCGCTTTAATAGGCGAACAGCCTAACCCTTGGAACCTTCTACAGCTCCAGGATGCGATGAGCCGACATCGAGGTGCCAAACCAATGCGTCGATATGAACTCTTGGCAATGATCAGCCTGTTATCCCCGGCGTACCTTTTATCCGTTGAGCGATGGCCCTTCCATACAGAACCACCGGATCACTAAAGCCTGCTTTCGCACCTGCTCGACTTGTTGGTCTCACAGTTAACCACTCTTATGCCTTTGCACTCGACGGCTGATTTCCAAACAGCCTGAGAGTAGCTTCGCGCGCCTCCGTTACAATTTAGGAGGCGACCGCCCCAGTCAAACTACCCGCCTAACTATGTCCCTCTCCCGGATCACGGGAGGAGGTTAGAGTCACAGCACTCGCAGGGTGGTATCTCACCATTGGCTCCACCAAGTCCGAAAACCTGGCTTCAAAGCCTCCCACCTATCCTGCGCAGCAAGAACCATAACCTATAGTTAAGGTGTAGTAAAGGTGCACGGGGTCTTTCCGTCTAGCTGCGGGTAACCGGCATCTTCACCGGTACTACAAGTTCGCCGAGCAACTCGTTAAGACAGTCGTACGATCGTTACGCCATTCGTGC
>DATNFD010000075.1:0-15217 GCA_035606555.1 Occallatibacter sp.
TCAGCAACGAGAAGGACCTCGGTTTCTGAAACTTGAAAGCCGAAAAGGAAGTGCGCAAAGCGCAATTGCCTCGACGGATGAGTCCCTTCCGAAACGGTACACGGATCGTGCAGATCTACTCCGAGAGCGGAAGAAAGAGAGCAGAGAATGGCAGCAAGGCTGAAAGAGAAGTACAACAAAGAAATCAAGCAGGCCCTGAAGAAGGAGCTCGGCATCGAGAACGCAATGGCGGTTCCGAAGCTGGATAAGATCGTTTTGAATATGGGTCTGGGCGAGGCGACGCAGAATAACAAGCTGCTCGATCCACTGGTGAACGATCTGATGCAGGTTGCAGGACAAAAGCCTGTGACGACGAAGGCAAAGAAGTCGATTGCAGCGTTCAAGGTGCGTGAAGGCATGTCGATCGGAGCGATGGTCACCCTGCGTAGCGATAAGGCATACGAGTTTCTCGATCGCCTGATTTCGACGGCTCTGCCGCGCGTGCGCGATTTCCGCGGGGTTTCGACCAAGAGTTTTGACGGTCGCGGCAACTACACGCTGGGATTGCGCGACCAGCTCATCTTCCCTGAGATTGATTACTCGAAGGTCGAAAAGCTGAAGGGCATGAACATCACCATCGTGACCACGGCGAAGGACGACAACTCGGCGCGTGCGCTGTTGAAGGCCTTCGGCATGCCATTCCGGCAGGGCGCGTAAAACAGCTTTTAGCTTTTTAGCTATTAGCTTTTAGCTTCGATTGCAACGGAGTCAGCAACCGAAGCGAACAGAAATTGAGCTTGTTCCGCGGATTGGGTTGAGCAAGGAACAAGCTAACAGCTAAAGGCTAAAAGCTAATAGCTGCGGTTGAGAGGATTATGGCAACTACTGCAAAGAGAGTGAAGGACGCGCGGAAGCCGAAGTTCAGCTCCCGCAAACACAACCGGTGTAAGCTCTGCGGACGTCCGCGGGGATATCTGCGGAAGTTCGGCATCTGCCGTTTGTGCTTCCGCGGCCTCGCCCTCAAGGGAGAGATCCCTGGCGTCGTCAAATCGAGCTGGTAAATAAGCAGACCGTAGCCGGAAGTTGCGGCTGCCAGGTACAAGCTGTACTAAGCCCATTCCCGCTGGTTTCCGTCTTCGGCGGACGAACGGGGAATGAAGGAGAAGGAATGAGTCTGAGTGACCCAGTAGCAGATTTTCTGGCGCGAATCCGGAATGCCATCCGGGCGCGTCATCAGAAGCTGGATGTTCCCGCTTCAAAGCTGAAGACCGAGATTGCCCGCATTCTCAAAGAAGAGGGGTACATTTCGAACTACAAAACCCAGGAAGAGGATGGCAAGATGATCCTCCGGGTGTACCTCAAGTACGGCGGAAGCGAAGCGGCCATTCGGGACCTCGCGCGGATCTCGCGCCCCGGCTGCCGTGTCTACATCGGCCGCGATGAGATTAAGCGCGTTCAGGGCGGTCTTGGCATCTCGATCATGACCACGCCAAAGGGCGTGATGACCGGCCGTCAGGCGCGTCGTGAAGGCGTAGGCGGAGAACTGCTCTGCGAAGTTTGGTAATGCAAGTGCCGGGCTCCAGTTGCCAGTAGATTCGTTTGGCTCGAAGACTGAGCGGTAATTGAAAACTGGCACTGATGGATATCGGGCCCGGCCCGACCCGGCTGCAGTGGAACGATAAAGACGTTGTGACTGATCACTGAAACTGATCACTGACGACTGGCTTTCGGGACTCGCAAGCCAACAAAGGATTGAATTTCGATGTCGCGTATTGGAAAGAAACCGATCCCGCTCCCTGCGGGAGTGAAGTACAAGGTGGACGGCAACACGGTCCTCGTGGAAGGTCCCAAGGGCAAGGCGACCGCGCTCATTGCAGAGGGTGTCACGCTCGAGACCAAGGACGGCACTCTTCACGTAAACCGCTCGGGTGATGACAAGGCCGCCGTGCACGGTTTGACCCGAGCCCTCGTCTTCAATGCCGTTCAGGGTGTGACCAAGGGCTGGACGAGGGAACTGGATATCGTTGGAATTGGTTACCGTGCTGAGCTGAAAGGGAAAGGCACCGTGGTCTTCACCCTGGGCTATTCGCATCCGATCGAGTTCCCGCTGCCGACCGGAATTGAAGTCGCCATCGACCCGAAGCAGACGCACCTGACAGTGACGGGTATCGATCGGCAGAAGGTAGGTCAGGTCGCAGCCGATATGCGCTCGCTGCGCAAGCCCGATCCGTACAAGAACAAGGGCGTCCGCTACTCCGATGAACGCCTCAAGAAGAAGGCCGGTAAGACCGGAGCCAAGTAATCAGAGGCGCCCGAGCCTAGCGCGATCATCCTGATCCTGAGCGCAGCGATGGAGAGGAATCGAACATCAACCGAACGGCGCCGTCAGTCGGCTCCGCTGATAGGAAAGAGACTAGAATGATTACCCAGACCAAGAGAAACGAAATCCGCAAGCGGATTCACACCCGCATCCGCGAAAAGCTGGCAGGCACGACCGAGCGGCCACGCCTCAATGTGTTTCGCTCGCTGAACCACATTTACGCCCAGGTGATCGACGATCAGAACGGTCAGACGATTGCCTCCGCATCCAGCTTGCAATTGAAGTTGAAGAGCGGCGGCAATATTGCTGCAGCCAAAGAGATCGGCAAGGCAATCGCCGAGAAAGCCCGGGAAAAGGGTGTCAAGAAGGTGGTCTTTGATCGCGGCGGATTCCTGTATCACGGCCGTGTCAAGGCGCTGGCGGATGCAGCGCGCGAAGCAGGACTAGAGTTCTAGAGCTGGTTAGCTCCAAAAGAGACGAGAGAGCAATGACGAATTTGACGAAGAAACTCGATGCCAACCAGTACAACCTGAAGGATCAGGTGGTTTCCATTAACCGCGTGACCAAGGTCGTCAAGGGCGGAAAGAACATGTCGTTTGCTGCGCTGGTTGTGGTGGGCGATGCCGCTTCGGGCGTGGTCGGCTACGGATCGGGCAAGGCTAAGGAAGTTCCCCAGGCAATTCGAAAGGGAATCGAGTCGGCCAAGAAAAACCTGGTCAAGGTCAACCTCACCGACACAACTATTCCACACCAGGTGCTCGGTCGATTCGGTTCGGGACAGGTTCTCCTGAAGCCGGCTCCGGAGGGAACGGGTGTGATCGCAGGCGGCGCTGTGCGCGCAGTGATGACCTCGGCCGGAGTTCAAAACGTTCTGACCAAGAGCCTGGGGACAGCGAACCCGCACAACGTGATCAAGGCAACATTTGATGCGCTGGTGCAGCTGCGCGATAGGGCCGCCGTAGCCTCTGCGCGCGGCAAGCAGGTTGAGGAGCTTTAGTCATGGCCGAACAGAAGAAGATCCGCATCCAGTACTACCGCTCGGCTATTTCGACACCGGTGAAGCACAAGCTGGTGATCAAGGGCCTGGGATTCACGCGTCTGAACCAGATTGTTGAGCGCGTGGACAACGAATCGGTTCGCGGCATGGTCAAAGCAGTGCCGCACCTGGTGAGAATTTTAGAGAACTAGAGATCAGAGATCGAAGCCTCACGCCGAACTCCGGCGAAGATTGATCTCTGATCTCTGACCCTAACCTCTGTTAAGAACGCGAGTCGGTTGGCAAATGCCGTCCGGCGTTATGGAGCGAGGAACATCATGGCAAAGAATCTATCGAATCTGCGTGCGCCGAAAAATGCAAACACCGGGCGCAAGCGCGTGGGCCGGGGCATGGGATCCGGCATGGGCAAAACCTCAACCCGCGGCCACAAGGGCCAGGGATCGCGTTCAGGCTTCAGTCTGATGCGCGGCTTTGAGGGCGGCCAGATGCCGCTGCATCGCCGGCTTCCGAAACGCGGCTTCACCAACATCTTCCGCACCGAGTACACGGTGGTCAACCTCGACCGGCTCGCCGAACTCTCCGTGAAGGAGATTGCCCTGGAAGACTATAGGAAGCTGGGTCTGGTTTCGAGCAAGAATGCGCTGATCAAGGTGCTGGGCTCGGGTGAACTTACTGGGGCGATCACCATCCATGCGCACAAGTTCTCCAAGTCGGCTCTCGAGAAGATCGAGAAAGCCGGCGGCAAGGCTGTTGTGGCTGGTGCTCCGGCCGCCACGGCTTAGCGCCTCAAGTCTGTGTCCGGGGACACCGCCAACCGGCCTGAAGCCTGACAAGATCAAACTTCAGGGTTCCCGGACAGATTCAACGACAGACAGACTCGAACGCGCATACACTGGATTTAGGTAAGTCACGCGGGCATCCTCGCCTGAAGCGGAAACCAAAAATGCTTGAGAAGTTTGCGAATATCTTCCGGATTCCTGACCTGCGCAAGCGGGTCCTGTTCACCCTTGGCATCCTCGCCGTCTATCGGCTTGGCGCGTTCATTCCCACACCGGGCATCAACACCCATCAGCTCGAGCTGCTCTTCAATTCTCAGAATGGTTCGGCGCTGGGCCTGATGGACTTGTTTGGCGGGGGCAACTTGCGCAGAATGACCATCTTCGCGCTCGGCATCATGCCCTACATCACCGCCTCGATCATCTTCCAACTGCTGACCGTGGTCTACGAGCCCCTGGCGCGAATCCAGAAGGAAGGCGAAATCGGCCGCCGCAAGATCACGCAGTGGACCCGTTACATGACCGTGATCTTGGCGGCACTACAGTCGATTGGAATTGCCGCCATCCTCACAAAACAGGGATTGGTACTTCACCCGGGCATCGGTTTTAGCCTGATGACCGTGCTTACATTAACCACCGGCTCGGGCTTCATCATGTGGCTGGGTGAGCAGATCACTGACCGGGGTATCGGCAATGGCATGAGCCTGCTTATCTTCGCCGGAATCATCGCGGGTCTTCCCCATGGCATCGCCGAACTTGTAGGCAAGGTGCAAACCAGTGCGTGGGGTTCCCTTACCATTTTCGCCATCCTGGTGATTGTTGCGGGCATGATTGCCGTGGTCGCTTTCATCGTCTACGTCGAGCGCGCCGAACGGCGCATCCCGATTCAAAGTGCCCGCCGCATCGTCGGAAGACGCATGATGGGCGGTTCCTCCAGCCACCTGCCTTTAAAAGTAAACTCGGGCGGCGTCATGCCCATCATCTTCGCAAGCTCCATCCTCTCCGCCCCATTGCTCTTCGGACAGGTCGAGTGGGTCCAGAGCAACCGGTTCTTCCAGCCTATCGTTCAGGCGCTGACCCCTGGCTATCCCTGGTACGTGCTTTTGAATGCTCTGGCGATCGTTTTCTTTGCGTATTTCTATGTCTCGATTGTGATGAAGCCTGACGACATCGCCGATAACTTCCGCAAGTCAGGGTCCTTCATCCCCGGTATCCGTCCAGGAAAGCGCACGTCGGACTTTATCAACGACATTCTTACCCGTATCACGCTGGTCGGTGCGGTCTATCTCATTGTCATCCAGATGGTGCCTACCTTTATGATTTCAGGCATCCGTTTCGACAAGATCTGGCTCATCGGAAGGTTCTTCGAAAGCTTGCCCACCTGGGCAACACACGGTTTGGGGGTCGGTTTCTACTTTGGCGGTACTTCGCTGCTCATCGTAGTTGGTGTCGCCATGGACACTGTTAACCAGATCGAATCGCAGCT
The DNA here is from genome assembly GCA_035606555.1 of Occallatibacter sp. Classification (GTDB taxonomy): domain Bacteria; phylum Acidobacteriota; class Terriglobia; order Terriglobales; family Acidobacteriaceae; genus Telmatobacter. The sequence goes on from DATNFD010000075.1 coordinate 5,559, forward strand.
GATCATGCGCCATTATGACGGCTTTTCCCCGCGTTCCGGTCGTATACGCGGAAGGAAAACCTGGTAAATGTCGTCATCTGCAAGTCTTGAAAGTGCAAGTCTTGAAAGTGAAATAGAAGGAGAACAAAGGTCGGCAAGGATGATCGCTCCCGGACCGATTCTCCTGTTGGGTGCACCGGGCGTTGGAAAGGGCACCCAGGCGAAGGAACTGGTTCAACTCTGGGGTATTCCCCAGATCTCAACCGGTGACCTTCTTCGCGCAAACGTAGCCCAGGGGACCCCCCTCGGCAAAACTGCCAAAGAAATCATGCACCGGGGAGAATTGGTGCCCGACTCCCTGGTGAACGAGATGGTCGCGGTCAGGCTTCAGCAGCCGGATACGGTCAAAGGATACATTTTGGACGGCTTCCCCCGAACCTTGGCGCAGGCTCACTGGCTCGACGGTCGCCTGGCGGCAACAGCTTGCGACAACCCCGTCCAATGTCTCCCGCTGGTTGCTGTCAGTATCCAAGTGGACTATAATCAGTTACTGCGCCGAATTACTGGGCGTAGGAACTGCCCAGTCTGCCAGACCATCTACAACATCTATTCGAAACCACCCCAAAGGGCTGGTTTTTGTGATGTAGAAGGCGCTGCACTGACCCAGCGAGCCGATGACACAGAAAAAGCATTCGCAGAGCGTATGCGCGCCTACGCTGCTCAAACTACGCCGGTTATCGAGCACTATCGCGAGCTGGGAAGATTCGCGGAAGTAAGTGGTGACGGGCCAATCGCCGCAGTTGCGGCTGGAATTGTTAGCGCCGTTGAGCGGCTGCGCCAATAGTGCAGTGCGCAAACGGCATTTTGTGCGCAGAAAGATCGTGGTTTCAGCTCTCGGTATCGGGTGCTTTCTTTGCAACCTGATTGCAAGACCTGAAATGAAGACGAGGAACTGAGAACTGAATTGTGGCTGTCGTACTAAAGTCGTCTCACGAAATCGAAAAGATGCGCCGCGCAGGCAAGGTTGTCCGCGAGGTGCTCGAATTGGTGCGTAGCAGCGTCAAGCCGGGCGCGACCACCCTGGATCTCGAGAAGGTCGCAGAGACTCGCATCAACGAACTCGGAGCCAAGCCGGCGTTCAAGGGATATCACGGCTTCCCTTGCGTGCTTTGCACCTCAATCAATCAAGAAGTGGTCCACGGCATCCCCTCGAAGAAGCGAGTCCTTAAAGAGGGAGACATTGTCTCGGTGGATTGCGGCGCCATTGTGGATGGCTACTACGGCGATGCCGCAATTACTGTTCCCGTAGGCGAGAAGATCGCCCCCGATACCGCGAGATTGTTGGCAGCGACGGAGAAGTCGCTCTACGCGGGAATTGCCGCAGTGAAGCCGGGAGCAACCCTGGGCGATATCGGAGCGGCTGTGCAGGGAATCGTTGAGGCTGAAGGGTTCTCCGTAGTAAGAGATTTTGTGGGTCACGGCATCGGTAGCCACATGCACGAGGATCCGCAGGTGCCGAACTTTGGTGAGGCGGGATCGGGCATGAGGCTCAAAGCAGGTATGGTCATCGCCATCGAGCCTATGGTCAATGCCGGCAAGCCGGATGTTCGTGTATTGCGCGACGGTTGGACGGCCGTTACAAACGACGGAAGCATGAGTGCTCATTTCGAGCACACAGTGGCGGTTACCGACACTGGATCAAAGGTTCTGACTGAGTAGGCAAGCCACTCAGTCCAAAACGCGCGGGTGCGAAAGCATCCAGAAGTGGATACAGTTTGTCGAAAGAAGACGCGATTGAGGTCATGGCAACGGTCGTCGAGACGTTGCCCAACGCCATGTTCAAGGTGAAGCTCGAAACGAACCACGAAGTGCTGGCCCACGTCTCGGGAAGAATGCGCAAAAATTTCATCCGCATTTTGCCGGGTGACCGCGTAGCCGTTGAGCTGAGTCCGTACGACCTCAACCGCGGACGAATTGTGTACCGCTACAAATAGATCTTGAGTCACCGCGTGTTGTTCGTGATGCGCGGAGAAGGGCAGTACAGCAATGAAGGTCCGTGCATCAGTTAAGAAGATTTGCGTGAAATGCAAGGTCATCAACCGCCGTGGGGTGGTTCGCGTGATCTGCGAAAACGCAAAGCACAAGCAGCGCCAGGGCTAATTGGAACTGGCAAGTAGCGGAACTCCACGGCAATTTTGCCAGGGGCTAGTTAGCTTGAGTCAAGGCTTGCGATGAACCCCGGAGATACCGCAACAACCCGTGCGAACCGGCGCTAGGCCGGAGGCCACTAACCGAAGCAGCAAAAGGATTCAGAATGGCACGTATTGCTGGCGTCGATCTGCCCCGCAACAAGCAGGCACGGATCGCGCTCACATACATCTATGGCATCGGCGATCCGCGCTCGCTCAAAATCCTGGAGAAGGCAAACGTAGACGCCTTCAAAAAGATCCAGGACCTGAACGAAGAAGAGGTAAACCGCATCCGCCAGGTGATCGAGGACGAAGGTGATGTCGAGGGCGATCTTCGCAAAGACATCCAGATGCACATCAAGCGCCTCATCGATATCCAGAGCTATCGCGGCAACCGGCATCGCCGCGCATTGCCGGTTCGCGGACAGCGCACCCACACCAACGCTCGTACCCGCAAGGGTCCCCGTAAGGGCACCATTGCCGGCAAGAAGAAAGCGACGGGTAAGACCTAATGGCGAAACCAGAGCAGAAGGCCGCATCCGGCAAAGCAGGCAAGAACAAGAAATTCAAAAAGCGCGAGCGCAAGAATGTGCCGTTCGGTGTGGTGCACATTCAGGCGTCGTTCAACAACACCATCGTGACGATCACCGATCAGGTGGGCAACACTATCAGCTGGAAGAGTTCGGGTTCGCTCGGCTTCCGCGGTTCGCGCAAGGGCACGCCGTTTGCGGCGCAGCAGGCCGCATCGAACGCGGCCCAGATGGCGCGCGACCACGGCCTGCGGGCAGTGGACGTGCGGGTTGCCGGTCCAGGATCGGGTCGCGAGTCGGCTATCCGTGCGCTGGCAGCCGCAGGCATCGACGTTCGCTCAATTCGCGATGTCACGCCTGTGCCGCACAATGGTTGCCGTCCGCCGAAGCGTCGTCGAGTCTAAGAACAGGGGACACGCGAACAAGGTGACAAGGGAACAAGTCAGCTTGAGACCTTGTCACCTTGGCCCCTCAAACAACCGGGCCGGGATGACATGCGCACCGTCGCACGTAAACCGGCCGTCATCCGAAGTCAGGAGAAAAAATGGCACGTTATACCGGAGCAGTATGCCGCCTTTGCCGTCGCGAAGGCACCAAGCTCTTTCTCAAGGGCACAAAGTGTACATCGGACCGCTGCCCAGTGGAGAAGCGCAACTTCCCCCCGGGCCAGCACGGCAAAGATCGCAAGGCCAAGATCGTGGGCTACGGCCTGCAACTGCATGAAAAGCAGAAGGCCAAGCGCATGTACTTCACGCTCGAAGGCCAGTTCCGCGCGTACTACGAGAAGGCCAACCGGGCGCAGGGCGTAACCGGCGAACTGCTCATTCAGCAACTCGAGCGCCGTCTCGACAACGTCGCGTTCCGTCTCGGCTTCGCCATCTCGCGCCGCCAGGCCCGCCAGGTTGTTCGTCACGGACACGTCACTGTAAACGGCAGGAAAGTGAACATCCCTTCATTCCAGGTCAATGTCGGCGACGAGATCGCGATTCGTCCCGAAGCCAAGAAGTTGGTCATCATCGAGCAGGGCACGCAGTACGCTGCGCAGAATCCTGTGCCGGTGTGGCTCGAAGCGAATTTTGAAAACATGTCCGGGCGCGTGCTGAGCTTGCCCAAGCGCAAAGACGTCAACCTGCCGATCAACGAACAGCTGATCGTCGAACTGTACAGCAAGTAGGGAAATACAGGGAACAGGAAGTAGGAAACAGGGAATAACAAGCGCTTCATCGAGCCGTTTGTTACTCCCTACTCCCTATTGCCTATTCCCTGAACTCAAAACGAAGGAGAACTTGCGCGGCCGCCGCAAAATGCATCGCGACGTACCTGCCGTGCGGGAAAAGAGACGAGAGATATGCTTTGGAGAGGATTTCAAAAACCGAAGCGCCTGGCAGTCGATGCCGAGACGCTCAGCGAAACATACGGCAAGTTCAGCGCCCAGCCCTTTGAGCGTGGATTTGGCACAACCATCGGCAATGCCTTGCGCCGCACGCTGCTCAGCTCCATCGAGGGCGCCGCTGTCACCGCAGTTCGCATCGAAGGTGTGTTGCACGAGTTCCAATCGATCGCCGGCGTTGTTGAAGACGCGACCGACATCATCCTGAATCTCAAACAGATTCCCTTCAAGCTTATGGGCGATGGTCCCAAGGCGCTGTACCTGCGCGCCGACCAGCCCGGTGTGGTCACCAGCGGCATGATCGAGGCCGATGGCGACGTTGAGATTCTGGACAAGAACATCTACATCGCTACGGTCTCCGAGGGGGGCCGGCTCGAGATGGAGATGCGCCTGAAGCGCGGTCGCGGGTACGTCTCCGCCGATAAGAACTTCGACGCAGATCTCGGCCTTGGCTTCATTCCGGTCGACTCTGTCCACTCGCCTGTGCGCCGCGTCAACTACCTTGTCGACGCCGCTCGTCTCGGTCAGATCACCGACTACGACAAGCTCACCCTCGAGGTCTGGACAAACGGTGCGGTTCTGCCCGCCGACGCAGTTGGTCTCGCAGCGAAGCTGCTCAAAGACCACATGAATATCTTCATCAACTTCGAAGAGGAAATTGAAACCGAGTCGCGCGGTGAAGAAGGTCGCGTGATGCTGCGCAATGACAACCTGAACCGCTCGGTCGAAGAACTCGAGCTGTCAGTCCGCAGCTACAACTGCCTCAAGAACGCAAACATTCAGACCATCGGCGAACTGGTCCAGAAGACCGAAGCCGAGATGCTGAAGACCAAGAACTTCGGCCGCAAGAGCCTGAACGAGATCAAGGAGATCCTCGCGCAGATGGGCCTGTCGCTTGGCATGAAGATCGACGAGAGCGGCAACGCCGTTCCCGGACCGACCAGCGTTTCTCCGGCAACGACTTTGGCTACAAGCTACAGCCACTTCGACGACGAGGACGAGCCGCTGGATTCCGTTGACCTCCAGCTGCCCACCGAGACCGAGAACTTCTAGCCAGATTTAACCAGCAAGTCGGGTGCCCCAGGTCTCGATTTTGAGACTTGGGAAAATCCCAGAGAAGAATCGATTCGAAAGCGAGTAACACGTCATGCGCCACCGCAATGCAGGATTCAAACTCGGACGCAACACCAGCCATCGCAATGCGCTGCTGCGCAACCTGGTCACGTCCGTCATCGTAGAGGACCGCGTGGAGACCACCGTGGCCAAGGCCAAGGCTGTTCGTCCGCACGTGGAGAAGATGATCACGCTGGGTAAGAAGGGCGACGTGCATGCGCGGCGTCAGGCGCTCAGCTTTCTCCGTACCGACGACGCTGTGAAGCGCCTGTTCGACACCGTGGCCCCGCGCTACGGTGATCGCCAGGGCGGCTACCTGCGCATCGTTCGCACCGGCTTCCAGAAGGGCGACGGCGCCGAAAAGGCGTTCATCGAACTACTGGGCGCCGAACAGCAGCTTGATGAAAAGCGCCAGAAGCGCGCCGAAGGCAGAGCCGAAAAGCGCAAGAAGCTCGAAGCCGCTCTCGAAGAGCAAAACAAGAAAGCCGAAGAAGAAAAGGGCGGCGAAGAGGCTGCTTAGTAGCAGCTTCGATCTCCAGCTCTCTTCTGAACCATTATGGGCGCATTCTCCTCGCGGAGCGTGCGCCCATCTTGTTTGTGACTGAAAGTCCGGACTACGAACTTAGCTCGCGAATCCGCGCGCTCATGCTCTGCGCATCATGCGGTGCCCGCACTTTGTTGTCATCGTCGAAATATACAAACACATCGCGTGCATCCTGTTTCGGCCCCGGCTCAAGATGAATCCGATGTCCATCGGTCACTTCCTCGCCGCGCGACCACGCTATCATCCGCCGGCCCCATGTATCAATCGCTTCTGCCGTGTATCCGTCCGGATACAGCTTCTCGCTCCCGTGCAGCCGGCAGTAAACAAAATCCGCAGTGACGTCCATCATCACCGGCCACTTCACAGAGTCAGCAACGACAAGCGCGACATTGTATTTCCGCAGAAGTTCAATGTACTCCGGAGTTGCGAAGCTTTTGTGCCGACTCTCCATCGCGTGCCTGAAAGGTAGATCCTCTTCCGCCTCCAGCCAGCACCGCCCAGCCATCCACTCGTCTCGCTGCTTCGCGTAGGCGGCAGCCTGTTTGTGCATGTGCGGTAGCAACTTCAGAAACGCTTCAATTTTCTCCGCATTGAACGACGTCTGCGGCGGAAGTTGCCACAGGATCGGTCCCAGCTTCCTGCCGAGACAGAGCATCCCCTGTGCCAGAAAATTTGCCAGCGCACCTTCAACGTTCTCCAGCTTCCGGATATGCGTGATGAACTGCGATCCTTTGATCGCGAACACAAAATCGTCAGGCGTATCCTTGCGCCAGGATTGAAAGCTCTGCGGCTTCTGTGTTGAGTAGAACGTGCCGTTCAGTTCGATCGAATTGAGCTTGCGCGACGCAAACTCCAGTTCGCGTTTCTGCGCGAGGCCTTCGGGATAAAACGTTCCCCGCCAATCATCGTACCGCCAGCCCGAAATGCCGACGCGAATCTGTCCTTGCTGGCTCATCCAATTCAATTCTCCGTGATATCGAGGAGGACTTCGGCCCCAGTGAAGGGATGCAGTTCATTCTAGTGCTTTGTTTAACGGTTCGCTGCAGCCAGGCTTTCAACTCGTCGAACGAGAGCCTGCGCATCATACGGCGCCCTGACCTTCGCGTCATTATCAAAATACACATACACATCGCGTGCACCTCGTTTGGGTCCAGCTTTCGGATGCGCCCTTTTCCCATCCGTCACTTCCTGCCCGCGCGACCACGCGACAACTCTGCGAGCCCACACCTCGACCGCATCCGCCTCATAGCCACTCGCATATAACTGCTCGCTCCCATGAAGTCTGCAGTAGACGAAATCAGCTGTTACGTCCATCAGCAGCGGCCAATCAACCGTGTCGGCCACCACCAACCCAATTCGATTCCTGCGCAACAACGAAATGAAATCCTTGCACTCGCAGCTCACATGCCGGATCTCGATCGCGTGTCGGATCGGCAGATCCGCTTCGATCTCCAGCCACGAGCGCCCCTTCAGCCTCTGATCGTGTCCGCGCGCCAGTGCCGCAGCCTCACTGTGAGTGCGTGGCAGCAGATCGAAAAACGACTGAAGCTTCTCCGGATTGAACGCGAACTGCGGAGGAAACTGCCAAAGAATCGGCCCCAGCTTCCTTCCCAGCCGCAGCACTCCCTGCGCGAAGAAGTTTGCCAGCGGCTTTTCCGCGTTTGTCAGCTTCAGCATGTGCGTGAGATACCGCGAGCCCTTCACGGCAAAAACGAAATCGTCTGGTGTTTCATCAAGCCACTGTTTGAAGCTTTGCGGTCTCTGAAGCGAATAGAAAGAACCGTTCAGCTCGATGGTGCTAAAGTGCTGCGCGGCGAATTCGAGTTCCCGACGCTGGGCCAGGCCCTTGGGATAAAAGTCTCCACGCCACCCCTTGTAGCGCCAGCCCGATATTCCGATCCGTACCCGCCCACAACGGCTCATGCCTTCATTGGACGCACAAAATCGCGTCCATGGAGATCCACTCTTCACGAATCGATTCATCCATCACGACGCAGGATGGGTTTTAACGCAGTTGGTCGAGTCGCCTTCTAGAGATCGAACTTTCGCGCAGGACGAACCGGTTGAACGCTCAACCCGGATCCCATACCCTGCGGATCTGCGATGACTCTGGACTCGCCTTACTCGACGTGATAATTCGGAGCTTCGCGCGTGATGATCACGTCGTGCACATGGCTCTCTCGTAAACCGGCATTCGAGATACGCACGAACTGAGCCTTCTCCTGCAACTCCGAGATCGTGGCGCAACCCAGATAGCCCATACCTGAACGGAGACCGCCCACAAGCTGGTAGACCATTGCCTCGAGCGGTCCGCGATACGGCACACGCCCTTCAATCCCTTCAGGCACAAACTTAGCCAGGCGATTCTGGTTTGACCGCTCTCGCTGGACCACACCTTCGGTGCCCAGTTCGGTGCCGAGGTCTTCTGAGCTTTGGAAATATCGCTCTCCAGATCCCTGGCTCATCGCGCTCAATGAACCCATGCCCCGATAGGTTTTGAAACTACGGCCCTGGTACAAGATCGTCTCGCCCGGGCTCTCGTCCACGCCCGCAAACAGTGATCCAATCATGATCGAGCTTGCGCCGGCAGCGATAGCCTTCGTAACTTCACCCGAGTACTTGATGCCCCCATCCGCGATCACGGGAATACCTCGCTCGCGCGCAGCGCGCGAAGCCTCTGAAATCGCGGTGATCTGCGGCATTCCGGCACCGGTGACCATGCGTGTGGTGCAGATCGATCCTGGGCCGATGCCAACTTTCACGGCATCTGCGCCCGCATCAATCAGCGCCATTGCTCCGTCGTACGTTGCCACGTTCCCAGCCAGCACACCCACATCGGGGAACTGCTTCTTCACTTCGCGTACTGCGTCCAGAACGCGCGAAGAATGCCCGTGCGCTGAATCGATCGCCAATACATCCGCGCGAGCTTTCACCAGCTCTGCGGCCCGTTCCATGAAATCGCCTGTGGCGCCAATGGCTCCGCCAACACGCAATCTGCCCTTCTCGTCCTTGCTGGCATTCGGATACTTGAGCTTTTTCTGGATATCCTTGACCGTGATCAGGCCCTTCAACTCGTATTGATCGTTTACCACCAGCAGCTTCTCCACCCGATGCTGATGCAGAATTTGCTCAGCCTCTTCCAGCGTTGTGCCCACAGGAACGGTGATGAGATTCTCTTTCGTCATCACATCGCCGATCGGGACATCGGTGCGCGTCTCGAATCGCAGATCTCGATTCGTGAGAATTCCAACCAGCTTAGTGCCTTTAGTGACTGGGACACCGGAGATCTTGTACCGGCGCATCACATCCAGGGCATCGGCGATCATCTGATCGGGCCCGATCGTCACAGGGTCAACGATCATTCCACTCTCCGACCGCTTCACTTTGTCGATCTCGCCGGCCTGTGTGCTGATTGAAAGATTCCGATGTACGATTCCGATTCCACCCTGTTGCGCCATCGCAATCGCCATGCGCGATTCGGTCACGGTATCCATGGCCGAAGAGAGCAGGGGAGTATTCAGAGTGATATTGCGCGTGAGCTGGGTCTGCGTGCTCACCTGCGCGGGAACGACTTCGCTGTATGCAGGCACAAGAAGAACGTCATCGAAGGTAAGGGCTTCCGGCAGGTTTTTGGCTAGCATAATGCTCTGATGCGCCTGGCGAGCCTGGGATTCGATATCCAGGCCGGCAGGCGCTTATGGATATTGTAGCGGACGAGGGAACGACGACATCTCCTCGTCACACACCCACCGGGAACGGCTTCGGGCTCGACTCGTCCGTGTTGGCGGCCTTGCCGCTGCGCCATTGCTCAAACCGGCCCTGCAGCAGGCTCATCAGCCCTGTGTACCAGTAGCCGAGTACGAACAGAATCAGAAACGGCTCTGTGAAGTAATTGTGATTCGTAAAAGTATAGG
>DATNFD010000076.1:0-19860 GCA_035606555.1 Occallatibacter sp.
CAGTAGGACAAAAATAGGCCCGCGTCGGTACCGTCTTAAACTCCGGCGAAACGCGATAGCGTTCAAGCTCCCGATACAGCTGCCAGCCTTTCGCCGGGTCCTTCGAATTCAACGAGGAACAACCCACCAGGTAGCGAATGCCCATCTCGTTCGCATACTGCGCAATGCCTCGCCACAAAAGCGTAAGCACCTCAGGCGTACGATGCTCGCGATCGATCGACGCGCGCCCCAGTTCCAGAATGTCCCGCCGCAACGGTTCGTAGGGCGCAAACTCAAATTCCTGCGCCGAGTAGTATCCCAGATTCATTGCCGCCGTCGTTCCCGACTGCATGCGATACGTTCCCACCACTCGCCCCGCCGCCTTCTCCTCCACGAGCAGGTGCTCGCAGAACACATCGAAGTGATCCGTATCGATCCCGGTTGCGTACGAGCTCTCAAGCCCTTCGCCCAGCTCGATATTGAACACGCGAAAGCGCAACCGACAGGCTGCTTCTCGGTCAGCCGCTCCATTCGCAAGCCGAACCGTGTATCGCCCAACCTCCGCATGAATGCGCGGTCTGGCCTGCGTCGCTGTTGAGTTTTGGATCGGGATTCCTTCTGCAGCCACGACCTCGGTTGCGGTCGGTGCAAGGAGTGCGTACGGAGCCTTCTGCCCAGCTTGCGCAATCACGGGAGTAGTATCCGGCAGGGATTGTAAGAGCAAGATGAACCGGATGCAAAGGAAATGCGAATAAACCAATGACCCGGGCTTGAAAACATCAATGAATTCAATAGCAATTCATCATGCCGATTCTGCTCGCATGTGATTCAGCACACCACGAAGCTTATCCGGCACGCGCCATGTTCCTCCCATTTGGGACGGGGTTATATCGCGATTCACAGTCTTGGTCATACCAGGCGCTCTTCTGAATCGCCCGCTTTGCCATAACTCGAGTGACACTCGTCACGAAGATCGCCGCAACAATCGCCCGGAATCGTGGTTCTATAGAGACAAGGTTCCCCGACCAATGAACAGCATTGAAACCCAGAATCTCATTGACGTGCTGAAAACCAGGCATCGTCTCGCCGTCCTTCAAGCCACCCTTCGCCAAGTCGAACACAGCACGCAGTTCAACCCGGACGATGAAGCCTTCCTCGAAATCAAAGCCATCTTCCATCAGCGCATCGATCTGGAGCTAAGCGCGATCTCTCAGCCAGCCGACTGAGTTGCAAGCGCTCTTCGATCACGCACATAGCATTTGTGCTTCGACGCGATCTCTGATACCTGTTCAAACCTTGCGGGGTACAATCCTCGCATGAAAGAACTTCCCTTCTTCCCCAAATCTCCAGCAGTCGCTTTGATGGTTCTGGCGGCGATTGCCTCGCTCGCTGGCACGGCAGCAGCCTCTGACAAAGGCACGCACCGCGTGATGCCGTTCTCCTCAGGCATACATCCTGGCGCCAGCCGCCGGATCTACGCGCACGCGCCCAACGTCACCACCATCGACCTGCCCGGTTCGACCGCCTCCTACGCACTCGGCATCAACAACAGGGGTGAAGCCGTCGGCTATTGGTACGACAACAGCTTCAATACGCACGGCTTCCTCTATAGTGGTGGCAAAGTCACCAACATCGATATCCCCAACACCTTCGGCTTTGCCGCCTCTGGCATCAACGACCGCGGAATGATCGTCGGCAGCTATGCCAACGCAGAAATCACGGTCGTCCACGGATTCATCTTCTATCGCGGCAGCTATGCCCTACTCGATTACCCCGGTGCATGGGCCACCACGCCCTGGGCCATCAACAATCAAGGTGACGTCGTTGGCTACTATCAGATGCGCGATGCAGCCGATAGCCCGTTCATCGGCTTCCTCTGGCACAAGGGAACATTTTCAACGATCGATTTCCCCGGCTCCGTATACACGTTCCCCCTCGGCATCAATGACCGCGGCGAGATTGTCGGTAGTTGGTACGATCCAACCACGCCGCATTCGTTCATGCTGAGCAACGGCGTCTATACCACACTCGATCCTTCCACCAGTTCCTCGGCAATCGCCACCGGCATCAACTCCTCGGGCCAGATCCTGGTAGGCGCGTCCATCGGCGACACCAACCAACTCTTCATCTACTCCCACGGCGTCTACAACCCCGTCAGCGTTCCCGGCGCAGATCTCTATATCCCCGGCGGCATCAACGCCCGTGGACAAATTACCGGCGGATACGCCTTCCCCACCACCAGCCCCTTCGCTTTCGTGCTTACACCGTAGGCCCGCCCCTTCGCGCAGCATCGCGCGAGGTCCCAAACTCCCGCTGCCGCGCTGTTTTGATCGAAGCTTCCGCGGGCTCCGCTAAGTGACGCATCGGGCGCCTTGCATTTGCGTGATCCCGGTGGGGTTGCGACAGTATCACCGACTGGGTTCTCCCTGACGAACTTTCTTCCCCGCGGTCGCTGATAGTGGGACGAACTGGACGGCCAGCATATTGTGGGCTATTTGAGACAGAACAAAACGAAGAAGCCGCATCTCACCTCTGCGTATCGGGAGTATAGATGTTTCGGCATTTTCTTCTTCTTCTTTGCTCATTTGTATTTGCAATCCAGGTTGTCGTCATCGCGGGGTGCGGAGGTTCGAGCTCAAAGGCAGCCGCCAGCGGCGGGAGTGGCTCTGGAGGCGGCAATGGTCCGAGTCCGAATGCCGCCTCGGTATGCGGCGGTAAGGGATCTGGTTATAACAACCAGAATGGCTCGGTATCGGGCGTTTGGATCCAAAGCCCCGCACCCGGTCAGAACGAAAGCACCGTCCAGGTGAATGCAAATGGGTACGCCACCGTCCCCATTACGCAGTGGACGGTCTGTCTCGACGGTCAACCCGCGTATCAGACAAACAGCGACGCTACTTCGATCTCTCACTCGATCACGATGACTGCGGGTCAGCATCTTCTCTGGGCAACTGTGACGGATGCGAAGGGCGATTCCAATAGATCTGAAGTGAGGTTGATCCAGGTTGGACCGGCGCCGCCCAGCAGCACAGTTCTGCCTACTCCCCCTGGAAATGCACAGGTGCTGAACCAGATGCAAAACGACAGCACATGGGGCATCTGCAGCCTTTGCGCGGCCGGGACGAACACAAGCAGCAATTACTGGATGAAGCCCTCGCAGAGCCAGCCCTCGCTGAGCGGCAGCAGCCTCGAGATGTACGCCGGCGGGCAGTCCTGGACCAACGTGCTGTTTATGGACACCAAGCTAGGCACGAATAACAGTACGCATTTCTTATGGGACTTCTACGTCTACCACGACCCCGCTGACGAAGACCACTTCTGGTCTTCGGAGTTCGATTTCTGGCAGGTTCTTGGGGGTAAGGAGTTCATGATCGGGAGCCAGTGCGATTTCGGAGACGGTTATTGGGCCATGTGGGACACCGAGGGCGACCGCTGGGTTCTGAACGACATTCCCTGCACGCATTGGACACCGGGCTGGCACCACGTTCAGTGGTACCTCGAGCGCATCAGTCCCACACAGTATCGCTACGACACGCTGGTCTTCGATGGGAAAGCGTACGGGCTCAACCAGAGCTGGAACTTCGGCAGTACCACCTGGCAGGATATGATCGGCGTTCAATTTCAACTGGATCAGGACACCAGCGGCACTCCACTTCACGAGTGGGTCGACAACGTAACTCTGACGATCTGGTGAGGCGGCTAGCGAACGGTTGCAGATAGTCGATCGGTACACTGGCCTGGAGCGGCAGACGCCTTGCTCCAGCCAGTCCACACCGACAAACAAAAATGAGCTGCGCTTCAGCGGCGGTCTCCTTCCTGTGATCCATCTCACAAATCGCCGTGCGCCATGGCACATCTCATCCCATCCGCTGGTGCGAACCTCTTTCCGTAAAGGGTGGCTATCATGCCGGACATGGGACCAAGTCGATGGGCCCATCCCACCGTCATCCTCGTCGCGACAGACCTCAGCGATCTGGACCGGCTGATGCCCTTTGCGCTCCACCAGGCACAAGAATCGGAAGCCAGGATCATTCTCTTTCATGTCCTCGGCACAGGGTCTGGCATTGCTGCCGATCCTGTTGGCATGCCTTATTACGATCCGGCGGCTGCAATCGACTTCGCCATCAAGACACTCGAGCCCTGGAGGTCGATGGCTCGCTCGCAAGCGATTCCATGCGATGCAGTCGTTCGCGAAGGCCATCCTGCTCAACAGATCATTGCCGGAGCACGTCAGTTCAAGACAGACCGCATCCTTCTCGGGACTCGGAGCCGGAGCAAGGTAAGCAAGCTGCTCCTCGGCTCCGTGGCAGAACAAGTGCTGCGCTCGGTAAACCTCCCGGTCATTACCGTGGGACCAGAGGCTCATCTCCAGACGGCCAGCGGCACCGGCTCCCAAAGAGTTGTACTGCACGCCACCACGCTAAGAGAGACCTCAAGCCCGAGCGCAGCGCTTGCCTGCGAGGTTGCCGCCGCACACAAGGCCAGACTCGTTCTCATGCACGTGCTGCCGCCGCTCGACGAAATGAAACGAGAACACCTGCCAACCGGGCTCGACTCCACCGCCATGCGCGAGCTCCGCATCCTCGCTGCCGAGACCGGCGCCCACGAACTCTGCTGCACCGAAGTGGAAACCCGCATTGCCCATGGTCACCCCGCAATCGAGATCCTCGCCGCGTCGGCCGATCTCAACGCAAGCCTCATCGTCCTCGGTTCAACCAGTCGTTCCGTTGTGCGCAGCCTCACCCATGACCGCACGGTCTACCGCGTCCTTGCGCACGCCCGCTGTCCTGTGATGACTCTCCGCGACATCGAAGAGAGCGCAGCGCCCGTGCCTGCAGAACACGACACAATTCGTCTTTGATGCAGTCATCCTATTCCGTTCGCAGTGAGTCGACCGGATTGACCCTCGCCGCTTTAAAGGCGGGTATGAGACTCGCAACGATCGTCACCAACGCCAGAAGCGCGGCGGCAGCAATCAAGTTCACAGGATCCCACGGCTTCAGCCCAAACACCATCGTGCTCGCCTCGCGCCCTGCAACCAGCGCCAGCACCAGGCCGACAACCAGCCCGATTCCCAGCATTTTCCCCGCATCCCGCAAGGAATCCCCGATCACGCGACCCCGGCTCGCCCCGAGCGCAATGCGAATCCCGATCTCGCCCCGCCGTTGTGCGAGAAAGTAGGACAGCACACCGTAAAGCCCAATGATCACGAGAATCGCAGCAAGTACTCCAAAACAGCCTGACAACATCGCCATCATGCGGTCGCCGATCAGGTTGTCGCGAATTCCTTGCTCAAAATTCGCAAATTGCAGGATCATCCCCGGATGGTTCTGTTCGAACATCTGACGGACAGATCTCTCTACGCCTGCGGGGTCCCGCGAGGAAATCATCATCGCCAGCCCCGGCCGTTGTGCCGTCAGCGGAAGTTGATCGATGGGCACAAACGCCATCGGTTCCGGGTCCTTGCGCAGACTGTTGTACTTGGTGTCCGGAATAGTCCCGATGATCTCGTACGTCCGCTCGGGATAATCCGGCTCCGGCCTGACATGCACGTGCCGTCCGATCACGGAAGAGGCGCCAGCGTAGTTGCGAATGAACGCCTGATTCACGATCAGCACAAAAGGCGAATTGTTCGTGTCGCGATCATTGAAGCCCCGTCCTGTGAGAATGGGAATACCGAGAGTTGCGAAATAGCTCGGGCTGACATATGTGAATCTGCTCGATCCCTGCTTACCATCGACGTCGACGGAGTGACTCCAGGAACCGCCGCTCAAAAGTACATTGGTGGTTGCGGCCGCGTTCTCGATGCCCGGCATCGTCTGAACCTCATCAACCAGCTGGCGTTTGAAGGCTGCCATGCTCTCCTGGTCGAGATGCAACGGCCCTAGTCCGAAATATCCCAACTCTATGCCTGATTCCCGAAACCCGGGATTCAACGTCACCAGGTTGCGATAACTCTGGACAAACAGCAGCGCGCCCACCAGCAACACCATCGATACCGCTACCTGTGTCACCACCATCGCACGCTGCATCCAGAATCGCTCGCGATTGCCCATGACGCCGCGCTCACCCGACCGCATCGCACTGATCGGCTCCGTCCTGGTGCTCCGCAGCGCGGGCACCGTCCCGCAGAGAACGCAAGTGGCCGCCCCCACCGCGGCGGCAAACAGCAGCACCCGCCAGTCGGCAGCAGTCGTCAGATGAATCGAATTTCCACTCGTGCTCAGCGATGCAATCAATGCCCTGCTCATAGGCTGTGCAAGAGCTACGCCAAGTCCCGCTCCGACAACTGCCAGCAATGCACTCTCCGTCAGCATCTGACGCAACAGCCTGGCACGGGACGCACCAAGCGCCATCCTGATCACCACTTCTTTCTGCTTTCGGCTCGAGCGCGCAAGCATCAGGTTGGCAAGGTTTGCGCACGCAATCAGCAGCACAAGCCCGGTGATGCCAAGCAAGAGATTGAGCGATCGGTCATATTCCGTCCGCAGGTAACTGACGCCTCCTCCAGCAGCATAGGCGCCCAGTCGGAAAGACGTGAATGTCTTCACGGCGTCTGCGCTGTAACCGCTCGGCGCCGTCCTCGCAAACAATCCCGGACTCAGCGCATAGAAGTAATCCGATGCCTGCTTGAGGCTCCAACCTGGTTTCAACCTGCCCATCACCGAGTAGGTGAAGATCTCGCGTCGTGGCTTTGGAGGCGTGCAGGTGGGAAATGCCAGATCGAACCGATCTCCTACTACCATTCCGAAGAACGACGGCGGCGTCACTCCCAGCACTTCCACCGTTTTCCCTTGAATCACAATCGTTGTATTCGGAGTGATCGGGCTGCCTCCCATCTGCGACTTCCAGAACGCATAGCTCGCCACAACCTTCGTGATCTGGCAGCCTGTCTCATCTTGCGGTTCGATCAGCCTACCCTGCCACGGAACAACGCCCAGAGTGTCGAAGAAGCTTCCGCTAACTTCAAGTCCGTTCACTTTTCTCGAATCGCTCGGATTCCCCACCAGCACCTCATCGGCGCGCCAGGCCAAAATTCCGGAAAAGGGCTCGTGGTGGCCTTTTACCTCCAGCCACATCGGGATTGTGAAGTTCATGAACATTCCATTGCTGATCCCGAAACCTCGATTTCCCCCTGCGATCCGCAACTCTACGAGTTCGCCTGGCTTTGAAACCGGAAGCGAACGTAGACGAACCGCATCCAGCAACTCGAAAATTGCAGTGTTCGCTCCGATACCCAGCGCCAGGGTCGCGACAACGACGAGGGAAAACCCGGGGCTCTTCACGAAGCTGCGCAGAGCCATCCGCACATCGCGCCAGAAACTCTCCAGACCGAGCGCTGCGTCTTCCTCAGAAACCCTCTCCCGCATCGCCATCGGGCTTCCAAATCGCAGGCGAGCCTCGCGCTCAGCGGCTTCGCGGTTCATCCCTGCGGCCACGCTATCGTCGATGCACATCTGCATGTGCTCGCGCAATTCCGCTTCAATTTCGCGGTCCATGCGCGACCGCCTCGCCAGCATCACAATCCGACGGAAAAGCCTCATATCTCACCTCTAGGCAAAGCGCAGAATTGCGTCGACCCCTTTGACTACTTGTTCCCAGTTTTTCTCGCGAGCGCCCAGCTGCTCTTTTCCGGCACGCGTAAGCGAGTACCACTTCGCATTCCGTCCATAATCCGTGATCGCCCATGCGGAACGCACCCAGCCGTTCTGCTCCATGCGGTGCAGAGCCGGATACAACGATCCCTCTTCGACAATCAGCAACTCATGCGACACGCGCCGGATGTGATTCAAGATGCCGTAGCCATGCATTGAATTCAGTTGAGAAAGGGTTTTCAGAATCAGAAGATCAAGTGCGCCTTGCAGATCGTTTTTTGCCATGTGCTTTTACCCTAGTCAGCGAGGGTAAAAGCAGCCTATGGCGACTTACCCTAGGTGTCAAGGGAAAGGTGACCGGTGGTGATTTTGGTAGAGCACATTTCCCGGCCAGCCTTACACCCCGAACCAGCCGTCTCTCACCGCCTCGTCGAGCTTCTCTTTCAAGTAAGCCCAAAGCGCGGGACAACCAGTCTCGATCGCCGGACCGTTTCGCTTAATCACCTGCTCGCAGCGGATTCCGTTGTCTCGCCAACTCTGACCGTTGTTGGCAAGGTTCAAGATGATCGGAATCGATCGATCCATGGCATGTGCAAACTTCGCTTCCGGAGTCTCCGCGCCCTCGAACTCATTCCACAAAGCGAGAAACTCAGCCCGCGGATCTTCAGGCAGCATCCCGAAGATGCGCTTCACTGCGACAAGTTCTTCTGTCTTTCTCTGTTCGCGGATCTCGGTTGCGTACACAAGAGTGTCACCTGCATCGATCTCACCGACATCGTGCAGCAGCAGCATCTTGATTGTCCGCAGCACATCAATTGGCTCTGCCGACAATCGCGAGAGTGACAGCGTCATTACCGCCAGTTGCCAGCTGTGCTCTGCCGAATTCTCGAACCGTGTAAGTCCAAGCGGCTTTGTCTTCCGCTCAACGCCCTTGAGCTTGTCTATCTCCCGAATGAATTCAATGATCGCCCGCACATCGCAACCGTATCAGAAATGCCCGAAAGCAGCATCCCACTATAAAGAGGAGCATGAAAACGCAACGGAGAATGGGCAATCTGTTACTCCCTAAAGGGCGCCTTTACCGTATTGCTCATCGCTCACATGCTCCAGCCAGTCGACCATCTTCCCATCGAGCCTCTCCTGAATCGCGATGTGACTCATCGCTGTCGTCGGCGCGGCGCCGTGCCAGTGCTTCTCGCCCGGCGCAAACCACACCACATCGCCCGGACGAATCTCCTCGATCGGCTCACCCCATCGCTGAGCTCGCCCAAATCCAGAAGTCACAATCAGGGTCTGGCCCAGCGGATGTGTGTGCCATGCGGTTCGCGCGCCTGGCTCAAACGTGACGAGCGCTCCAGCCACAAGAGCTGGATCAGGTGCAGTGAAAAGCGGATCAATTCTAACCGTTCCCGTAAACCAATCCGCAGGTCCCTTGCCGGACGCCTGCGATCCAGCACGCTTAATCTCCATCGGACCTTCTCCTTCTCTTAGCGTCCAACCATCTTCTGCAGATGCGCCGGATAGCGCGCACCCTGTACTTCGATCCCGGAAAGTGCCTTCTCAATCTCTCCCAGATCTTCTTTCGACAGCTTCACCGCGGCGGCACCGAGATTCTCCTCCAGCCGGTGCAGCTTAGTCGTGCCCGGAATCGGCACGATCCATGGCTTCTGGGCCAGCAGCCACGCCAGTGCGATCTGCGCGCGCGTCGCACCTTTGCTCTCCGCCAATTGGCCGAGAACATCAACCAGACTTTGATTTGCTCTTCTGTTTTCATCACTGAATCGCGGAACAACGTTGCGAAAATCTTTGCTGTCGAACTTCGTATCCGCACTGATGGCGCCAGTAAGGAATCCTTTCCCCAGCGGGCTGAACGGAACGAAGCCGATCCCAAGCTCCTCCAGAATCGGCAGAATCTCCGCCTCCGGTTCGCGCCACCATAGCGAATACTCGCTCTGCAATGCTGCTACCGGCTGAACAGCATGTGCGCGCCGAATGGTCAGCGCACCCGCTTCCGACATCCCGAAGTGCTTGACCTTACCCTCCGCAATCAAGTCCTTGACAGTGCCTGCAACGTCCTCAATCGGCACCTCGGGATCGACGCGATGCTGGTACAGCAGATCGATCACGTCTGTCTTGAGCCGTTTCAGCGATGCCTCCGCAACTTCACGGATGTGCTCCGCCTTGCTGTTCGTTCCATTGATGACTCCCTTCTCGTCAAAGCTGAAACCAAACTTCGTCGCAATCACTACCTGATCGCGGAACGGAGCGAGGGCCTCGCCGAGAAGTTCTTCGTTCTTATACGGGCCATAAGCCTCCGCAGTGTCGAAGAATGTGACGCCGCGTTCGAAGGCCGTCCGAATCACGGTGATCGCCTGATCTTTCTCCGTTGCCGGACCATAGCCATAGCTCAGGCCCATGCAGCCCAGACCAAGTGCTGATACCTCAAGATCGCTTTTCCCCAACTCCCGCTTCTGCATTTGCCCGCTCCTCTTCCCTGCCTGAAAGAAGTACCGATGCAGCGCGCTGTATCGCGAGATGCATCGGGCACTCGAATTAATCCGACTTCAGTGATGCCATATCGATCGAGAACCGGTACTTTACATCGGACTTCACTACGCGATCGTATGCTTCATTCACCTTCTGGATCGGGATCACCTCAACATCCGATGTGATGTTGTGCTTCCCGCAGAAATCCAGCATCTCCTGTGTTTCTGCAATGCCGCCAATCAGCGAGCCTGAGAAACTCCGGCGCCTGAACAGCAGCCCGAACACCGCCACCGGCAGCGGCGTTTGCGGAGCGCCGACCATCGTCAAATTCCCGTCCCGCGCCAGCAGATTGATATATGCATTCAGGTCGTGCTCTGCCGCCACAGCATCCAGGATGAAATCGAAGCTGCCCGCATGCTTGTTCATCTCATTAGCATCCTTGGAAATCACCACCTCGTCCGCACCGAGCCGCAGGGCATCTTCCTTCTTGCTCGGTGAAGTGGTAAACACCACCGTGTGCGCTCCAAGCGCGTGAGCAAACTTCACGCCCATGTGCCCCAGTCCTCCTAGCCCGACCACGCCAACCTTCTTCCCCTTCGCCACGCCCCAGTGCTTCATCGGTGAATAGGTGGTAATGCCCGCACAGAGCAGAGGCGCGGCTCCCGCCAAATTGAGATTGCCTGGAACACGCAGAACAAAATGCTCCTCCACAACAATGCTGTCGGAGTATCCGCCATAGGTGACCTTTCCCGTATGTTTGTCTGGGAAGTTGTAGGTGAAAACTGGATTCCCGCAGAACTGCTCCAGCCCCGCCCTGCACTCGGGACACGTCCTGTCGGAGTCGACCATGCACCCCACAGCCGCCAGATCGCCCGGCTTGAACTTCTTCACTGCCGATCCGACCTTGGTGACCCGACCAACAATCTCATGGCCTGGAACACACGGATAAACCGTCGGCATCACTCCACTCCACTCGTTTCGCGCCTGATGCACATCCGAGTGGCAGATTCCGCAGAACAGGATCTCGATCTGCACATCCGTCTCTTTCGGATCGCGCCGCTCAATCGTGGTGGCCGCCAAACGCGACGTTGCTCCCGGTGCAGCATAAGCTTTCGCTTTGTACATAGACCTCTCTCCTTGCAGCAGCAAGTTTCTATCGAACATACGTGATCGTGATTGTGTGCGTGTAAAAGATCGCTGGCATTTACGCCTGTTTATCTGACAGCTCGATCATTCTTACCTGGAAAAGACTAAGGCACTCACCGGAGTGTCCGGTATCCCGATCCTTCCTGTTTATTGCCTATTCCTGTCGTTGCCCGCATTTTTGTGCACACACCGTCGGGGCCAGGCGCTAAGGTGAAATCGGGGGATCAGGAAGATGACAGCCGCGAAACTACAGCACGGTTTCGAATATCGGATGTTGACCGAACTGCAATCTAAGCTCGCCCGCACAATTGCTGATCGCGTCTTTTCAGAGGGCGACGCAAACACCGAAATTCTCGGTCTGCGTCTGTATCGTCGTTCCGAACCCAGCCCTTGCATCTCCGCCGCGTACCAGCCCAGCCTCGTCGTATTCGCTCAGGGCCAGAAGCGCATCAACGTCGGGAGGACGATCCATCTTTGCGACGGTTCCAACTTCCTCCTCACATCGGTCGATCTCCCGGTTGTCAGCCAGGTCGTTCGCGCGACCAAAGATCAGCCTCTTCTCGGCCTCATCCTAAATCTTGAAATGCCGATGGTCCGCGAAATTCTCTCGCAGCACGAATTTCACCTCCGCGAAGATGCGATCGACGCACGCGCGATGGCAGTCGGCACCTCGTCTGTCGAACTCCTCGACGCATGCATCCGCCTCGTGACGCTGCTCGATCTTCCCGACGACATTCCCTTCCTCGCCGGCCTTATCCAGCGCGAAATCATCTTCCGTCTCTTGCGCAGTCCCCAGGGCAAGCACCTTCGCGCCATCGCCACACTCGGGGAACAGACTCACCGCACCGCCAAAGCCGTCGAATGGCTACGCATGAACTACGCAAAGCCGCTTCGCGTCGAAGAACTCGCCATCATGGCCCGTATGGGAGTTTCCACGCTCCACCATCAGTTCCGCTCCCTTACGGCCATGAGTCCATTGCAGTACCAGAAGCAGCTCCGCCTTCATGTTGCGCGCGAACGGATGCTGAACGAAGGTCTCGATGCAGCCAGCGCTGCCTTCGAAGTGGGATACGAAAGTGCAAGTCAATTCAACCGCGAGTACAGCCGCTTCTTCGGCCAGCCGCCCATGCGCGACATCAAATCCCGCCGCCTCAACGGCACGGCATCTGTGAGCGAATGATCATTGTCCACAATCCTGCGCGAAAAATACCGGCTGTCATCCGCGCTCATTTCAAATCAGCGTCGAGCATCCACGCGAAACAAAGGGGTCGCAGCCAAGCTGCAACCCCTTTGATCCATCCACGCTGAAACTCTACGCCGTAAGCCTCTCTAATTGATCCGGCTTGGAAATCGTTAAACTTGCGCCCTTGATGATGATCCACTGGTCGCGGCGGAATTGGTTCAGAAGCCTGGTCACAGTCTCGCGCGATGTACCCGCCATATTCGCGATCTCCTCGTGCGTCAGCGCCATGGTAAACCGAATCTCCGGCTTTCCATTCGACGCCGCACGTCCCCAATGCAGGAGCAAACGCGCCAGCCGCCCCGCAGCCGAACCCGACAGCGCCAGCCGCTTCGCATCGTGAAAAACCGTCAGATACTCGCCCGAGAGCGACTGCGCCGCGTGCATGCTGGCAATGCCATGCCGTCCGAGAAAATCGATGAACTCCTGTTTGCGAATCGTTTTCACCTGGCAAGGCTCAATTGCTTCCGCAGTCACTTCATGAGGGACATTTGCCAGGACCGCACTCAGCCCCATGAGATCCCCAGGGCCGGCAATCTTCAGAATCATTGTCTTGCCGTCGCGCGACGTCGAAGAAATCTTCACCTGGCCGAAGCAGATGATGAAAACATTGCGCGCGGCATCGCCTTCGGTGAAGAGCTTTGCGCCACGTGCATGGCTCATCATGATTCCAATGTTGTCAAAATCCTGGAGGGCTTCAGGTGTGAGGTTGCAAAACATCCGCAAATGGCGATGTTCACAATTCAGGCAATCTTCTGGAGGGTGATGTGAATGAAGGCCAGCCATACTTTTCCCGAAGGTTTGTACAAAGTATAGCGCATCTCGATGTGATCTCTAGCGCAAATGGAGAGTGAAAGAGCCTTTCTTCAGAGGAAACAAGAGTGATCTTCGACACTGCAAATAACGGCGCTTTAGGCGATCACCCTATCGCAGTATTGGAGCTTCGCCTGCGAACTCCAGCCAGTCGAGTCGCACAGCACAGGGCGTATGCTCTTGATACCTCTCGGGCTAACTCTTCAAGCAATTGCATGCGCAGCGGAGGATATGACTGGAATGCGCGATGCAGCGCCTCCTTCGGCAACCGCATGATGGTCCCATTCGTCTGAGCCACCAATGTATAGGTGTGACGTACATCACCCAACATCGCTGCGAGTTCAACCACCTCTCCCGCCCGCACAGTTCCCAGAGTTAGCCGCGCATCGATGCGCGAAGCTTTTCGCATTAGCTGTCCCGCCACAACCACATACAAGCCTTGGCAAAGGTCGTTCTGATGGAAGATGACATCTCCAGCCTCAAATGCAATGCATTCCGCCGAAGCATTCAGCAGGTTGCCGATTGCGGGCGGACACGCCAGCAACTCCGAAATCGGGCGCGCTGCCGCCGCATCGCGCCTTTCTGACATCACTGCTGCCTGCACCCCTGCTTGCATGATCCCGACTCCTCTTGCATGGTTGTGGTTATCGATCCACCTGTGTCCCTGGTCGGCTGCGGTCCTCACATCAGTTCCTCGATTGTTTTGGCTGCCCGGAAATGTTCGATCGGAAGAACCCAATTCAAGATCCAATCGCCGCTCAACCAGGAAGTGCTCAGTGCAGTCACTGCTTATTGCAAATGTCCTCAAACAGCGGGAACGTGAGCACAGGCCTCGGGCTCCAGCTCAGGCTTTTTCGGTGGCGGCGGCACACAAAGTACAGGTACGCGCGAACGAGCGAGAATTGAGAACGCGGTGCCGTGCGGTCCCGAGGTCTCACTCGTGCGCTTCACCCCGATCACCAGGATGCTCGGTTGATATTGGGCTATTGCTTCTGCGATTGCATCCCCCGGCTTACCATCTTTCACAATGCACCGCACAGGAAAACGGCTCTCTTTCATGCCGAACTCCTTCATGTTGCCCGCAACAGGATTGAGAAATGCGATCGCCTCCGCAGGCCGGCGCGCATGCACCACGATCAATGTTCTGTGGAATGTCTCCGCGAGCGAACAGGCAGTCTCCGCCGCCGCCTCCGTCGCCTCATTGCGCTCGATTGCCAACATCACCGGGCCGCCTGGAACAGGCCGGTAGGCACCCGCGTTATAGTCCGCTGCAACCGCCATAACAGCGCATTTCGCGAGCCTCACGAGTTGCTCGGCAATTGATCCCACCAGCACTGGGCCTGCGCCTTGCCTTCCCTCCGTTCCGATAACAATCAATTCGGCTCGATATTGCTCGGCTACGTCCACAAGCATCTGCGCAACTTCGCCCTGCCTGATCTCGGAGTGGCTGTGAATTCCCTCCCGGATCAGATCAGCCGCCATTTCATCCAATACGGCGCGGGTTTGATCTGTGAGTCCGCTCAGAACCTTTCCGGGCACACTCGCCACGGACGCATAGTCAACCGGGTCAACGCCATGCGCAAGCACAATCCGGGCGTTGTACGCGGCTGCGAGCTTGCGCGCATACTCGAGCGCTCCGTCCGATCTGCCGTCAAGGCCGGTTGCAACGATGATGGTCTTCAAGCCGGTAGCGAAACTCATACCTTCTCACGTCGCGCCACCTTGAATTCGGCATCGAGCGGCGCTTCTGTTCCGGAGCATGTGACAGCGATCCAGGCGGGCTGCCTCTCCGTCCCGATGGTTACTGAGTCTCCTCTTGCATCGCCTCGGGGGCAGTGACCACATTCACCCCGCCCTGTGACTGTGGTCACAAATACAACAGAATGCGAAAGTTACTCACCGTTTTCTTTCCGCTGAAGAGCACTCTGACTCCGACAACACTCCGCTTCACGCAGATCTCACCATGCAGTGATGCTTCAGAAAGCCAAAGGGCCTGTCATCTCGAGATGGCAGGCCCTTTCATCAAGCTCAAAATTCCCTACTCACCGCGTAGCGCCTCCATCGGATCAATCCTTGCAGCCCGCCGCGCCGGGATCCACGACGCCAGCAACACAACCAAAAAAAGCAATAGGGGTACAAGGCAGAGCATCGCCGGATCGAACCGGCTTGTTTGGTAGAGGTTCGCGAGAAGAAGGCGCGACGCGAAGACTGAAAGCCCTAATCCGCAAATGCATCCCATGATCGCAATCCAAGCCCCCCGCGCCAGCACCAGATGAGTAATCTGCGAGCGATTTGCTCCCAGCGCCACCCGCACTCCGAATTCGCGGCTGCGCTGCGCAACCAGGTAGGAGATCACTCCGAAGATGCCCACGGCCGCAAGCAGCAGTGCAGTCGCCGCAAAAGCCCCCAGCAGCACAAGCACGAAGCTTCGCTGGGCCAGCGATTCTGAAACCAGCGATTGCAGGGTCGCCGCTTCATAGAGCGGCAGTTCGCGATCCAGTGACCGCACCTGCCCGCGAATCGAGGGAAGGAGATCAGCATTGGCCCCTCTTCCGCGCAGAATAATGGCAGTTTTGCCGCTTACTCCGCTCTGAACCTGAAACATGTCGAAGTAGATCATCGGCGGCGGCGCACTATCGAGAGACGAAATGTGTACGTCGGCCGCGACGCCAATGATCGTGAACATCCCGCGACCGCCCCATTCGAAGTGTTTCCCGATAGGGTTCTGTCCCGCGAAATACTTCCGGCTCAGAGCCCGGCTGATGATCGCAACGGCCGGAGATTCACGTTGATCAGCAGGCGTGAAATCGCGCCCTGCAATCAAAGCAATTCCCAAAGCGCGGAAGTACCCCCAGCTCACAAGGGAGTTTTCCGCAATCTGGTAGTCGTCTGGCGCCGCATGTTCCAAGCGAAACCCGATCTGGCGCGAATCGGTCAGCGGCAGATGAGTCGCTTCGGCAACAGACTCAACCCCGGGCAAGCGCGAAAGACGATCCAGCAACTCCTTCTGCACCACATCCCGTCTGGCCGGATCTGGATAACGCACTTGGTCGAAGACCGTGCGTACGACAAATGCATCCTTCGGATTGAAGCCGAACGGCGATTCCATCAGCCGTACGAAGCTCCGCAGCAGCAGCCCACCGGCAATCAGCAGCACAAAAGCGAGAGCAATCTGCGCAGTCGCAACCGAGTTCTGCAGCGTTTGACTTCCCCGATCTCCGCTTGCCTGTCTTGCGGTGCGCAATGAAGCCTGCGGAGGAACGCGAGAGAGCCGCCATGCCGGAGCGAATCCGAAGAATAAGCTGGTGATCAGCGAAAGCATCACGGCAAACAGCAGCACAATCGGATGCACGGTCACATCCTGCAACCGTGGCAAACTCGTCGGCCCGAACCGCCTGAGTTCTTCCACCAGAACGATTGCGAGCCCGACGCCGGCGATCGAACCAAGAACGCCCATCAATGCACTCTCGACCAGGCATTGCCGAACGAGACGCAGACGGTTCGCCCCGATCGCAATTCGCAACGCCATCTCCTGCTGACGCGAAGTCGCTCGTGCCAGAAGCAGGTTCGCAATGTTGGCGCTCGCGATCAGCAACACACAAAAGACCGCGCCCGCCAGCAGAATTAGCAGTGCACGAGCCCCTTCCACCGAATGAGCGGCAAAAGGATAAACATGCGGCACCACGCGCAGCGTTCCCGCGTAGCCATGCTCGCGCATGAAGCGAGTTGCGATCTGGTCCATATTGCTTTGGGCCTGCCTGGTCGAGATCCCAGGCTTCAAACGGCCGATGAGACCCACCCCAAATTCCATCGTCCGGTTTTCGGGCTTCAGAAGATTGGGCGCAAATGCCATCGGCAACCATACGCTGGCGCGCTCTGAGGGCGGCGCGCCGTCCAATGGAAATCGGAACGACGCCGGCATCACGCCCACCACCATATACGCCGTCTCGTCCATATGAATCGCCTTGCCCACAATCGCCGGATCGCTTCCATACTGGCTCGCCCACAACTCGTGGGACAGAAGCACCACATGATCCGAGCCGTAACGATCTTCTGCCTCCGTGAAGTTGCGCCCAATCTCAGGCGCAACCCCCAGCACCGGCAGAGCTGTCGCAGAAATACGTGCTGCATTTACCCGCTGCGGCTGACCCGTGCCGGTCAGGTTGAACTCAACCGGCTCAGATGCTGCCACGTCAGTGAACACACTATTCTGCCGCTTGTAGTCCAGATACTCCTGCGCAGATACCCCCACCGCGTTATCGCCATTCATCAGAGGCAGAGTTTCTGAAACCAGAACAAGACAGCTGGGATCCTGATACGGCAGCGGATGAAGAAGGATTGCGTTAATGGCACTGAACACCGCAGTATTCGCGCCAATTCCCAGCGCCAGGGTCAGCAGACAGGTGACCGTAAATGCCGGCGCCTTCCGCATCTGTCGCGCCGCAAACTTGACATCTGCCGGCAGCGTCTCAACAAACGACCACTGCCACACCTGCCGGCCGCGCTCTTCCAACATAGTCATATTGCCGAACTCGATGCGGGCAGCCCTCTCCGCTTGCTCGCGCGTCATGCCATCATCCATCAGGTCCGCGATCTTCTCTTCTAGATGCTCACGCATCGACTCGGAGAGCTCCTCATAGCGGCTACCTCGACGCAACATCTGCCCGAACCGGTTCATCGGATTCTCCTATTCAGTCCGGAGCGCTTTCATTGGATTAGTCGCCGCCGCATGCCGAGCCGGTATCCACGCCGCCATGAGAGCTGCTGCCCCAAGAGTCAAACTGATCGCGGCGAGCACGGACAGATCCCACGACCGCACACCAAAAAGAAGGCTCCTGAGAAAACGCCCTGTGAAGAACGAACCGGCTATTCCAGACATGATCCCCAGCAGCACCAGATTGGTAGCTTCACGAAGAATGAGCATGCTGATCGCTGCCCGCTCAGCGCCCAGCGCCATGCGAACGCCGATCTCCTGCGTCCGTTGACTCACGGAATACGCAATCACCCCATAGAGCCCGACAACACCGAGCAACAGAGCACACCCCGCGAACGATCCCACCAATATTGCCGCCGAGCTGCGCAAGTACGACGCTTGCCCATCATGAATGTGCTCCGTCATCGTGAACTCATTGCGGACGCCGATCGAAGGATCGAGCCTGTGAATCGCCGATACGATTGCCGGAAGCGCCACCGCAGGACTCTGCCGGGTGCGAACGACAAGGAAGCCGTAGTTGCCCGGTTTTTGATTCACCGCGAAATACACCGCTGGCCGGACGGATTCATTAAGCGCACCCTCGCGGATGTCATCGACGACCCCGACAACCTGGCGCAGCGAATCGGGAGAGAGCGCTTGATCTCCGATCGTTTGTCCGATGGGATCCTCGCCGTGGAAGAACTGCTGTGCCATGGTCCGGTTGATTACCGCAACCGCCGGATGCGAGGCATCGTCTGTCTCGGCAAACATCCGACCGCTCAGCATGCGGGCTTGTGCGACACGAAAGTAGCCAGCGCTCACCGTGTTCGAGACGACCTGCTGCTGTTCGCCATTCCACGAGCGACCCAGCACGCGATAATCGGCGGCGTCGCAGTTGCAGGTCACAGGCAGGCGCGTCACCGTCCCGGCATTCTCAACTCCAGGAATACTCTCGACCGTTTCGAGGAGTCGATGCGATAAGGCAAGTTGCCGGGCAGCCGTTTCGTACCCGGTGTTTGCATCGATCTCCAGCGTCGCGAGCCCGGCAGCATTAAAGTTCAGATCCACATGGATAATTCGGTAGAAACTCTTTCCGAGCAGTCCCGCTGCCACAAGCAAAATGATGGCGAGTGCCAGTTCGACAACAACCAGATTCGACCCGAACCGTCTCCACGCGCTCGAAGAACTCCGTGCCCCGCTCGCGAGACTTGCGCGCAAATCCATGACCCACAGACGCGACATCGGGGCAGCAGTACACACCGCCAATGACGTGAGCAAAACAGCCCCGGCGAAGAGCGCCACTCGAAAGTCAAAACCGACCGTTTTGAAATACGGCATTCCTCTCATCACGCGTTCGGGGATGAAGGAAGAGGTAAGATCAACGGCACCCCAGGTCGCTCCGAGCCCCAGGGCCGCAGACAAAATCACCTGAAGAGCCGACTCGATCATCAAACCTTGGATCAGTCGAACGGAGGAAGCACCGAGCGCACCGCGCACTGCCATCTCGCGTCGCCGTCTCTCAGCGCGAACGAGCAAGAGACTCGCGACGTTTACCCATGCAATCAGCAGAAGCAGCACCGCCCCGGCAAGCAGGACCAGAAGCATGGGTCGCATCTCGCCAACTATCGACAGCCTGAACGGCTCTATCAGCGCGCTCTGTCCCCGGTTGCTCTTGGGGTATTGCTTTTCAAGCTGCGCAGCGATGGCATTGATATTCGCGAGCGCGCCTGACACAGTGACTCCATCTTTGAGCCGCGCAAGTCCGTAGAACGGCCGGCATGAGCGATCCCTTTCGCACGTGCCAGAATCGTGGATCGTCACCCAGAGTTCCGCCGCACGCGGAGCAAACTGGAACTCACGAGGAAGCACGCCAATCACCGTATAAGTCTGGTTATCGAGCGTGACTG
>DATNFD010000077.1:0-6499 GCA_035606555.1 Occallatibacter sp.
AGATCTGTAAGATCCGGTTTGTCGTTCTAACAGAATGGTGTCGGAGACCCAGACCTCTGATCCCTGGTCTCAGAATCGAGACCTGGGGCACCCACATTGTTGCAATGTCCAGATTGTGATTACGCGTTGTCGATTTGGGCGCGCTGGAGTTTGTCGCTGTAGTCGACGTAGACGGCTTTCCAGGTGGTGAAGAAGTCGATGGCGCCGTTGCCTTCGCGATGGCCGTTGCCGGTGGCTTTGACTCCGCCGAAGGGCAGGTGCACTTCTGCGCCGATCGTTGGGGCGTTGATGTAGGTGATGCCGGCTTCGAGGTCGCGGATGGCGGCGAAGGCACGGTTGAGGTCCTTGGTATAGAGGGCACTGGAGAGGCCGTACTCGATGGAGTTGGCGATCTCTATGCCCTGCTCGAAGGTGTCGAACTCGAGGATGGCGACGACTGGGCCGAAGACTTCTTCGCGGGCAAGGCGCATGGTGGGCGTGATGCCGCCGAAGATAGTCGGCTCGAAGAAGGTCCCCTTGGCGAAGTCGCCTGTGGTGAGCGCGTGTCCACCGCAGAGGAGCTCCGCTCCTTCACCCCTTGCGATATCTACGTAGCGCGCAGAGGTTTCGATCTGCCCCTTGTTGACCTGGGGACCGACCTGCACGGATTCATCAAGGCCGTTGCCGATTTTCAGAGCCCGGGCACGGGCGACGAACTCGTCTGTAAATTTGCGAGAGATTCCCTTCTGCAGGAGGATGCGGCTGGTGGCGGTGCAGCGCTGGCCCGTGGTGCCAAAGGCTCCCCAGAGCGCGCCTTCGAGCGCGAGCTCGAGGTTGGCGTCATCGAGGACGATCTGGGCGTTCTTGCCGCCCATCTCGAGGGAAACGGGCTTAAAGGTCGCGGCTGCGCGCTGGGCTACGTGGGAACCGACCTCGCTGGACCCGGTGAAGCTGATGGCTCGGACGTCGGGGTGTTCGATGAGCGCATTGCCGGTAGAACCACCGCTACCGCTGACGATATTGACCACGCCTTCGGGCAGGCCGGCGTCGACGAGGGTCTGCACGAGGTTGTAGGTGGAGAGAGGCGTATCGGTGGCGGGTTTGATGATGCAGGTGTTGCCGCCGACGAGCGCGGGGAAGAGCTTCCAACTGGGGATGGCCATGGGGAAGTTCCATGGCGTGATGAGTCCGACGACGCCGACGGGCATGCGGATGGACATGGCGAACTTGTTCTGGAGTTCAGATGGAGTGGTCTGGCCGAAGAGACGGCGGCCTTCGCCGGCAACATAGAAGGCTTCGTCGATCGCTTCCTGGACGTCGCCGCGGGTTTCGGCGAGGACCTTGCCCATTTCGCGGGTCATGTCGCGGGCGAACTGCTCTTTGCGCTCCTGGAGGAGAATTCCGGCTCGGACAAGGATCTCGGCGCGCTTGGGGGCGGGGACGAGGCGCCAGGTGGCGAAGGCTTTTTTGGCGGCAGCGACGGCTTTGGCGACGTCTTCGGGTCCGGAGGATGGGAAGGAGCCGACGATGTCGTCGTGGTCTGCGGGGTTGACGTTCAGGGTGGTTTTTCCGCTCGCAGCGGGCATCCACTCACCGCCGATCAGATTGTGATACGTGGGGTAGGTCATAGTCAGGGCTCAGAGTTCAGGGGTCAGAGATCAGTTATCGGTTGCCAGTTATCAGTTATCAAACTCGGTGAAGAAGAGTTATGCCGAAACCGGATACAGGAACCAGCGGTTTGTCCCTCAAAGCCACCTGATTTTAGCGTATCGGGGGTGGGGCATGTCCGATGTTCAGAAGTCACAGAAGGCTAACATTGGCTGCTCTAGAATGAGTTCATCGGTTTCCCGCTCTTCCCTTCCGACCGTAATGCGAACGGGGTATTTACAAATGCTCCCCCTGCTCCCTATTACCAGCGGTGATTGTTATGCGGTGGAAGAGTCACCGTACAATGTTTTTGAGGTAGAGTACTTTCTAAATGTCCCAGAACGGTTATCCTTCGCGCGCTTCGCGGTCGCATGGCCTGCGCTCACTTTTCAGCATGTTTTCGAGCGATCTCGCCATTGATTTAGGTACCGCCAACACACTGGTCTACGCTGCCGGCAAGGGCATCGTGGTCAATGAGCCCTCCATCGTGGCGATCAACAAAAACACCGGTGAGGTGGAGGCTGTCGGCAAGGAAGCCAAGGACATGCTGGGCCGTACCCCGGGCAACATCGTAGCCATCAAGCCGATGAAGGACGGCGTCATCGCGGATTTCAAAGTCACCGAGAAGATGCTGAACTACTTCATCCAGAAGGCTCACAACCGCAAGATGCTGGTGCATCCGCGGATTGTGATCGGCGTGCCGTCTGAGATTACGCAGGTGGAGAAGCGGGCAGTCGAGGACTCGGCGTATCGCGCGAAGGCCAGCGAAGTTTACCTGGTTGAGCAGGCCATGGTTGCGGCGATCGGAGCGGGGTTGCCGATTACGGAGCCGGGCGGCAACATGGTTGTCGATATCGGCGGCGGAACGACGGACATCGCCGTGATTTCGCTTTCGGGTATTGTCTATTCGCGGTCGGTGCGCATGGCCGGCAACCAGATGGACGAGTCGATCACAAACTACCTGAAGCGTAAGTACAACCTGCTGATCGGCGAACGGACTGCGGAACAGATCAAGATTGAGATCGGGTCGGCGTATCCGCTGGACAAGCCGCTGACGATGGAGATCAAAGGACGCAACCTGATCGAAGGCGTGCCGAAGACGATCACGATTGACGACAGCGAAATTCGCGAGTCACTGGGCGAGTGCATCGCGGTGATCATGAATGCGATTCGCGTGGCGTTGGAGCGGACACCTCCGGAACTGTCGGCCGATATCTCGGATCGGGGCATTGTGCTCACGGGTGGCGGCGCGCTGATCAAGAATCTCGACAAGCGGATCCGGGAAGAAACTGGGCTGCCGGTGTCGGTGGCTGACGATCCGCTGGCTTCAGTGGTGCTGGGAACCGGAAAGATGCTTTCGGATTTCAGGCTGCTGAGAAAAATCAAGATTGACTAAAGCAGTGGACAGTGATCAGTGGTCAGTGATCAGTCTCGGCGTGACCGAGGACAAGTTGCTGATTACTGACCACTGACTGCTGACCACTGGCTTCCCATGGAATCGTTTGTAGTTCGGTATCGGAATCTGCTGGTGCTGCTGGCATTGCTGGTGGCGCAGATTCTGGGTCTTGCCATGCAGGTGCGGCGCGCGAACAGCGGGCAGGGCGATGGCCAGGAGGTTCGGCTCATCCGGCTTTGGGCGAATGGAATTGTGAGCCCGCCGGAGAAGATCCTGCATAACACCGGCTCGGGAATCTCCTGGATATGGAACAACTATTTCTACCTGCGGCATGTGCGGGAGCAGAACGCCGATCTACAGAAGACGGTAGACCGGCTGCGGCTCGAGCAGGCTGCGCTGCTGGAAGATGCCAAGCAGGGACAGCGTCTGCAGGCGCTGCTGAATTTTCAGCAGAAGTACATTTACAAGACATTGCCGGCCGAAGTGATTGGAACCAGCGGCACTGAGCAGTCGCGGGTTTTCACTATCAACAAAGGCAAGAAGGACGGCATCGATCGCGACATGGCGGTGATTACGCCGGACGGCATTGTGGGGAAGGTTCGCGACGTGTTCGGGCACACAGCGCAGGTGCTGGCGATCAATGATCAAACGAGCGGCGCAGGCGTGATTATGGAGTCGACGCGGATTCGCGGGATTCTGCGCGGGAATGCGCAGGGCAGGCCGGAGATTGTAGACGTGATCAGCGACCAGCGCATCAAGGCGGGCGACAAGGTGCTGACCGCGGGGGGCGACCAGATTTTTCCCCGCGGATTGCCGGTGGGCGTAGTCGAAAAAGTGATGAACGATCCGGAACGCGATGGATTTGTGGACGTGATACTGAAACCGGCTGCTCACCTTGATCAGTTGGATGAGGTGCTGGTGATCACGGCGACAGAGCCGGAATTCTCAAAGGAGCAGCAGCAGGACATTGCTACCAGCGAGGCTCTGAAAGGGGCGGAAGCCGAGAAGCAGAAAACCTCAGAGGGCATGGCGGAAAAGCTGCCGGGGCTGGTCGATCCGAACCTGCCGGCGGATCAGCAGCCATTGAACGATACGTCGAATCCGAATCCAGTATCGCGGCCGCCGATGGCGATTCACCCGGACCGGTTTACGCCAGAAAATACGACGCCTTCGGGGGGCGCGACACAGGACAGCGGACAGGCAGTGCCGAGGAAGCCGCAGCCATCAAAGCCAGCCAATCAATCGAGCCCGGTACCAGCACCGCAGGGGGATAAGCAATAACCATGTCGGTGCTATCGGCTGATGCACGCCGCGAATTTGAGATTCACCGCTACCCGGCGTTGATCTACGCGCTGGTGCCTGTGCTTGCAGTTGTCCTGCAGGCGTGGCTGCCGCGAGTGCTGGGTCGATTCGCCTGGTTCGACCTGCCGCTGGTGATCACGGTGTTTTTTGCGTTGAGCCGGCGCAACCCGATTCAAGGATCAATCCTTGGCGGGGTTCTGGGGATCTTTGAAGATGCGTTAAGCGGCCACCCGATCGGAATCAACGGAATTGCAAAGACTCTGGTCGGTTATCTTGCGGCTACGATCGGGATCCTGGTGAACGTGGAGAACCACGCGGTCAGGCTGGTGATGACGTTTGTTCTGTCGCTGGTTGGCAGCGCGACTTATTTCTTTGTTATCCGTTTCCTGCTGGGCATGTCTGTGGACACGAACTGGATGTCGGAGTTGTACAAGGCTTTTGGCAACTCGGTGATCGCCCTGGTGCTCTTCCCTGTTCTGGATCGGACGAAGATTCGCGATTAGCCGGTGGGCAATGGAGTACGTTGGTTCGCGGCACGAAAGAACTGGGCTGGCGCGGGCAGGCACGATCAATGGAGAATTCAGGATAGGGGTATCCTAGTAGTAGCTTCACATGGTTTATGACAAGGTCACACGCGGCGAAAAGCTGTCCACCATCAAGCTCGCGGTGGTCCAATACGCCATTCTTGGGCTAATCCTGGCGCTCTCTGCCGGTCTTTGGCGGCTGCAGATTCTGGGCGCGCAGAACTTCAGGATGCTTGCCGAACAGAACCGCATTCGCAAAGTGCCTATTCTGGCTCCGCGGGGCAAGCTATTCGATCGCGAGAACCGGCTCATCGTGGATAACTATCCGTCCGTCTCATGCTTTCTGGTTCGCGAGCAAAACAGAAATGTAGATGCCGATCTGCCGATGATTGCGCGCGGGTTGCATCTCGATCTCGACCAGTTAAAGGCGACGCTGCACAAGTACCGTTTGTCCCCTGGGTACCAGCCTATTCCGATTAAGGAAGATGTGACTGCGGATGAGCAGGCGTTTATCGAAGCGCATCGGAATGAACTGCCGGAGCTGGAGACGATCGAGGGAGAGCGACGGCTGTACCCGCGGGATGGATTCGCTTCGCACCTGATCGGATATGTGGGAGAGGTGAGCGAAGAGGATCTGAATCAGATTCGCTATGCGGCTTACGAGCCCGGGGATGTCGTGGGCAAGGGTGGCGTGGAGGAGATGTACGATCCGATCCTGCGGGGACAGGATGGCTCGCGCGACGTGATTGTCGACAGCCACGGGCGCGAGGTTGGATTCCTGGGCATTCAGCATGCGGTTCCGGGACAGGATCTGAAGCTGACGATCGACAACGACCTGCAGAAGGCGGCGGAGTTGGCGCTGGGCGACCGCAATGGAGCGATTGTGGCCATGGACCCGCGAAATGGCGAGATTCTGGCGATGGTGTCGCGGCCGAGTTTCGATCCAAATCTGTTCGCAGTGAAGATCGATCGCGGGGAGTGGAACAAGCTGATCACCGATCCGGATCACCCGCTGATGAACAAGGCAATCCAGGCGCAACTGGCGCCGGGTTCGACTTTCAAGATCTTGATGTCGGTGGCGGGTTTGCAGGAAGGCGTGGCCCAGAACATGCACGTGAACTGCACTGGCGGCTGGGGCCCTTACGGCTATTTCCATCACTGCGATGAGAAGCACGGCGCGGTGGATATCCATAATGCGATCCCCTACTCATGCGACACGTTCTATTACCAGCTTGGCGACAAGCTCGGAATCGATCGCATTTCGAAGTACGCTACAGCATTCGGATTCGGCCAGAAGACCGGAATCGATCTGCCGGGAGAGCAGTCGGGTCTGATGCCTAGCCAGCGCTGGTTGATGAAGAATTATCATCGCAGGTGGTATCCGGATGAGACGCTCGACGTTTCAATTGGACAGGGCGCGGTAGCGGCGACACCGCTTCAGCTGGCGCGGATTATTGGCGGCATCGCATCAGAGGGGCATCTGGTTCGGCCGCACGTAGTATTTCCGGATCAGTTGCCCGCGGAGTTCCGGAAGGATCTGTATGAGAATCTGCCTGGAACTGCCGATGCAACTCTGCCAATCGATCCGGAGAACTGGCAAACCATCACGGATGGCATGGCACAGGTGACGCAACCGGGATATTTCCATACG